>JAOZLL010000011.1 GCA_029934835.1 Flavobacteriaceae bacterium | reverse complement strand
TCCTGCTTATTCTTATTTTGATTATTTGCAGGTTTATTTTGGTTTCTAGAATTGTTATTTTTGTTTTGAGGTCTTCTTTTTTTATTTCTAGATCGTTTCGATCTTTTAGGACGATCAAAACGAGTTAGACTATCTTCACCTACTGCATCTTCAAAGTTTACCTTCTCTATTGTCTCAATTATTTCTAATTCGGATAGGGAAGCTGCTTTTTTACCTTGCTTATTGTTTGCAATAACTTCATTTACTTGTTCTACGGTAAGGCGATACCATTTATAATCTTCGCTATTAGTATAGGAATACCATAAATAGCCTTTAAAAATATCCATTTTGATATAACGCGCAACTCCTTTTTCTGTTTTAAGTAAGGTGTCTGTATCTGGGAAACTTTTTAAAGCATCTAAATAAGAATCTAATTCAAAGTTTAAACAACATTTTAGTCTACCACACTGACCTTGTAGTTTTTGAGGACTTAAAGAAAGCTGTTGATATCGTGCAGCATTTGTATTTACTTTTCTAAAATCTGTCAGCCAGGTTGAACAACACAATTCACGCCCACAAGAACCAATTCCCCCTAAACGAGCTGCCTCATGACGTAAATCTACTTGTTTCATTTCTATACGAACATGAAATGCAGCTGCTAAATCTCTAATTAATTGTCTGAAATCAACACGAGAATCGGCTGTGTAATAAAATGTAGCCTTTTTGCCATCACCTTGGTATTCCACATCAGATAGTTTCATTTTTAATCCAAGTTTCCCTAGAATTAAACGTGCTTCTCGTTGGGTTTCAATTTCCTTATTTCTTGATTTTTGCCAAACATCTATATCGTTTTGTGAAGCTTTACGGTAAATTTTCTTAAGATCTTCACTATCGACAGCAATCTTATGTTTTTGTAACTGTACTTTCACTAATTCTCCTGAAAGAGAAATACTGCCAATATCATGACCTGGCGATCCTTCTACGGCAATAGCTTCACCCATACAAAGAGATAGGTTATTTACATTTTTAAAATAGGCTTTTCGTCCGTTTTTAAAACGTACTTCGTGAATATCAAAAGCTTCTTGATTACCGGGTAATTTCATATTACCTAACCAATCAAATACGGTTAATTTGTCACAGCTAAGAGTGCCGCAACTCCCATTATTTTTACAACCATTGGGTAAGGTTTTTATTGTTGTCTGCTGTCCGCAATTGGTACAACTCATTTTTTGAAGTTAAAAGTTAAAAGTTAAAAGTTCATGATAACAAACTAACAACTAAAAGCACCTAGCTTTCTAATAACAAAATCCTATAGAGAAACTTATTAATCAGACAAAGGTGTAATCTCCAAAAATACGGATATAAAATAGAACGAAAAAAAATTATTGAAGTTTTACTTTTATAATTTTAGAAGGGCAACCTTCTTCTGCTTTTAAATTTACCTCTAATAACTCATCATCGTGTATTTTAACAGTGTGAAATCCGTTACGATCTCTTGCATGCAACAAAACTGCTTTTCCATCTTTTTTAGACATACGATACTGCTCGGGAGCTACTTCTTGACAGTAGTTGCATCCGATACATTTAGCACGTTGAAGAGTTATTATGAGCATGAGAATATCATATAGATGGGTTTCACAGTAAATTATGATTTTGCAAATTCTGTTTTTACAATTTTATATAATTTATCGGATGGTCGTATTCTAAACAAAATTGGTATGGTTACCACATCACCTTTTTTGGCAGTTTCATCCTTTTTATCATTGACGAACATCTCTGTTAATTTCATTTCTTGTGCTCCAGTTGTTGGGCCTGTCACTAAAATAGTGTCTCCTATTTTTACATCAAATGCTTGAATGTTGAATTCGCCAATATTTGCTTTTGGATAATAGTGTACTCCTTTACCAATATAAACTTTCTTTTGTGTAGCTTTTGAACCTGGAACATCACTCCATTCTCCTAATTTTCTCCCTAAATAATAACCACCCCAAAAACCTCTGTTATAGACTTTTTCTAATTCAGTCATCCAAATAGTAACTTTTTCTTTTGAATAGGTTCCTTCTTCAATGGCATCAATAGCTTCACGATAGGTTTTGATTACTTTAGCTACATATTCTGGTGCACGACCACGACCTTCAATCTTTAAAACACGAATGCCAGCATCTACTAATTCATCTAAGAAATCTATGGTACACAAATCTTCGGGTGACATGATATATTCATTGTCAATTTCTAGTTCGACACCTGTTTCTTTATCAATAACTCGATAAGGTTTACGACAATTTTGTTTGCAGGCACCACGATTTGCGCTGGAGTTAAAGGTATGTAAACTCATATAGCATTTCCCTGAAACTGCCATGCATAGAGCTCCATGACCAAAAACTTCGATTTCGACTAGCTTTCTCGAAGGTCCTTTTACGTCTTGTTTTTTAACTTCTTCTGTTATTTTTTTGATTTGTCCTAAGCTTAATTCACGACTCAATACCACAGTATCAGCAAACATGGCATAAAACTTTAGAGTTTCAATATTTGTGATATTAATTTGGGTAGAAATATGCACTTCCATTCCAACCTGTCTTGCATAGGAGATTACTGCCTGATCCATTACTATAACTGCAGTAATATCAGCCTTTTTAGCAGCATCAATTAAAGTTTTAATTAAAGATAGATCATGATCATAAATAATGGTATTTAAAGTCAAATACCTACGAACATTTTTTGCTTTACAACGTGTCGAAATTTCTTCTAAATCATCTAAAGTAAAGTTGATAGATGCACGTGCACGCATATTAAGCTGCTCTACTCCAAAATAGATGGAATCTGCACCATTGTCTAATGCTGCTTGTAATGAATCAAAGCTACCAGCTGGCGCCATTAATTCTATTTTTCTTTTTTGTGTCATGTATAAGTTAGAAAATTGTTTTAATTATCTAACCCTGCTAGAGTTTTGAACTCTAGCAGGGTTAGATTGGATTATTATTAAAATATACGTTTTACTTCTTTACATACATTCCTAATTATTAATCTTTATTCTTGATTACATCTACAATTTTAGCCTCTAATTCATCAGCCAACTCTGGGTTATCAAGAATTAATTTTTTAACTGCATCACGACCTTGACCTAATTTGGTATCTCCATAACTAAACCAAGAGCCACTTTTTTTGATAATTTCATAATCAACTCCTAAATCAAGGATTTCTCCAACTTTAGAAATACCTTCACCATACATAATATCAAACTCAGCAATTTTAAATGGCGGTGCTACTTTATTTTTCACAACTTTTACTTTG
This sequence comes from Flavobacteriaceae bacterium, assembly GCA_029934835.1. Taxonomy (GTDB): domain Bacteria; phylum Bacteroidota; class Bacteroidia; order Flavobacteriales; family Flavobacteriaceae; genus DQTL01. The sequence goes on along the minus strand of JAOZLL010000011.1, from coordinate 41,976 downwards.
GTTCTATTTCCGATTACATTATCACCATCTTTTATTTGTGTACGACGACGAATATCTAAACGAACTGAGGAATAAAACTTCAGTGCATTACCACCAGTGGTTGTTTCTGGGTTACCAAACATTACGCCAATTTTTTCACGTAACTGATTGATAAATATAACAGTACATTGTGTCTTATGAATAACTGCTGTAAGTTTTCTTAAGGCTTGAGACATTAAACGTGCATGTAATCCCATTTTAGAATCACCCATTTCTCCTTCAATTTCACTTTTAGGTGTTAAGGCTGCTACGGAGTCAATTACAATTAAATCAATTGCACCCGAACGAATTAAGTTGTCTGTAATTTCAAGTGCCTGCTCGCCATAATCAGGTTGTGAAATGATTAAATTATCAATATCAATTCCTAAATTCTTAGCATAATACCGATCAAAAGCATGTTCTGCATCCACAAAAGCTGCAATACCACCTTGTTTTTGAACTTCAGCAATAGCGTGTAGGGTTAAAGTTGTTTTACCAGATGATTCAGGCCCATAAATTTCCACGACTCGACCTCGTGGATAACCACCAACACCTAATGCAATATCCAATCCTAAAGAACCTGAAGGAATGGCATCGATATCAATTACAGGAGCATCGCCCATTTTCATAACGGCTCCTTTTCCATAGGTTTTGTCTAATTTATCTAAGGTAAGTTGTAGTGCTTTTAGCTTTGCTGCTTTTTCTTTATCGTTTGACATAATTTGTGATTTTTTTACCGCTAAGACGCAAAATTGCTAAAATTTTTGTCGTTGAGGTTGTTGTTAATTAATAATGTAATAGGCAAAAATACATAAAATTTAGATAGAACAGTCGGTTTGGATTTACTTGTAAAAGCCTAGTTAAATTGATAAAAACTTTGTCAAAGTTTGGAACTTTGACAAAGTAGAGTTACCATTGAAGTATTCACTACGAATATCTATTCCATCATCATACTTAATTCTAGCCAGCGTTCCTCTTTTTCTTCGATTTGTTTGATAATTGATTCTAAGTCTTGTCCCATTTCAAACATTTTTTCCTCTGGAATACTTGCTTCTACAAAAGCTTTTTCGATTTCTGATTTTTTCTTGGCTAAATTGGCTAAATCCTTTTCAATAGTTTCAAACTCTTTTTTCTCTTGATAAGAAACTTTAAGTTTTTGAGTTGAAGTATCTCTGGCATCTGTCTTTTTTACTTTATTAGATGTTGTTGCAGTTTGAATATCTTGATAGGCTTTATAATCCGTATAATCACCAGGGAAATCTGCTATTTTACCTTCCTTTAAAACAAAAAGGTGATCAATAATCTTATCCATAAAATACCGATCATGAGATACGGTTAACAAAACTCCTGGAAAATCGAGTAAAAAATTCTCCAAAACATTTAATGTGATAATATCCAGATCATTAGTTGGCTCATCTAAGATTAAAAAATTAGGATTTTGAATTAAAACGGTACATAAATACAAGCGTTTTTGTTCGCCACCACTCAACTTTTCTACATAGTCATATTGTTGTTTTCTATTGAATAGAAAACGTTCTAACAAACCTCCAGCTGACAAACTACGCCCTTTTGTTAAAGGAATAAATTCTCCAAATTCTCGAATGACATCAATAACTTTTTGTTCGGGCTTTATATCTATTCCTTCTTGAGAATAGTAACCAATTTTAACAGTTTCACCAACTACCACTTTACCAGTGTCTGGTTGTAATTCTTCTGTAATTAGGTTTAGTAAGGTTGTTTTTCCACTTCCGTTTTTTCCTATGATTCCGATGCGGTCACCTTTCTTAAAAACATAGTCGAAATTCTTGAGTACGGTCAAATCTCCAAAGGATTTACTTACATTATGCAACTCAACAATCTTACTACCCAAACGCTGCATATTAATCTCTAATTGTACTTGATGATCTTGACGTTTTTTATGTGCCTTTTCTTGAGTGACATAAAAATCGTCTATTCGAGATTTTGATTTTGTGGTTCGTGCTTTGGGTTGGCGACGCATCCAATCTAACTCTTTATTGTATAAGTTTTTTGCTTTTTCTTGAGTTGCTTTTTCAACAGCTAAACGTGCTTCTTTTTTCTCTAAAAAATGAGAGTAATTACCCGAATATTTATAGATTTCACCTTCATCTAACTCGATAATTTCGTTACAAACACGTTCTAAAAAATAACGATCATGCGTCACCATAAATAAGGTGATTTTTTCTTTTTGAAAATAGGTCTCTAACCACTCAATCATTTCTAAATCAAGATGATTAGTTGGTTCATCTAAGATTAACAAGTCTGGATTTTGTAAAAGGCAAATGGCTAAACTTAAACGTTTTTGTTGTCCACCTGATAATTCATTTACTTTTTTATTTAAATTTTCTAATTTAAGTTTAAAAAGTATTTGTTTGTACTGTGTTTCAAAATCCCATGCATTATGATGTTCCATAGCATCAAATGCCTCTTGATAGGCTTCTGTGTCATCTGGATTTTCAAGTGCTTTTTCGTAGGTTTCAATAATCTTTAATATTGGATTATCCGTGTCAAAAATACTTTGTTCAACCGTCAAAGCTGTATTTAAGTCCATCTTTTGAGACAAATAGGCAATATTTAGGCCTTTTCTTTGTACTATTTGTCCGGTATCTGAACTATCTAAACCAGCAATTATATTGAGTAAGGTTGTTTTACCTGTTCCATTTTTGGCTACAAATGCTATTTTTTGATCTTTATTGATTCCAAACGAAATACCTTCAAAAAGGACACGTTCTCCAAAAGATTTGCTGATATTTTCAATGGATAAATAATTCATGTTGCAAACCTACATAGTAAATAACAAATAACAATCAGCAAATAACAAAAAAGCGGAGAACAAATTATCATTCTTTGCTTATAAAAAATTTGGGTGGTTAATAAATTGATTTTATGTTAAATTAGGGGTTTGAAGTGCAAGTTAGATCAATTTTAGTTATTGACTTTAAAACGGGAGTTGATAATTATCTACATTACAACAATAGCATCCACAGTATCAGACAAAAAAATATTTTTATCATTCATTCGTTTGGTCTGATTATTGTATTTTCGCTCTCATAAAACTAAAAATATGCACCCAAAAATTGTATTCTTATTCTTTCTTAGCTTATCCTTTAGTTTCTTTGCACAGGAAAATAATATCATAAAAATCAAAATGGAGCCGACTCTATCAAACAGAGTTGTTCTTTATAGCGCTTATGGATCACAACAAAAATATGTGAGTTATGTTGATTCTGATACTGGAGAATTTAGTTTGACAATTCCCAAAGAACAGAAAAAAGGAATGTATCGTTTGGTTTTTGATCAAAAAACAATGAATTATATTGATTTTTTATATTTAGGCAAGAGTTTTGAAGTACAATTTAATCCATTAGAAACTGATCTCACTCCTATTTTTATGGAATCTGCTGCCAATACACGTTACTATAAAGATTTAAATGAAATTGGTTTAAAACAACAAAAATTAGATTCGTTACAAGTAGTCTATTTTCAAGAAAATGATTCACTAGCTTTACAAGATTTAAATGACAAATATCAAATAGAACAAGATTTCGTTACAGCTTATCTAACAAATCTAGAACAAACAGAACAAAACCAAATTATAACAGATTTAATTAAAGCTAACACACGTATTCAACCACAAGAACCCATTAGAAATCCTGAGGAATATTTACCTTTTGTAAAAGAACATTATTTTGATACGGTAGATTTCAATAATGATAACTTAATACATTCCTCTATTTTGATAGATAAAGTAATGGATTATGTTTTTTATTTAACCGTTTCAAGAGATTCTGAAACTCAAAATAAACTATACAAAAAGTCAGTAGATGACATACTACAACGAATTGATAATCAGGAATTAAAATCTGGGTTTATTCAAGCTTTAATTCAATCTTTTGCTAAAGATGAAAATATCAGTTTAACTGATTATCTTTTTACAAATTATTATGATCAACTACTTTTAGAATCTCAAAATGCAGATTTTAAAAATACAATACAACAAGACCTAAAAACCGCCATAGGAAGAACTGCTGGCGAAATAGTTTGGAAAGAGAAAAATAAAACCATAAAACTCTCTGAATTAAAAGGATACGACAATTACATTATAGTATTTTGGAGCACCACTTGCCCACATTGTATGAAAGAAATTCCCAAACTATATGAATACGCAAAAGATAATAAAAAAATAAAAGTTCTTGCCATAGGAATGGAGACCGAAGAAAGTCAAGGAGTTTGGAAATCGGAAACCTATTATTATCCTGAAATGACACATATATTAGCTTTGGATAAATGGGAAAACCCAATTGCAAGAAGTTATAATGTGTTTGCAACACCCAATTATTTTGTATTAGATACCGATAAAAAGATTATTGACAAGCCTTATGAATTGATTGATTTGAAGGTGTTTTTTAAGGGGCTGGAAAAACCACCGCTAAGACACTAAGGTGCAAATACATGGGTAGTATATTAAAAAAATGAAGTTTCTATAAAGAGTTCTACAACTTTTTTGCGCCTTTGTGTCTTGGCGGTAAAAAAAGTATGTACTTTCGCCCTAACTATGGATAAAAAACAACAACGATACGACCAAGCCTATATGCGAATGGCATCAGAATGGGCTAAATTATCTCATTGCAAACGCAAACAAGTAGGTGCATTAATCGTAAAAGATCGCATGATAATTTCTGATGGTTTTAACGGAACTCCGACAGGTTTTGACAACCAATGTGAGGATGAAAACAACGATACCAAATGGCATGTTTTACATGCTGAAGCCAATGCTATATTAAAAGTTGCCAGATCTACGCAATCTTGTAAAGATGCTACGTTATATTTAACCATGTCGCCCTGCAAAGAATGTAGTAAATTAGTACACCAATCTGGCATTAAACGCCTTGTTTATAAAAATGCATATAGTGATATGTCTGGCGTAGAATTTTTAGCAAAAGCAGGTGTAGAAATTACAGAATTAAAAAATGTCTAAGAAATATCCAAATATTATATTATTACTAGGAATAGCAGTTGCTATAGGAATTCTTATTGGTAGTTTGTTAGATTACCCTAATAATCCGTCCTTTCTTTTTTCAAAAAACCAACAAGAAAATAAAATTAAACGTCTCATTAATTATATTGAATATGATTATGTAGATGAAGTCGATACCGATTCCCTTTTAGATGGTGCTATAAACCAAATGCTCCTTAAATTAGATCCCCATTCTGTATATATTCCAAAATCTGAATTAAAAGGAATTCAAGAAAGTATGAATGGTAATTTTAAAGGAATTGGTATTCAGTTTAGGATGATTCGAGACTCTGTTACCGTCTTAAATATTATCAAAAATGGACCAAGTGAAAAAGCAGGTCTTTTAGCTGGTGATAGAATATTAATTGCTGATGCGGATACTATTTTTGGAAAAAAATATAATAACGATCAGATAATGGATCGCTTAAAAGGAGAAGACACCAGTAAAGTTGCCTTAACCATTTACAGAAAACAAATTGATAGTTTACTCAACTTTACCTTTGATAGAGGAAATGTAAATTTAGTCAGTGTACCCGTTTCTTATATGGTAAATAACACTATTGGGTTTATAAAAATTGACCGATTTGCTCGTAATACTTACGATGAATTCCATACTGCATTACTTGCTTTAAAAGTGGATGGAATGAAAACTCTTATTTTAGATTTAAGAGGAAATACTGGTGGATACATGGATATTGCCAATGAAATCGCCGACGAGTTTTTGGAATATGATAAACTCATTGTTTTTACAAAAAATAAAGCCGGTAAAATCACCAACTCCACTGCGACGTCAAAAGGTGATTTTGAAACAGGAACTATCTATGTTCTTATTGATGAGGATTCTGCTTCGGCTAGCGAAATTATTGCAGGCGCTCTACAAGATAATGATAAAGGAACTATTGTTGGACGTCGTTCTTTCGGTAAAGGTTTGGTACAACAAGAAATGGAATTAGGTGATGGTTCAGCTGTACGGCTAACTACTGCAAGATATTACACACCGACAGGTCGCTCTATTCAAAAACCGTATAACCATAAAGGTTTTACATCCTATGAATTAGATCGATTTAATAGAATGAAAAATGGTGAGTTGCTCAACAAGGATAGTATTCATGTTAACGATTCATTAAAATTCATAACCGCCAAAGGCAAAATAGTTTATGGTGGCGGCGGTATTACACCAGATGTATTTGTTCCTATTGACACAACTCTTTATTTACATGGTTTTCGATTAGGTAGAATTAATAATTTTGTTTTTGATTATATCGATACAAATAGAGCTAATTATTATTCTATGACTTGGGATGAATTCAATCAAAATTTTGATGGTGATCGTATGTTGACAGCTTACATCAAAGAAACACAACCAAATTTTCATCAAAAACTTATAAAATCAAAACTTTTAAAGACCTATCTAAAGGCTTTAACAGCACGTGAGTTATTTGATGAGACAGGTTTCTATCGTATTTACGAAAATCGTGATAATATGATTCAGAAGGTGTTAGAGTTGGAGGATATTAACCGCTAATGCCTGCCTCAGGTAGGGACACAAAGTTGCTAAAGAATCAACAAAAAAACACCAACAAACAAACTATATCTTTTTTTTAGTTTTTTTTAATAAAAACTTATTCCCAAAACACTAGTTTTGCGTGCGTTTTTATAATGCAGTTAACAGCAATTACTAAATGAAATTTAAAGAAGGTTTATTATTTCAAAAATTATTTCCATCCTTTTTGGATCGGGTATTAATTGGCTTTTTTCTGCTATTCACTACTTTTGCTTTTTCACAAGTAACACTTAAGGTAGATACCACTCATATACGAATTGGTGAACAAATTCAATATGAAATAGCTACTAAAAATACATCAAAAGTTATATTCCCAAAACTGGAAATGGATAGTTTAGGTAAAGTTGAAGTAGTACATTCTTTACCCATTGATACTTTAAAAAATAGGCTATATAAAAAGTATTTACTGACAAGTTTTGATAGTGGAACCTATAAAATTCCACCACAAAAAGTACGTATTAACAATCACAACTACCTTACCGATAGTTTATTAATTAGTGTAGGAACTGTCGCTGTCGATACCGCAAAACAAAAGTTATTTCCTATAAAATCTATCTATAAAGCGGCTCCAAAAACTTGGCATGATTACACGCAGTATTTATGGTGGGTTTTAGGTGTATTAGTTTTAATTGCATTGATTTGGTGGCTTGCCTACAGAGGTAAAAAAGTATTAAAAAAGAAAACCAAAATTCTATTAAGTCCGATAGATGAAGCATTAGAGCATTTTGGTTCTTTAGATAAGAAACAACTTATCGAACAGCAAAAAATTAAAGAATATTATGTAGAGCTTACTGATATTATCCGAAACTATATCGGAAAAGATGTCAATATTCCAACATTAGAAGTTACAACAGATGAGTTAATTATGCTGTTAAGCATCCATAACAAATCTAATAAAATCGGAATTGAAAAAGAACGAATCATTCAATTACATCAGTTTTTAAAACAAGCTGATTTAGTGAAATTTGCCAAAGCAAAACCAGAATTACTACAAATACAAGAGGATAGAAAAACTGCTGAAATAATAATAAATGATATTCAATCGGTCGTACATAAACCTGTTTTAGATGAATTTGGCAACGAAGTAATAGTAGAAACACAAGAACAAAGACAAGTTAAAACTACTCGTAATCGCAGAATAATTGGGTTAATCATTGGAATTGTTATTGCACTAATCATAGCAATTAGCACCATATCTTATTATGGTTATACTTACGTAAAAGACACTGTAATTGGACATCCTACCAAAGAATTATTAGAAGGCGAATGGTATAAAAGTAGTTATGGATATCCTGCTATTAGTTTAGAGACACCCAAGGTTTTGAAAGCCATTAGTTCAGGTGTTCCCGAAGGAGCTAGACAGTTTATGACTTCTAATGCTAGTTTTTCTTATGGAAGCCTAATTAGCGGTTTTGTTATCTCTCTGACAACGGTTGAGTTTAACGAGCAAGTACCATTAGAGTTAGATAAGGTAATTGTTAATGCTGTTGATTTAGTAAAATCTCAAAAAGGAATAACTGATTTTTCTTATGATGAAGAAGAAGTGACTATTAACGGTTTAAGTGGTAAAAAACTAATAGGTAGTTTCAAAGCGATAGATCAAAAATTACTACTAAAACAATATATCTTTATTAATGGAAATGCGGTACAGCAACTATCTTTTATTAGAAAAGAAAATGACAATTATGCTGCTAAAATTGAAGCCAAAATAGAAAAATCTATACAGCTACAGAAACTAGACAATCCTAATTCAAAAGAAAAAACATCTAATAAAAACTAAATTAATTATATAAACAAATCAAAACTTCAGACTTCTAACTTTCAAATCATGCCAAATAATTTTGAATTTTTACATCCTAATTTTTTATGGCTTTTTGCCCTGATACCTTTATTGATAGTATGGTATTTTTGGATAGGCAATAAAAATCGGGCAAGTCTAAAAATGGGAAATTCAAAAGGATTGCTTACAAAAGGTAGTTGGATTGCAAAAACAAGGGCTATTTTACCCATTTTACGTTTGCTAGCGATAAGCGCATTAGTTGTTGCGTTAGCAAGATCACGAACCTATTCCGTAAGTAAAAAAACCAAGACCAATAAAGGAATTGATATTGTTATGGCGATTGATGTGTCAGCAAGTATGTTAGCTAAAGATTTACAACCAAATAGACTAGAATCATTAAAGAAAGTAGCTATTAATTTTGTAAATAAACGTCCGAATGACCGTATAGGAATTGTTGCTTATGCCGGTGAAAGTTTTACCAAAACACCTGTTACAAGTGATAAAGATATTATTGTAAGATCAATAAGTGAACTAAATTGGGGTGAACTAGAAGGTGGCACAGCCATTGGTATGGGATTAGGTTCGGCTATTAACAGAATAAAAGATAGTAAAGCAAAAAGCAAAGTAATTATTCTTTTAACAGATGGCGTGAATAATACCGGATTTGTCGATCCTATAACAGCCTCAGAAATTGCAAAAGATTTAGAGATAAAAGTGTATACGATAGGTTTAGGGACTAATGGAATGGCACTATTTCCTGTTTCAAAAAACGCAAATGGTAGTCTAAATTTTCAAAACCAATTCGTAGAAATTGATGAAGTACTGTTAAAAAAGATTGCCAAAGAAACCGGCGGACGTTATTTTAGAGCAACTAGCAATACCAAACTTAAAAAAATATATGAGGAAATCAATAAAATGGAAAAAACAGAAGTTGAAGAGTTTAAATACTACAACTATGATGAACAATTTAGATTCTGGGTTTTGTTAGCAGGCTTGTTTTTGTTGTTGGAAATGTTGTTGAAATTTACTGTTTATAAAAGCTTTATTTAGAGTGGATTTGTTTATTTGTTAAAAGGAGTATGAAAAAAACACTTCCTGAAAAATTCAAGGAAAAATAATTACTACTATTATGTATATATATTCATTTGAGAAATTAGAAGTTTGGAAAGAAAGTGTTGAATTGGTTAAAACTATTTATAAATTAACTAATGAATTTCCTACTGATGAACGATTTGGTTTAATAAGTCAAATGAAACGAGCCGCTATTTCTATAGCCTCAAATATTTCAGAAGGAACATCAAGAAACACAAACAAGGATAAGGCTCATTTTACAACAATTTCCTATAGTTCTACTATGGAGCTATTAAATCAAGTAATAATTTCAAAAGAATTAGAATATATTTCACAACATGAGTATGATAGCGTTCGGTTACAAATAACAAAAATCACCAATATGCTAAATGCTTTACGTAAATATCAACTTAACAGATAAACAAATCCACAAATAAACACTTGAATGTACAGACTAGAAACGCCCATATATTTTTACCTACTAGCTATTTTACCACTAGTATGGCTAGGCTATTTTATGGTTTTATGGTGGAAAAAACGCATACAGAAAAAATTTGCTGATTCTGATTTATTAAAACGTTTAAGTCCAGATAAATCTACCTTTAAGTCTATGCTTAAAATGATTGTAGTGAGTTTGGGTTTAACTTTTTTAATCATCGGATTAGTTAATCCCAAAATGGGAACTGCGCTAAAAACGGTAAAACGTAGTGGTGTAGATGTTGTCTTTGCATTAGATGTTTCTAAAAGCATGCTAGCTCAAGATGTCGCGCCGAGCCGTTTAGAAAAAGCCAAATTAATCATTAATAATATCATCGATAAATTAGGAAGTGATCGTGTAGGAATTATTATTTATGCAGGAAATGCCTATCCGTTATTACCGATAACAACCGATCATTCTGCTGCTAAAATGTTCCTTGCAACAGCACATCCTGATATGGTTTCTAGTCAAGGAACAGCCATTGGCGAAGCCATCAAACTAGCACAAACCTATTATGATAATGACGAGCAAACCAATCGGTTTTTGTTTATAATATCCGATGGAGAAGATCATCAAGACAATGCAAAATCTCTAACTCAAAAAGCTCAACAAGAAGCAATTAAGACCTATACTATTGGTTTGGGAACTCGAAAAGGAGGACCAATTCCCATTAATAAAAAAGGAAATATTCGATATAAAAAAGATAGAGAAGGTAATATGATAATCACCCAACTACACGATGACGTATTAAAAACAATCGCTAAAACCGGCAAAGGAAGTTATATTGACGGAAATAAAACTAAAGAAGCTGTAAAATATGTAGAGGATCTACTAATTAATGCTGAAAAAAAAGAATTTGAAACCAAAGAATTTTCTGATTATAAAGACCAATTTCAATGGTTTATCGGTATCGGATTATTCCTATTATTGTTAGATATATTTCTGTTAGAAAAGAAAACAAAATGGATTCAAAAGTTGAATTTATTTAATGAAAAAAGTAAGTAATGAATCGTTCTATAAAATTCTTTTTATTCATTCTGTTCATAGCTAATAATAGTTTTGCTCAAGATATTGAAAAACAAGCGCGCATTGCTAACAATCAACTGCGTGAAGGAAACGAATTATACCAAAAAGCAAACTATGCTGATGCTGAAGTCTCCTATAAAAAATCTATGGCAACTCATCCTGGAAATCCAAAAGCAATCTACAATCTAGCGAATGCCATGATGTTACAAAAACGCTATAAAGAAGCCATTACACAATATGATTATCTGGCAAAAAATGCTAAAAGTAATAGTTTAAAAGCACAATCTCATCACAATATTGGTAATGCACAAATGGGATTAAATGACTATCAAAAAGCAGTCGATTCCTATAAAAATAGTTTACGAATTAATCCAAAAGATGAAGAAACACGCTATAATTTGGCTTTAGCACAAGAACTCTTGAAAAATCAACAAGATCAGAATAAAGACAACAAAGACGATAAGAATAAAGACAACAAAGATCAGGATAAGAAAGACGACAAAGAAAAAAATGATGATAAGAAAGATGATAAAAAAGGTGATGATAAAGACAACAAAGACGATCCTAATAAAGATAAGGAGGATGACAAAGATGGTGACAAAGACAAAGAGGATAAGCCTGATGATAAAAAAAAAGATCCTAAAGAAAATGACCAACAAGATCAAAAGCAACAACCACAGCCTGGAAAATTATCTCCTCAGCAAGTAAAACAACTCTTGGAAGCCATGCAAAACGAAGAAAAGAAAACCCAAGACAAAGTAAATGCTAAGAAAGTAAAAGGGCAACCTGTGAAAACGGAGAAGGATTGGTAGCTTACGCCATACGCAAAAGGTATATAATACATGATTAGACGAAAATTCATAAAGGGAATACTTAGCATCATCGGGTTAGGATTAACAACCGGATTGTATAGCTGGAAAATTGAACCTTTTTGGTTGGAGTTTGTAAAAAAGAAAATGCCCATTAAAAACCTACCTAAAAGTCTTAATGGATTGACTTTAATGCAAATTAGTGATATTCATGTTGGAAATCGATTCGATTGGTGTTTTATCATTAAATCATTTAAGAAAGCAACTTTTTTAAAACCTGATTTTGTTGTCTATACAGGTGATTTTATTAGTTATGAAAATGGCGAGCAACTAGAACAACTTAAAGAGGTTTTTCAAAATCCCGTAAAAGGGAAACTAGGAACAATCGCAATTTTAGGAAATCATGATTATGGGAAAAATTGGGCACAAAATGAAGTTGCAGTATCAGTTATCAATATACTAGAAAAATCAGGTATTAGTATTCTTAGAAATGAACAAAAAGAAGTAAACGGACTCAATTTTATTGGATTTGATGATTATTGGGCAACCAACTTTAAACCAAAAAATGCCATGAAGTCTTACGACGAAAAAAAGGCAAATATTGTATTATGTCACAATCCTGATGTCTGTGATTTAGATATTTGGAATGGCTATAAAGGATGGATTTTATCAGGGCATACACATGGTGGACAAGTTAAACCTCCGTTTTTAGATCCTCCGATGCTTCCCGTAAAGAATCAAACCTATACTTCAGGTGAAATAGATTTAAAAGATGGTAGAACTCTATATATAAACAGAGCTTTAGGTCACTTATGGCAGGTCAGATTTAATGTACGTCCTGAAATTACACTTTTTAAATTAGGAATTGCTTAAAGTAAAACGAATAGAATTACCTTTATTCAGATTAATGAACCGAATCACAAGTCACAAATCGACCAACGAACTTTAACATAACTTTCCCAATCGATTTTTGTAATCTTTAAATCGTATTCCGATTTTTGCTGTTGGTCAATACCTAAATATATTAAAACTTGACAAGTAAACATTACATAACTACTCTACTGTTTTTTATCAGCACATTTATTAGTGCACAAGATTTTGAATTCAAAGCAAACGTCAGTAAAAATAAACTTGGTGTTAATCAGCGTTTAAAAATTGAATTTTCTATGAATAAAAATGGTGCTGATAATTTTAAAGCACCTAATTTTCAAAACTTTAAAGTGATTGCCGGTCCAAGTTCGTCCGTGAGTCAATCATGGGTAAATGGCAAAACCTCTTACTCTCAAACGTATACATTTATCATAGAACCTAAAGCTGTTGGAACCTTCACCATTCCTGCTGCGACTATTGAATATGATGGGAAAACAGTTACTACGAATACCGTTTCAGTAAGAGTTACAAAAAAAGTTGATATTCCTAAAAACCCTAATGATCCCTATTATATAGCCCAAGAAAATATCTTTTTAGTAGCATCTCTATCAAAATCTAATCCGTATGTTGGTGAAAGTGTTTATGTAGAATATCGTTTGTACTTTAGTAAAGATGTCGGATTTGGAAATACGCAATTTGGCGAAATTCCAAAATATGAAGGCTTCTGGAATCAAGAAATTCCTATTACTAAACAAGAAGCAAAAAAAGGGAAATTAAAAGGAGAGGATTTTCGGTATTATACACTTAAAAAAGCAGTATTAATTCCACAAAAATCAGGGAAATTAACTATCAATCCTATAAAGATGGATATGATTGTAAACGTTCCTACGGGTCGTTATGACTTTTTTGGAAATGCACAGACTAGAAATATTAGTACAAGTTATACATCAGGAAGAAAAGTAGTTAATGTTAAAGCATTACCGCTTGAAGGAAAGCCAGAAAATTTTACGGGTGCTGTTGGTAATTTTGATTTAGTAGTTAATACCAATAAGGAAGTCTTAAAAGCAAACGAATCAACTCAAATAAATGTAAAAATTTCAGGAAAAGGGAATCTAAAACTCTTTGAAATTCCTGAGATTAGTGTCCCTGCTGAATTAGAAGTTTATACTCCAGAGCGGAAACAAAAAGTAACCACTACATTAACAGGATTAAAAGGAAGCATCACTGATAGTTACTCTATCGTTCCAGAATACAAAGGAAAATATAAAATTCCAGCAGTAACTTTTTCCTATTTTAATCTAAAAGACAAACAATATCATTCCATTACTTCAGATGATTTAATTATTGATGTTACAGAAGGAAAAGCATTACCATCTACGGCTACTGATAGTACAGTTTCAAAACAAATAGTACAAAATACAGGTGGTGATTTTAGATTTATCCAGACCGAAACAATTTTTGAAACTCCTGAGATAGCTGATTTTTATCAATCAAAACTATTTTATGGTTTACTGATTGCTCCCTTGTTGACCATACCCTTTGGGATTTTTATCGGACGTAAACGTAAAAAGAAATTAGCTGATGTCCAAGGAAATAAGACTAGAATAGCTGATAGATTGGCTAAAAAGTATTTGTCAGAAGCTAAAAAACAATTAAAAAACAAAGAAGCGTTTTATATTGCTTTAGAAAAAGCATTACACAATTTCTTAAAAGCCAAATTGCATATCGAAACAACTGATATTAGTCAAGATAAAATTAGTGATTTATTGGTGAAATATGAGGTTAAAGAAGCTACAATTGGATCTTTTATAGAAGTACTTAACGATTGTGATTTTGCACGATATGCACCGACTACTGACTTTATGATGAAAGAAGAATACAATAAAGCTGCTAAAGTTATCAGTAGAATTAATTCTGAATTGAGATAACTTGCAAAGAACTCACAAAGTTTCAAAATGGAAGAAGTGTAGACAACTTTGGGAGTTTGATAAATGCTAATAAAATGAAAAGTAATAAGTAAACAAAACTCACAGAGTCGCAACCACATCGACCAACAGAGACTCTGCGAGGTGAAACATGATATACAATGAAACAAGTTATTAACATCATATTCATTCTACTAACCAATGTACTTTTGGCTCAAAATGCAGCAGAACTTTTTGAAAAAGCCAATGCAGCATATCGTGATGGATCTTATTCACAAGCGCTAAAAACCTACCATAAAACTGAAAAATTAGGTCAAGAATCTGCTGATTTATATTTTAATATGGGTAATGCCTATTACAAACTTAATCAGATAGCACCAAGTATTTATTATTTTGAAAAAGCTTTATTACTGAATCCATTACATGAAGATGCCAAACACAATTTAGTTTTTGCACAACGCATGACTATTGATGCTATTGAGATCGTTCCTAAAAGTGTATTACAACGATTTAATATGGCTATCATCTATCCTATTTCATACAATACATGGGCTTGGATCAGCGTAGTGCTTGCTTTTTTAATTGCTGGTTTTTTTCTTTCCTATTACTTTTCACGATATACTACTAATAAACGGGTGTTTTTTATTCTCAGCTTTGTAAGTGTTGGCTTATTTTTATTCGTATTGAGTTTTACTATTAAAGCAAAACATCATTATAATAAAGATCAACCTGCTATTATTTTTAGCCCTAAAGTTTCAATAAAATCAGAGCCTCAATTGAATGCCTCAGAAACTTTTGTACTACATGAAGGTACTAAGGTGCAAATAGTACAGACTATTGATAATTGGTCTAAGATAAAACTCACTGATGGTAAAATTGGGTGGCTACTAAATACTGACTTTAAAAAGTTAAAATGATTTTAAACTATACCTAAATCAAAACAAAAGCTTGAGTTACATTACTCATAAACTGACGCCTAAAAGTAGCTTGCTCATTTAATGTTGCAATTTCTAGTAATTTATCATCTGCAAATTTCTAAATAATTACTATTCAATATAGGACTCATATTAAGTATCTGTTAAATTCAGATAACTAAGTAATTGCTGTCTTGTATTTTGTACCTTTGTAGACTCAAAAACAATTTTTAATTTAATAAATATTTACAATTATGAAAAAACTTTACTTTTTATTGGTTGCTATTATGGTAACTGGTTTGTCTTATGGGCAAGAAATGTTAGTTAATGGAGATTTTGAAAGCTGGGTTGACGCAAACAACCCAACTGGATGGACACATGTAGAAAATGTTGATCAAGAAGCAACCGAAGTACATGGAGACACTTATGCGGCAAAACATACTGGTGATGGTACTAAAGATCTAGGACAATTAATTGCTGGTATAACACCAGGTGATGAATTTACACTAACGATTTGGTACAAAGTTATTGAAAATGATGGAGATGATCTTCGTCTTTGGTCATCTTGGAAAAATGGATCAACTTGGATTGATTCTGATGATGCCGTTTTACATTTGTATATGGATAATAATGGTGGTATATGGACTGAATATACGGTAAACCTAACAGCTCCTGCAAGTGCTACTAGCTTTTATTTTGAAGTTAGAACTTATAGTGGTGCTGTAGCTTATTTAGATGATTTTTCTTTTCTTAAAACTGCTGGCTCTACTTGTAGTTTAATTTTAGATGAAGCTGTAACTTCTTGTGATGCAGAAACTGTAGGTGTAGATACATACACTGTAGATATTCCTTTTACGGGTGGAGGCACTGAAACTTTTACTATTACGCCTGATTCTGGCTCTGTTAGCGGTGATGATCCAACATCTAATGCCACAGGTACTATTACAATTACTGGTGTTTCTGAAGGTACTGATTTACATGTTGATGTTACTAGCGCAGGATGTGATTTAGATGCCGACGCAACTAGCCCTGTTTGTTATCCTGCATCTACTGGTTTTCCTGTAATTACGGGTATTGTAGATGGTACTTTAGCTAGTGATGGTTGTAGTGGCTCTGGTGGTTCTTCTAGTCCTAAATTTATTGAAATTTATGTAAACGGTACTGTAAACTTTACTGGATATAGTATGGATAATGAATCTAATGGAGCTGCCGATACGGCGAGTGAAAATTGGTATTCTGCTGATATATCTGCTCTGGGTGTAAAAACAGATGAATTTGTTTATCTTGTTCCTCTGGGTGAAACTACTTTTGTTGAAATGTATCCTGATGCTACATATATCACTGCTGGTCCTTCAGGAAACGGAAATGATGCTTTTAGAATTGTAGATCCATCTGATGTGGTTATTGATCAATTCGGAACACCTACCGATGTAACAGGTAGTAGTGATCATGATGCTGCTTGGGATTATGAAGATAGTTTTGCGAGAAGAAACGCTACAAGTACTGCAAACGCTGGTGTGTTTAATGTAGCTAACTGGACAATGGGAGCTGATAATGAATTTGATGCGCCTAATAATACGTGTGCATATATTTCAGGTGCTTATCCTCTTTCCATTAATAAATATAATGATATTAACAGTTTTAGTTTATTTCCAAATCCTGTAACCAATGGTGTTTTAACTATCACCACTCAAGATAATCTAGAAAAAAACATTCAAATATTTGATGTTTTAGGAAAACAAGTTTTTGAACAAACTATTAGTACAAGTACTATTGATATTGCAAACCTACACTCAGGTATTTATATTATCCGTGTTGAGGAAGCAGGTCGTTTAGCTACTCGTAAGTTAGTAATTGAATAAATATTTGTGTCATTCTAAAGCACAAATAATCTGTTGATTATTTGAAAGATTATTCACTTTGTAAAAATTACACTTTGAATGATAACATAAAAAACAAAAACATCCTTGAGAAATCAAGGGTGTTTTTTTGTATATTTGGCTTTGTAAATAAGTAACTTGATCATTTAGACTCGTTCTTTAGCACACTAACTTCATTAAAAAGCCTCGCCATAACTGTGGTTATGCCTGTGTTTTTTAATTTTGTTATTGCACAAAATAACTTTGTCTATTCTGTCCAACTTACTTATTTACAAAGCCATTATCAAAAATTAAAAAAATGCTTGAAAAAATTAATCTTCATAATATCTTGTTTTTAGATATTGAAACCGTTCCTGAAACGGCTGAATTCAATGATTTATCAAAACTAAAAAAAGAACTCTTTGCTAAAAAAACAGAATACCAACGCAAAGCAGATGCTATTCCAGTAAAAGATTTCTATCAACGTGCCGGTATTTGGGCAGAATTCGGAAAAATAGTTTGTATTTCTGTTGGATTCTTTACTAGTGAAGCTTCTGAGGAAAAATTTCGAGTAACTTCGTTTTATGGTGATGAGGCAAAACTTTTGCAAGAATTTAAAGGTTTAGTAACAACTCATTTCAGCAAACCCAAACATGTTTTATGTGCCCATAATGGAAAGGAATTTGATTTTCCTTATATTGCTAGGAGAATGATTATTAAAGGAATAGAATTGCCAGAAAAACTCAATTTATTCGGAAAAAAACCATGGGAAGTGGCTCATCTTGATACACTAGATTTATGGAAATTTGGTGATTATAAACACTATACATCCTTACAATTATTGACAAATATTTTAGGTATTCCATCTCCAAAAGATGATATTGACGGTAGCCAAGTTGCTGAGGTTTATTATAAAGAAAATGACTTAGATAGAATTGTAAAATATTGTGAAAAAGATACCATTGCAGTTGCTCAATTAGTTTTACGGTATCAAAATAAAGCTATTCTAACAAATGAATCTATTGTCATTATTGAACATGAAACAAGCGTGTAGAATCATGGCACTCAAGAAATGATTAATAGTGAACACCATATATTATCTTAAAAAACAGGAGGCTCTTGTTCAATATTGTGATGATTTTTGTGCCACAAGAATTCACGGAGATTCACAGAGTATCTATATATCATCAAATTATTTATTCCCTAACAACATCCGCTTTATCTCATTTAATTTCATTAAAGCTTCAATTGGTGTTAACGCATCAATATTAATACTAAGAATTTCATCTTTTATTTCTTCTAGCAAGGGATCGTCCATTTGAAAGAAACTTAATTGTACATCCTCTTGGGCTTCTTTTTGGAGTTTCTCCTTAACATCCTCATTAGCATGTGTAGCTTCTAGTCGTTTGAGGATTTTTTTAGCTTTATGAATGACCGCTGTTGGCATTCCAGCCAGTTGTGCTACATAAATACCAAAACTGTGTTCGCTACCGCCGGGAACTAATTTACGTAAGAAAATAACTTTATCCTTGAGTTCTTTGATACTGACATTAAAGTTTTTTACACGCTCAAAAGTATTGGTCATATCATTGAGTTCGTGATAATGTGTGGCAAACAGCGTTTTGGCTTTCGCCGGATGTTCGTGTAAATATTCAGCAATTGCCCAAGCGATAGAAATTCCATCGTATGTGCTTGTTCCACGACCAATTTCGTCTAATAAAATTAGACTGCGTTCGGTTACATTATTTAGAATACTTGCTGTTTCATTCATTTCGACCATAAACGTACTTTCACCCATCGAAATATTATCGCTAGCGCCAACTCGTGTAAAAATCTTATCAACCAAACCAATTCTAGCATTTTCTGCAGGAACATAGCTTCCCATTTGAGCTAATAAAACAATTAGTGCCGTTTGACGTAAAATAGCCGATTTACCACTCATATTTGGTCCTGTAATCATGATAATTTGTTGCTGATTACGATTTAGCATCACATCGTTAGCAATATAAGGTTCACTAATCGGTAATTGTTTTTCGATAACGGGATGGCGACCATTTTTAATTTCGATATCAGTCGAATCATCAATTTGCGGACGTACATACGAATTTTGAATGGCGTTGGTAGCAAAAGAGGACAACACATCGAGTTGTGCTACTAATTGTGCATTAGTCTGGACAGATTGAATATAATCCACCATAAAACTCACCAATTCAGCAAATAGCTGTTGTTCTATTTGTGCAATTTTTTCTTCGGCACCGAGTATTTTGGTTTCGTATTCTTTGAGTTCAGGTGTAATGTAGCGTTCAGCATTGACCAAGGTCTGTTTGCGAATCCATTCTTCAGGAACTTTATCTTTATGGGTATTTCGCACTTCAAAATAGTACCCAAACACGTTATTTGAAGCAATTTTTAAAGATGGAATTTGGGTGCGATCTGATTCACGCTGTAACATTGCATCAAGATAACTTTTTCCTGATTGTGCTAAGTTGCGTAATTCATCTAACTCAGTAGAAAAACCATTTTTTATTGCGTTGCCTTTTAGTATGTTAACAGGAGCTTCCTCGTGTAGTACATTGGCTATTCTTTCTCGTAAACTATCACAATTTTGGAGTTGTTCACCGATGCTTTTAAAAGCAGTATTATCACTTTTTTCTGCCACTTTTTTTATGGGAATAACGGCATCGAGTGAATTTTTTAATAATATCACTTCACGTGGACTGATTCGTCCCGTTGCTACTTTTGAAATAAGTCGTTCTAAATCACTTATTTGTTTTATTTGACTAGTAATTTGGTCAAATATAGTATCGTTTTCAATTAAAAATTTGACAATATCATGTCGTTTCTTAATTCGAGCTGCATCCTTTAATGGCAAAGCTAACCAACGCTTTAAAAGGCGTCCGCCCATTGAAGAAATGGTTTTATCAATCACATCGAGTAAAGTAACTGCTTCTATCGAATTAGAATGATAGAGTTCGAGATTGCGAATGGTAAAGCGATCCATCCAAACATAGTAGTCTTCTTCAATACGACTGATGTTGGTAATGTGATTAAGCTGTTTGTGCTGGGTTTCAGACAGGTAGTGTAAAGCCGCTCCTGAAGCGATAATCCCTTCTTGTAAATTAGCTATACCATAGCCTTTTAGTGAGTTTACATTAAAGTGTTTCGTTAATACCTCATTAGCAAAATCAGCTTGAAAAACCCAATCTTCCATAAAATAGGTATAGAAAGTATCACCAAAGTCGGCAACAAACTCTTTTTTGAATTGCTTTTGAACGACTACTTCGTTGGGTTGAAAGTTATGTAAAAGCTTGTCGATGTAATCTATATCGCCTTGTGCGGTTATAAACTCACCTGTCGATACATCTAAAAAGGCAACTCCCAAATTCTTTTTACCATAATGAACAACTCCCAAGAAGTTATTCGATTTTGATTGTAAAACTTCGTCATTTAGTGAAACACCAGGAGTTACTAATTCAGTAACACCACGTTTTACAATTTTTTTAGTGAGTTTAGGATCTTCTAGTTGATCACAAATAGCCACACGCATTCCTGCTTTGACTAGTTTAGGCAAATATGTATTGATAGAGTGGTGTGGAAAACCAGCCAAGGCAGTTTCAGTAGCGCTACCTGCACCACGTTTGGTTAAAACAATGTCTAAGATTCGAGCCGCTTTAACAGCATCCTCAGAAAAAGTTTCATAAAAGTCACCTACTCTAAAAAGTAACAAGGCATCAGGATATTTCGCCTTGATGCTGTTGTATTGTTTCATTAAAGGACTAACTTTTGCTGTTTTTGCCACGTGAGATACTATTTTCTATAGTTGCAAATATACATAAAATGCTTTTTGAGGTGCAATATATTTAGTGACTAAGAAAACAAAAAAATGAGGATGTAGATTATTTTTTAAACCAAGAAAGTTTTTTAAAGAAACTTGTTTTCTTTACAGGAGTTATTTTATTTCTATTTTCCCTTTCTATAAGTGTTTCTTTAATTTTGCGAACAGAATGTTCTTCATTTACAAGATTATCAAAAATAAGTTTTTGGCTTATATAGTCTTTTTTGTTTTTATAAATATTAGAATACTTAATGTGAACAACCACACGATCTAAAGAGGTTTTTATTTTTTTAAGTGCTTTGTCATAGTCTTCTACTGTGTGTCTTGAGTCATCATTTCTAATCTTAAACTCAATCATATTAAGACTTTCTGTAGGTGCTATTACTCGGTTGGTAGGATTATTTATAAATTCAACAAAGAGTAATTTTCTTGTTTCAACAGGAACCAAATCCATAAAGCCATGTGCATTTTCATTAGTTTCACCATGAGCAACTTTTATGATATTACCATCTTTATCTTTAATAATAAAGGATTTAATAAATAGAGGTCCAGTACCTTTATTCCATAATAATATTTTAATGCGGTTATTATAGTTATATTTTTGAATTATGGGAATAGGCTTAAAAGTAAGCTTATTGTGTGATCTTTGCGTGTAGATAGCAAAGACACTTGTTATTATTGCAAGGGTTGCAACAATAAATTCCCAATTAACATTATTAATAAATTCTATCAAAACTATAATTCTATATTTTGGAAAAGTTGACTTAAAAACAACAGATATTTGATTTGTTTTTAGAGTCTATAACATCATACACAAATATAGGAAATTATTGTTTGCTTTTGATTGTCAAGGATGTTTACTTTTTTATTGTTCGATAAGATTTATACTGCTGTGTAGATGTGTTTTTTAATAATATTAGATAAATACCTTTACTATATGTTGTCATATCAATAGTTTGTTGGCTTGATTGATTGGTTTTAATGTGTTCAATTTGTTTACCTGAATAATCAAATATTGTAATACTATAATTTGCAGCTTCTGAAAAATGAATATTTACATAATCTATAGTTGGGTTAGGGAATACAGTAACTCCTTCTAAATTTGTGTATGATTCTAAGTCTAAAGAAGCGGTCATATCTCTATTAATAAAGCCTTCAGATATCCAAATATTCCCTAAAGTTGTTTCTTGAACGACTACTTCTCCTATGCTATAGATTAGTTCTATATTTCCATTACTTGAGATTGCTCCACCACTATCTATGCTGCTTTTTTTTATACTTGTTTGACTAAAGCCAGTGAACGTAATTAGTAATGCTAGTATTGTTGTTAGATTTTTCATGTGTCTAAATTTTTATTTTTATTGGTGACACATGGTGTTCGCTATTTGTCATTTCCTTGTGTATCATAATTGTATATGCTTGTTTCATTGTTTGAGTTTTTAACTTAAACTAATAATTATACGAAGGCAAAAGCCCTCGTATAACTGTTGAATAAGGTTTTATTTTTTATATACTACAAAATTAAATGCTCTATTTGCTAATAAGCCTGATGTATTATAAGTTGTTATTACAAACTTGGTACTTATGTTTGCTACACTTATAAAACCTATATGACCATAGCGCATATTTGCCATAACAGTATATAGTTTGTTTCCAGGAGGGTTTGTGAAAATAACCTCATAAGTCCCTGTTCCTGTTTTGGTTACACTAAATCCATCAGATTGAGCTCCAGAAGTAGAGAAACCGCCAGAATCCATAATACTACCATAGATATAGGCTTTCATATCTGTATCTCCAGAATCTGTGGCAGTTAGTTTTTCTGTAACTTCTAGTTTACCATTAATAATTACTTCATTGGTAAAGAAATTTCCGCCAATAAGCGGTGTACTAGAATCTGTATTTTCAATGTAAAGCATGTCATCACCTGTTTCATTATATCCTGCTTGATTTCCTATAAAAACGTTACTATTTCCTGTACTGTTATATCCTGTTTGATTTCCTAGAGCAGTATTATTAATTCCTATATTATTTGAAGAAAGAGCCGATCTACCAAAAGCAGTGTTATGCGATCCAGTAGTATTAGAATAAAGTGCATTTAATCCATTAGCTGTATTGTCAGATCCTGTTGTATTAGCATAGAGAGCTGATTTCCCACTAGCCGTATTGGCATCTCCTGAAATATTATTACGAAGTGCATTATTCCCTATACCTATATTGTTATTTCCACCATCATCTTCGGCTCCTACTAGAAGTCCTATATAGACAGAGCTTCCATCATTTACAGCATCAGATAAATCATCAATTTGAGAAGCGGAGACTACTGGCACTTGCCATGAGGCCTTTCCGTTAGCATCAGAGGTTAGTATTTTGTTTGCACCTTGTGTGCCATCCTTTATGGCTATAGAACCATTAATTGTGACTTCATCTGTATTAAAATCTCCACCAATAAGTGGTGTACTACTATCTGAGTTCTCTATATAAAGTTTGTTGCTGCCTGTTTCGTTGTATCCTGCTTTAGATCCTAAAAAAATATTTTTACTTCCTAAGCTATTCATTCCAGCTTGAGTTCCAAAAGCAGTATTATTAGTTCCCACTATATTTGATTTAAGCGCGCCAAACCCACTAGCTGTATTATTATTCCCTGTAGTGTTATGGTATAGTGTAGTAGTTCCAACAGCGGTATTATATGCCCCTGATATGTTATCATTAAGTGTGTTATTTCCTATTGCAGTATTGTGCATTCCTGTTGTGCTATTGTATAAGGAATATGTTCCGAAAGCAGAATTTCCATGTCCAGTAGTATTCAAAGAAAGTGAAAGATACCCAGTTGCATTATTCTGAAAACCTGATGAGTTGTTTAGTAAAGAACGATAGCCAACGCCTACATTCTGGTTATCAGTTCCATCGTCAAAATTTCCTGTGTTTGGACCTAAATACAAAGAAGAACCATCTTGTTTTGCATCAGAGAGATCATTGATTTCTGAAGCTCCTGTTGTGGCTATTTGCCATGAGGCTTTTCCATTAGCATCAGATATTAGTACTTTGTTTGCTCCTTGTGTGCCGTCTTTTATGGCTAGAGAGCCATTTATGACAACTTCATCTGTACTAAAATCACCACCGATAAGCGGTGTGCTACTATTTGAGTTTTCTATATATAGCTTATCATCTCCTGTTTCAAAATAACCTGCTCTGTGTCCTAAAAATAGATTTCGACTTCCTGTACTATTATGTCCTGCTAAATAACCGACAGCAACATTCTCAGAACCTGTGCTGTTATAGAAAAGTGCAGTCATTCCTAAAGCAACATTTCTAGTACCTGTGGTGTTAGTGTAAAGTGAAGACATCCCTATGGCAGTATTGTCAGTTGCAGAAGTGTTTGAGACAAGTGCTTCATAACCGATAGCTGTATTATAATCACCCGTACTATTGTTATGTAAAGTTCTAGCTCCCAAACTTACATTAAAATTATTGCCTTCATCTATAATACCTGCTCCATCCCCTATGAATATAGAAACATTATTATTTATGACATCCGATAAGTCATCTAATTTTTTTGCACCACCGCCATTTTCCGCATATTTAGCATACGGAACTGCTTTAAATGCAGTTATTCCAAAGTCTGTATAACCACTACCTGTGTCTATTTCAACTTTTAAAAATTGTTCTTGTGACCAATCAATACTTGTGAAATCGCCAAATGTGTTATCTCCTTCTCCGATATTTAAAAGGATAATACCATTTGAGTCGGATGTTGTGTCATGGTTTTCTTCGTAAACTAATGTATCACCGTTATCTATTACACTAAATTGAACAGAAATAGCATGGTTTTGCAATGCAGTACCACTTTCTGTTATCATAGCCTTATAATTAAAGCCTTGTTGTGCAAAAGCGATACTTGATGTAAGTAAGATTGCTAATAAAGTAATTGTTTTTTTCATAATATATAGTATTAAGATAAAAAGTTGAAAGTCATGCGCTGTTGGCAGACAATTTGTTACTATTTAATTCAGGTGCAAATAAATGACAAGAAAGATCCACGCACTATTTAATGAGGTAAACACGAGGTAAACAATTATTTTTTTGAGGTATACTTAAGGTAAACAAATAAGGATAATAAAAATTATAACATACTGATATTTAGGTAATAATATGTTGCGTTAATTTTTTATCTAAAGTCATTTCCTTTTCACTAAATTTGCTGTGTATTCAATGAGGTATACATGGTATAAATAAGAATTTATTCTATTTAGGCTATTTTTACTGTTATTTTGGATATTAAAACCTAGTTTTTTATAAAAAATTACTCCCAAGCATGAAAAATATTTTCTTTTTTACCTTTCTTTTTCTTTTAAGTTTTAATGGATATTCACAATCGGATACCCAAAAACTTGAAAAACTACTTACCACGGCAGATAGTTTACTTGATATAAACGGAAAGCAATCTATTTTCTTAGCAAAAAGTGTTTTAGAAAATGCTGTGACTACTGATTCACAATATATCCGTTCTGTTTCACTCATAGAAAGTGCCTACTTAATGAAACGAGACTATGATTCGGCCGTACTTTACACTAATAAAGGTTTAGAGAAAGCTTTGGCTATTAAGGATTCTTTAAACTCAATTAAATTCTATTTATCAAGAGGTATTGATTATTATTTTAAAAATGATTATAAAAATGCCCTAACTGATTATTATGATGCCAAAACTATTTATGAAACACTCAGCAACTCACTCAAAAAGGAATTATCACCTTTACAATATGCCAAATTACTGAACAATATAGCTTCTGTATACTCTAAGACAAGTACGTTAGATTCTACTTTAGTATATATGTATAAATCATTAAAAATCAAGGAGGCAAATAATGCAAAACCTAGATCATTAGCAATTAGCAAGTTAAATATTGCCAGTGTTTATATCAAACTAAAAGATTTTAGAAATGGGAAATCATTATTAAACAAAGCCTTAGATGATGTTTTGATATTAAAAGATTCTGCTTTGATGGCCGCCTGCTACACTAATTTAGGCGTAGTAAACAAGCAATTAAATGACACTTTACAAGCAATTGAAAATTATAAAAAGAGCTTAGAAATTAATACACAACTAAAAAGAGTACGAGGGCAAGCCATTGTATCTCAAAATTTAGCAGAATTATATTCTAGCCAAAACAAAAATAAACAAGCACGATACTATTTTAATCAAGCGATTTCTTTAAATAAAAAGAGAAACGCGAATAATGCAGGACCGCATTTGGGTATTGGTAAGTTATTTTTGATAGAACAAGATTATAATAGTGCCATTTACCATAACAAACGTGCCATTGAATTAGCCATTCAGAATAACAACATTGATGTTCAGTTGGCAGCAAATAAATATCTTACAGATGCCTACAAAGCAATACAAAAACCTACCAAAGCGATACTTCACCTAGAAGAATATATTGTTTTGAAAGATTCGATTTTAGATAATGAAAAACAAGAGTTTATTTCCGTTTTAAAAACAGAGTTTGAAACAGAAAAAAAGGAAAATGAGATAGCATACTTAAAAAAATTAAATGAAAGTGAAAACCTGAAGGCTGCTGTTATTCAGAGTAGGCAACGTATTGTGATAATTACAATCATACTAGCACTTGCCTTACTTTCTGTGCTATCATTGTTTTATATAAGTAAAAAGAAAAAAGAAAAGAGGTTATTAGATATTGAATTGCAAAACAAAGAACTTATAAACAAAGAATTTCAAACAGATCTTGATTACAAAACAAAACAACTGACTACACATGCCTTGAATATGCTTCAAAAAAATAAGTTATTATCAGATGTGAGAGATAAGGTGAAAAAGATGGCATCAAAGACTGATACGGTTTCAAAATCAGAATTCAAATCTATAATCAGAGATATTAATCAGAGTCAAAAAACGGATAAAGACTGGGATTTATTCAAAAAATATTTTGAAAATGTAAAAAAGGACTTTAATAAGAAATTGACAGAATTAAACCCTGATTTAAGTACGAGTGATTTCCGTTTGGCAGCTTTAGTTAGTTTAAATCTAAACATAAAAGAAACCGCCGCTTTATTGAATATTTCACCCGATAGTGTTAAAGTTGCACGATATCGACTCCGAAAGAAATTAGCTATAAAAAAAGGGATTGATCTTTATGCCTTTTTGACAGAACTATAGAAAAACAAGAAACCACCTTCATAAGTTCTTATCTTGTTTTTAATAGAGTTACTTTACTTACAACAATCGCGTTACAATATTAAAAACAGCATCTTTCTTTCTACTAGAAATAGGGATTTCTCTTCCATTTTTTAATATAACAAACCCACCATCTATTTTGCGTATTCGTTCAATATAATTTATGTTTACTATATGTGATTGATGGGTTTTAATGAAATTGTGTTTAAATAAAATAGATTCGTAATTTTTTAAATTAGTAGAAACAATAATTTCTTTGTCATCTTTAAACTTAAAAATGGTATAACCACCATCTGATTGACAATTATAAATTTTATCAATTTGTACAACAAATATATCTTTTACTGTTTTTAATACAATTTTATCGCTTGTTTTTTTAGACTCTTCTATAAATGAGAGCAGTTGTGTTACATTTTCTTTTAACTGTTTTATCTTTAAGTTTTCCTTTGCCTTTTCTACAGCCTCAACAACATCTTCTACATCAAATGGTTTTAGGATGTAATCAATAGCATTATATTTAAAAGCTTCAATAGCATATTGATCATATGCGGTACAAAAGACTAGGGAAAAATCAATTTTTGAGAGTCTTTTCAATAAATCAAAACCTGTTCCGTCGGGCATTTCAATATCTAAAAAAACAATATCAGGTTTGTGTGTATTTATTTGTTCTATTCCTTGAGCTACATTATTTGCAATAGCAACAACCTCTATATTTGCTACATGAGTTTCTAAAATATTTTTTAAGCTTTCAGAAATTCTATTCTCATCATCAATTAATACTACTTTATACATAAAATTTTAATTTTTAAATATATTTATGCCACTTTTAAAGGCACTGTAAATACTACTTTATAACCTTTGTCAGAATTGCTTATTTTAAAAGTAATGTCCTTTTGGCTCTTTTTATTAAGAATTCTCAAACGTTCTTTAGTAATACTCAATGCATGAGATTTATGATTTTCTTTATTTGCTATACCATTACTTTTTCCGTTATCTTCTACAGTTATTTGTATGCTGTCTTTTACTTTTTTGTAGGCAATTTTAAGATGCCCTTGGTATTTAATATCTTTAAAACCATGGATTACTGCATTTTCAATAAAAGGTTGTATTAACATGGGTGCAATTTGTATCGTATCTGGGTCAATACTTTCATCAACGCTAATCGCATAATCAAACAGGTTATCAAAACGCATTTGTTGTATTTTTAAGTAATTGTCGTTGTTGTCGTAATCTTCTTGTAAAGACACAAAATCTTTACGTGAGCCATCTAGTATTGACCTTGTTAGTTTAGAAAAAGCCGATAAATACATTGCTGCCTTTTTGGTGTCTTTTTCGAACATATACGATTGTATAGAGGTCAATGTATTAAAAATAAAATGCGGATTCATCTGTAAGCGCAACAACTTTTGATTAAACAAATCTGCTTTGTGTTTTGATTGCATTAATTGCTGTCTGTAAAATAAATATACACTGAGTAGGGCGAGTGCTAAAATTAATCCTGTAGCAATTAGATAGATTTTATTCATTTTAGCATCTTTTTCTAAGACGTCTATTTCTATGGCTTTTTTTGCTATTTCTAGTTCTTTTTTCTCGGTTTCATATTTGGTTTGTATTTCTTCTATTTTTTCTGTTTTTTTAATAGTAAAGATACTGTCTTTCATTTCTGCTTCTAAGACTTTGTATTCTAGGGCTTTTTTGTGGTCGTTGAGACCTTTGTAAGAATTAGATAAATGTTCATAAACATTCATTTGACTTATTAATATTTCATTTTCCTTTGCTAGCGCAATACTTTTTTTAGCATAGATTATTGCTTTTTTATATTGCTTTATATTGTTGTAATAAGCTGCAATATTTCCTGTTGTAGTTATGATTTTATCTTTATTTCCTATTTCTTTAGCTAGCGCTAAAGACTTATGAGCATAATCTAGTGCTTTTTTGTTATTTCCCAGCTCTTCATAGTTAACTCCTAGATTATCATACAGATTAGTAAGTACACGTTTATCTCCGAAATCTGTTAAAATTTTTAATGCTTTGTTATAATTCTCAGTTGACTTATCCCAATCTGGTTCCCAACGATAAATAACTCCTAAGTTAAGATAAATAGCCCCTAAAGTCTTTAAATCATTATTCTTTTTAGCTATTTTTTCGGCTTTATGATAATAGGCAATACCTTCATTAATATGGTCTTGTCTTAATAATACATTGGCATAATTGATGTACGAAGGTGCCAAATCAGATATATCGCCACTATTTTCAATAATTTTCAAACCCTTTTGAAAATATTCAATTGCTTTGTCATATTGACCTTTTCTAAAAAAGAGTATTCCAATACCTTCTAGGTTATACGCTTTATGTATTTCATTACCTAGTTTTTCATTTATATTTAAAGATTTTTTATAAAACTCAATTGCTTTATCATAATCTGTTTGTGATTTATAAACAATAGCAATTGCATAAAAAACATTGGCTTTGCCTTGTTGGTCTTTAAGTTTTACATACTCGTTTAATGCTTTTTGTAAATAGGTTTGTGCTTTCTTAAAGTCCCCTTTATCCTCATAAGAACTCCCTATTTTTAGTAGATTCTCTGCTGTATATCTTTTATCATCAATAGTTTCAGAAATTTGAAGCCCTTTTTTATAATAATAAATTGCTGTATCTGGAACAGAACGATTATATAAATCTCCCAAATGAGTATAAACTCTCACTTTAGCAGTATCTACTTTTTCAGTAGCTAACACTTGTAATAAACTATCAATTTTGTTTTGTGCAGAAATAATACTTGTAAATAATATCACAAGGATAAGTACTATTTTTCTCATAAATTTTCTTTAAAACACCAAGTACAAAAGTATAACATTTATCTGTTTAACTTATAAATTCCAGTATTCTATCTAATAAAAGAGATAATAAAAACGAATATGGACTCAATCACTACGAATATACAAAAGTTACTTGCAATACTAAAACAAACAAAATTTCACCTTTCTTAATAGATACCTTTGATGCAAGATTCATTCAAAAAAGAAACACACACAAACCATAAAATTAAATATTATGAGAAAAACACTATTCTATTTAGCAATTTTATTAGCAACAACAAGTTTTGCACAACAAGGCATAAATTACAAAGCCATCATTACAGATGATGGTAGTGTATTAGCAGACGCCTTTGTAGACGTTCAATTTACTATTTTACAAGATGGAACAACACTTGTTTATGATGAAATCCATAGCACCACAACAGATGTCAATGGTATTATTATCCTAAATATTGGTGAAGGAGAAGTAGAGCTAGGAGATTGGGAAACTATCGATTGGCGTGAGGAACAATTTTTAAAGGTAGCTGTTGATAGTGGCAGTGGTTATATAGATATGGGAACCACCGCTTTTAAAGCAGTACCTCATGCTAAAGCAGCCGATAAATTATTGCCTACTGATCGAGTAGTAATTGGTGATGACTCTATGAGTCATGATGAACGACTTTATATAGAAGCACCAACGGTTCCAAACGGCGAATTAGTTGATTTTGTGGTAGATTCTTCTTCATCAGGTAACGATATCATTAATCTAAAATACGGAACAGCACCTACCTCTGGAACTGCGCAGTTTATTGAGGCAAGTGTAGGAAGTGATGTAAAGTTTAAAGTAAACCATACAGGAAGTATTTATTCTGCAGGAGGAATTGATCTCCTTGGCGATATAAATCTATTTGGTGGTGATTTAAACGCTTCTTATAACGCAAATATTTCGGGCGATCTTGAGCTTACAGGTAATCTTGCAGTTGGTGGTGAAGTTACCACTGATTTAGATATGGGTGAGAATGAAATTCATAGTGCACATTCTGGTGATGCTGATATGAAGGCATATGCTTATGGTTCTTTTTATGTTACAAAAATTGATAATGACGCTTATGTATCTTTTGCCAGTGGTTCAGAAGAGTTTACAGTAACTTGGGAAGAAACAGGTATATACAAGATTGAATCTGCTGATCCAAATTTCTCAAGCGAAGATAATATACAAGTATCTCTCACACAAAGTCGTTTTGATGATACACCTTCAATTGTTTTTTCTCGTCCAACTAATAGCTATATTCAACCTCGAATTTTTTATATACATCAGTATGATCTCAATGGAAATCTATATGATGGAGATCCAGATGGTGGCTATGATGCAAAAATACACTTTGTAGTCTATAAAAAATAAGCCCTATGAAAAGCATCACAAGTTTACTCATACTGTTTACAAGCTTATTAAGCTTTAGCCAAACAGCCATTAAAAAAAGCAGTATCGATAGTGGTGGCGTAAGCACCACAAACGGAACACTAAGCATGGTTTATACCTTAGGCGAAGTAGCCGTACAAGAAAATACCAATGGAAGTATTCATATTTCCGAAGGTTTTATAGGAGCAGATATGATGAGTAGTTTGGGTTTAGATAGCTATACCCAATTATCAGGTGTTCAAATGTATCCTAATCCAGCTGTTAACTTTGTAAATCTTAGTTTTTCAACAGCCGCTACTTATGACATAAGTATTTATGACTTATTAGGTAAAGAAGTAGCAAGGCATCAACTCGTTAATACTAATACAAAACGTATTGTATTTGGGCATTTACCAAGTGCTGTGTATGTTGTTTTAGTTAAAAATGAAGATACAAAGCAGTTTGCAACCTATAAACTCATTAAAGAATAAACAGGATTGTTGACCTCAGTTCGACCTCATGTTTAAAAGTTTTGTATAGTTATATAAAGTCATCGTATCACTTTTTAGTAAATCTTTGGGTAAAAACGGATTACCTGAATTGAGGATTATAAACCAGAGAAGTTTACTGTTGTAATAATCTCACTTTATCAACAATTACTTGAGCTAATTTTATTCTAGACTCAATAGTCCAACCGGCAACATGAGGTGATAAAAGTACATTATCAGTTTTAATGAGATATTTAAACGCTTTGGGTAATTCTTTGTTTTCAAAGAGATTTTCAAAGGATATTTTTTCATATTCTAAAACATCTAAGCCAGCACCCAATATTTTTTTGCTTTTAAGCCCTTCAACTAAATCATCAGTTACTACGGCAGTTCCTCTACCTGTGTTTAATAGATAAAAAGGCTTTTTAAAAACATTAATAAAATCAGTATTAATCATTTTATAGGACAATTTATTATGTGGCGTATGAACACTTACCACATCTGCTTCGGCTTGGAGTTGTTTTAATGAAACTTGTTGGCAGTTTCCATCGCCAACACCCGATTTAATATCATAGCAGATTACTTTTACCTCAAATCCACGAAGTTTTTTAGCAAAAGCTTTACCCATATTTCCGTAACCAATTATTCCAACAGTTTTTCCATCTAGTTCAATCCCTCGATTGGCTTCACGTAACCATTTTCCTTGACGAATTTCTCGATCAGCTTTGTTTAGGTGGTTGAATAATGATAAAAGCATTCCTAAAGTGTGTTCACCAACGGCATTTCGATTTCCCTCAGGAGCTGCAATCAGTTGAATTCCTTTTTGGCTTGCATATTCGGTATCAATGCTTTCTAAACCAGCACCAACACGCGCCATGAATAGCATATTTTTAGTTGCATCAATAAAGGTTTTATCAATTTTAAACCGACTACGAATAACAATCCCTTGATATTGGTGGATAAATTGTTCCACTTCAGTTTTAGAACTTGTCAAGTCTGTAACACATTGATAGCCTAATTTTTCTAAACCTTTTTGTAAGATAGGATGGTTGTTATCGAGGAGTAGTACTTTTTTCATTTTTTACCGCTAAGATGCAAAGGCGCAAAGTTTTAAATTAAGTTAATTGAAAAGACTTCAAATTTATGGAAACTTATATAATTTTCTCATAACTTAATTTTTATTTTTAAAGGTCATATATGCAACTCGCTTATAGTTATCCTGTTATGATATGCCCATTTCATGAAAGAGTATGAATATTTTATAATAGTATTTTTTTTGCACTTATTGATTTGCGCCTTAGCGGTGAAATCACTCTTTAATAAACTTAAAACTTCTATTGTAATGAGAAGCTTTAATATTTAACATGTAAATGCCAGTTTCTAAGTTATTTACATCAAAAGAAAACTCATGGGTTCCATTTTCTGGAGTAAAGGTTTTCGCTTGAATTTTCTTACCCTGTAAATCAGATATTAATAAGGTAAAAGGCTCTTGTACATATTCTGCGGTATAGCTAAAGTTTAAGTGATTTTGTGTAGGATTTGGATATACTTTATACAAAAACTTTTGAATCTGGTTTTCTTCAACACTTAAAGTATTATTAATACTCCAAGATAAGCTAAATAGGTATCCGCTAGCAAAAGTATACGTACGTGAAAGCGTAGTTGTATCTTCGATATTTACACTAATAACATGGGTTTCATCTGTGATTTCTGTATCGGTGAGTGTGATGTTGTCAACTTCAGTAGCATAAGAAATATCATCGATAAACCATTCTATTTCTAAGGTATTGGGTTCGGGAAGAATTAAATCAACAGAAAAATTTAAATCAGAGCCATCAAAATCTACTGTATTTTCAACAGGGAGAAAATTATCTATCGGTGTTACTAATGTATATATTTGATCAATGGTGGCTTCTCTGCAAACGGCACAAAATTGACCATTTAATTGTTTCATCATACAAGATTGATGTGGCCTGTGCCAATCACTTTGAGGTGGTGAGCTACCGTGCGCATATATTCCAATATTTTCATCACCAATCCAGTTTTTCCATTTTACCAGTGCTGGATCTGTTTCTTGTGTCATATTTGTTTTTTCTGCTGCATATTGTTCTCCAGCCCAATATTCATCTGCTAGATCAGCGAACGAATGACCAATTTCATGAATCATAATAAGATTAGCTGATGCATGAATAGATGTAGTTGCAAAAGCACCACCTGAACCACCGTATTCACCTGTATTAACTATGATGTTTATTTGATCATAAAATGGAGTGTTTGTTGATAAAACATCATAAATAGCAGTATTATTAATTGGAACCAAAAGACGATGAATACCATTATAATCAAAGGTTGAATTAAAATAGGTATCAGCAGTTAGTATTAGAAATGCTTGGCAATCATCATAATCTCCGTATGGTGTATCTTCAGGTATTGATTGCGGGTGATCTACACCTTCTTCATTAGAAATAACTTTAATTGCAAAAGCATTAAAAAAGTTTTTATACTCTTTGTAGGGCGTAAAATTAAATTGTGCATCAATGGCACTTTGTGCATCGTTAATAAAGTTGGTTTGTTGCATTTCTGTATAGCCATCACCCATATAAACAAAATTAATACGTTTGTCGTTTGCTCCATTATCCATTACTACTTCTACGTCAAAGACTTGTCCCCAAAGGTTAAATTGGAACAAAAGAGTCAATATTAATATGTGGTTATATTTTGGCAATTTATAAATGTATTTGGTCTATAAAAACAGTATCAAATTTGTTTTTATTCTTAATTAACTGTTCAAATGTAATTGTTTTTATCGAATTTGTATAAGGAACCCGTATGACAAATTCTTTTTTATCATGATAAATGGTCTTTCTTTCAAGGTTTCCTTCTTCGTTAACAAATTCAAATTCTTGAATTAATGGATTGTGAATCTGAATTTGCCAGATGTTGTTTTTATGTATATCCGATAGGCTAACTAACCAGTTTTCATTTAATAATTTTTCTGCTGGAATCACTTTTTCAAAAAGACCTTTTATTTTTCCTTTTACAATTTTCTGCTTTATTAAATTGACCTGAAAAGTTGTTTCAGAAAGTTTTGAGGCTTCCAAAAAAAAGAAAGCAATTTGTGGTTCCTCTTTTTGTTTTTCAACGGAAATATCTGATGTGGTAACCTGTGTTAGTTTACAGGAAACGAGTAGAAGGAAAAATATATAAATAAAAAGTCTCATAAAAATGAGCGATTAGTTTAATAATGTAGTTAAAGTTTCAAATTCTCGTTTAGGATCTTTATTCTCATATAAAATATGATAAACGGTATCGATAATTGGTGTTTTAGCTTTATTGATAAGGTTAATTTCATAGGCACTTTTGGTGGCATAATAACCTTCCGCAATCATTTTCATTTCCATCATGGCAGATTTGACTGTGTAACCTTTACCAATCATATTTCCAAAAGTTCTATTTCTACTGAATATAGAATAGCCCGTTACCAATAAATCTCCTAAATAAGCAGAATTGTTAATATTCCGTTTTGTATCCCATACTTTTTTGGTGAAACGTTTCATTTCACGAATGGCATTACTCATTAAAACAGCCTGAAAGTTGTCTCCATATCCTAAACCATGTGCAATACCTGCTGCTAGAGCAAAGATATTCTTAAGCATGGCAGCATATTCGGTGCCTATGATATCGTCAGATAAAGTAGTTTTAATGTAATCACTTGATAAAAACTGACTCATCTCTGTTGCAATATTTTTATTCTCTGACGCAATAGTCAGATAAGATAGACGCTCCATGGCAACCTCTTCAGCATGACAAGGTCCAGTAATGACGCCAATTTGATTAAAAGGAACCTCGTAATTTTTATGAAAATGTTCACCGACAATTAATCCAGTTTCGGGGACAATACCTTTTATAGCAGAAAAAATGATTTTGTCTTTTAGTGAAATATTTAGTTTATCTAATTCACTTTTCAGAAATGCAGAAGGGACTGCAAAAATGAGATAATCTCCATAAGTTACTGCTTCATTTATATTATTAAAGAGTTGTAAATTATTACTATCAAATGTAGCTTGACTTAAATAACTAGGGTTGTGTCCGTGTCTTTTTATATGTTCAATTGCGTAATCGCTTCGCATATACCAACCTACTTCAGAAAGGTTTTCAGCAAGCATTTTAACAATTGCAGTAGCCCAGCTACCGCCACCAATTACACATACTTTAGGTTTATTTTGCATATAATTTAGTTGGTTTAGGATACCAAAGGTACTAAAAAAAGCCAATCAGTCGGTAGACTAATTGGCTTTTCAAAATTGTAAAAAGAAGTATTATTTTTCTGCTTTTAAAACATCTTTAATAATTTCTTCTAAGTTGTGTTTTGGTAATGCTCCAGTTGCCATTTGAGGCTCGCCTTCTGCAGGACAGAATAACATAGAAGGAATACTACGGATACCAAAAGCACCTGATAATTCGCGTTCTGCTTCAGTATCAACTTTATAGATATTGATTTTTCCTTTGTATTCTTCACTCAATTCTTCTAAGATAGGAGCAACCATTTTACAAGGTTGACACCAGTCTGCATAAAAATCGATGATACAAGGGATATCACCTTCGAATTTCCATTCTTTATTTTTTTCAAAATTGAAAACCTTTTCTAAGAAGGCTTCTTTAGTTAACATTTCAGTCATGTTCTTTATTTTTAAATAGTTATTGCTTGTTATTTGGCAATTAGTGTGCCGTTCTTTTCAGCCGACAAATTGACAGTTTTTTGATATATTCTATTGTAACTTATGATACAAACACATATGTAGTCGCAAAATAACCAAAACTATCACTAAGAATAAAATCAATATTTCTTATTAACAAATCCTTAACCTTATTAACTTGAGTTCGAACCAAGGTTTCTTTACAGCTTAAATAAATTTTTTCATATTCGAAGCTAAATTTTTGAAGGACTAACTGGTTAATTTGATGAAATTTAACAAGAATATGGTAAAATTTATCAAGCCCAAAGGGAAATAAAAGAAAAGGCAATCTTTTTTGCGTAAAACAATCAAAATATCTAGATATTCCTTCTTGTTTTACACTTCAAACCTTACCTTTTCTTTTAATTCTGTAAATTAAACCTTAGGTCGAACTCAGGTTATTAATATGTACCTTTGTTACATCAAACTTTTAATCATGAAAAATTTCTTTTTATTAATGGCAGCAAGTGTATTATTAATAGGATGTACTAACACCAACTCTATTAAAAAAACGAATAAAATAACCTATCCAACTACACAAAAAGGAAAGGTTATTGATGTCTATTTTGCAGACAGTCTCGCAGATCCATACCGTTGGTTAGAAGATGACATGTCTTCAGAAACGGCAACTTGGGTTATAGCTCAAAATAAAGTCACTTTTGGTTATTTAGAACAAATACCTTATCGCAATCAATTAAAAAACCGTTTAGAAAAAGTATGGAATTATGAAAAAGTAGGCGCACCTTTTAAAGAAGGAGACTATACTTATTTTTATAAAAATGATGGTTTACAAAACCAATATGTTATCTATCGTTTTATAGAAGGACGAGAGCCAGAAGTTTTTTTAGATCCAAATACGTTTTCAGAAGACGGAACTATTTCTTTAGGTAGTGTGAGTTTTTCCAAAGATGGTAGCAAAGTCGCCTATTCTATTTCTGAAGGAGGAAGTGATTGGCGTAAAGTGTTGGTAATGAATGCTGAAACAAAAGAGATTACCGAAGATACTTTAATTGATGTAAAATTTAGTGGATTGTCTTGGAAAGGAAATGAAGGTTTTTACTATTCTAGTTATGATAAACCTAAAGGAAGCGAATTATCTGCTAAAACAGATCAACACAAACTTTATTTTCATAAGCTCGGCACTAAACAGAATAATGACCCTATAATTTTTGGAGATAAACAAAAACGTCGTTATGTAGGTGGAAATGTTACTGAAGATGATCGTTATTTAGTAATAAGTGCATCAGAATCAACCTCAGGAAATGAATTATATATTCAAGATTTAAAAGCACCTAATAGTCCATTGATTACAATAATGGATAACTTTGATAATGATTCTTATGTAATAGATAATCAAGGTGATAAATTGTTTATTGTAACGAACCTTAAAGCACCAAATAAACGGATAGTTACAGTAGATGTAGCTAACTCACAACCTGAAAACTGGAAAGATTTTATCCCAGAAACAGAACATGTATTAAGTCCTTCAACAGGTTCAGGATATTTTTTTGCAGAGTATATGATTGATGCGGTTTCTCAAGTAAAACAGTATGATTATTTGGGTGAGTTTATTCGTGATATTGAGTTGCCAGGTTTTGGTAGTGTTGGTGGATTAGGTGGTAAAATTCATGAAAAAGAATTATATTATTCATTTACAAATTACGTCACACCAGGAACGATTTTTAAATATTTTCCAGAAGAAGGAAAATCAGAAGTTTATCGCAAATCAGCTATAGATTTCAACAGTGATAATTATGAATCTAAGCAAGTATTTTACACTTCAAAAGATGGAACAAAAATACCGATGATTATTACTCATAAAAAGGGATTAGAACTCAATGGTAAAAACCCAACTATTCTTTATGGTTATGGTGGATTTAACATCAGTCTTACACCTTCGTTTAGTGTTGCTAATACTGTTTGGATGGAGCAAGGTGGTGTTTATGCAGTACCTAACATTCGTGGTGGTGGCGAATATGGTAAAAAATGGCATAAAGCAGGGACAAAATTGAAAAAACAAAATGTGTTTGATGATTTTATTGCTGCTGCAGATTATTTAATTGCTAACAAGTATACTTCATCAGATTATTTAGCTATTCGTGGTGGATCAAATGGTGGTTTGTTAGTAGGTGCCGTTATGACGCAACGTCCTGAGTTGATGAAGGTTGCTTTGCCAGCCGTTGGTGTTTTAGATATGTTACGTTACCATACTTTTACTGCTGGAGCAGGTTGGGCTTATGATTATGGAACATCAGAACAAAATAAAGAAATGTACGAGTACCTAAAAGGCTATTCACCTGTTCATAATGTTAAAAAAGGGATTTCTTATCCTGCAACTTTGGTAACTACTGGAGATCATGATGATAGAGTAGTACCAGCACATTCTTTTAAATTCGCTGCTGAACTACAAACAAAACAAGAAGGAGATAATCCAACTTTAATTCGTATTGAAACGGATGCAGGACATGGTGCAGGAACTCCTGTTACTAAAACAATTGAGCAATATGCTGATATTTATGCTTTTACGCTTTGGAATATGGGAATAAAAGAATTGAAATAATATACTCAACCTTAAACCCTACCAGAGTTCAAAACTCTGGTAGGGTAAAGAGGTTAAAATTATTTATACGGAATCCTTATTTTTTACGTTAAGGGATATTATCCAATTGAGTTATGAACACTTATATCGAAAACACATATCCTCCAAAAGAGGAAAAATTTAATATCTGGAGCCATTTTATTGGTTTTATTCTGAGTATTGCTGCTTTGTCTGTCTTGGTGGTTAAATCAAGCTTATTTGGCAATGCATGGCATATTGTTAGTTATAGTATTTATGGAGCTAGTCTTATTCTTTTATATTTGGCTTCGACTTTATATCATAAATCTAAAAACCCTAAAATTAGAGCACGATTAAATGTATTTGATCATGCAGCTATTTATGTATTAATAGCGGGTACTTATACTCCTTTTACTTTAGTAACTTTGAATGGAACTACAGGTTGGATATTATTTGGAATGACTTGGGGTGTTGCAGTTCTAGGAATTATTTTTAAACTTTTTTTCATTGGAAAATTTGAAAAATTGTCTACAATCATGTATGTTTTAATGGGTTGGATGGTTGTTTTTGCCATTAAACCATTGATAGAAAACCTTTCATCAGAAGGCTTATTTTGGCTGACAGCAGGTGGTGTTTTTTATACTGTTGGTGCTTTCTTTTTTAGTCGAGATAAATTACCCTATAACCATGCTATATTCCATGTTTTTGTACTTTTAGGGAGTATCAGTCACTTTGTGAGTATCTTTTTTTATGTATAACCTTAAACCCTTGCGGATTTAAGGTATAACTAATCACACATTTGTTTGATGGATTGATATAAAGTCTTTTCATCTAATCCTATTTGGGTAAACAATTCCTCAATACTACCATGAGTGATAAATTTGTCAGGAATACCTAAGACTTTAATGATTTTGTTTGAATAGTTATGTGTTTGTGAAAACTGTAAAACAGCACTTCCAAAACCTCCATTTATTGTCCCATCTTCTATAGTAATAATTTTATCAAACTTTTTAAATAGTTGATGTAATAACTTTTCATCTAATGGTTTTATAAATAGCATATCATAGTGTGCTACTTCTAAATCAGGATTCTTTTTAAGAATTTTTTGAATAGTATTTCCTAAAGGACCAACACTAAGAATAGCCAGTGTATTACCTTTAGATAATTGTTTACCAATGCCAATAGGAATTTCTTTGAATGGATGTTTCCAAGTTTTGTGTATTCCACGGCCACGAGGATAACGAATAGCAATAGGTTGTGTTGTAAATTGTGCTGTATATAATAAGTTACGAAGCTGATGTTCATCTTTTGGTACTGCAATAATAATATTAGGAATTAGCCTTAAAAAAGCAATATCAAAAACACCATGATGAGTTGCACCATCATTTCCTACTATTCCTGCACGGTCAATGCAAAAAACAACAGGTAAATTTTGTAATGCTATATCATGAATGACTTGGTCATATCCTCTTTGTAAAAAAGTAGAATATATTGCCAAATAAGGTATAAAACCTTGTGTTGCAAAACCGCCAGCTAGTGTAACGGCATGTTGTTCGGCGATACCTACATCAAAAGTGCGATTTGGAAATGCCTCTAACATATAGTTTAAAGAAGTGCCAGTTGGCATTGCTGGAGTTATTCCAACGATTTTATCATTTTGTTTGGCTAATTCGACTAAAGTTAGTCCAAAAACATCTTGATATTTTGGTGGTAAATCTATAATAAATTCAGGTTTAATTAAGCCTGTTTTTTTATCAAATAATCCAGGTGCATGATAGGTTACCTGATCTTTTTCAGCTTGAGGTAAACCTTTCCCTTTTGTGGTGATAATATGTAAAAATTTAGGACCAGAAATCGTTTTTATTATTGATAAAGCCGTAATCAAAGCTTTAATATCATGACCATCAATAGGACCAAAATACTGTAGGTTTAAATCCTCAAAAATATTTTTGCCCAGTTGATCTTTATCCGATTTGATACTAGTTAAATAATTTTTTAATGCACCAACATGTGGGTCAATACCCATTTGGTTATCATTTAAAACA
This sequence comes from Flavobacteriaceae bacterium, assembly GCA_029934835.1. GTDB lineage: Bacteria > Bacteroidota > Bacteroidia > Flavobacteriales > Flavobacteriaceae > DQTL01. The sequence continues at coordinate 573 of JAOZLL010000011.1, read as the reverse complement.
ACTAACAGATCAGCATCAGTAACGCCAGCATGGTTAAGTGCTTCAAATGCCATTCCTGAGGCAATACTCGCATCACCAATAACGGCAATATTTTTTTTGTTTTTTTCACCTTTTAATTGAGCGGCAATAGCCATTCCTAAAATAGCAGAAATAGATGTAGAAGAATGTCCCGTTCCAAATGCATCATAAATACTTTCAGAACGTTTAGGAAATCCTGACAAACCACCAAATTGACGGTTGGTATGAAATTCTTTTTGACGACCTGTTAAGATTTTATGTGGATAAGCTTGATGTCCGACATCCCATATTAATAAATCCTCAGGTGTATTGTATAAATAATGGAGTACAATAGTTAATTCTACAACTCCTAAACCAGCACCTAAATGTCCTTTTTTAGTAGAAACAATATCAATAATAAATTCCCTTAATTCTTTAGCAAGTTGGGGTAACTTATCTACCGGCAATTTACGTAATTCTATTGGAGAATTTATTTGTGATAACATAGGATATTCCATATTACAAATGTAGAATTAAGAATTAAGTTTTGAAAGCTTTCAGGATAGAATTATTGTA
>JAOZLL010000041.1 GCA_029934835.1 Flavobacteriaceae bacterium | reverse complement strand
GCAATGAATGGTTTGACCCGTATTGGATGTATGGTGTAGAGAAATTTGATATTGTGATTGGGAATCCTCCGTATACACAAATAAAGAAGGGTGTTTATAGTAAAATAAAATTCCCTTATTCTGAAGGAAAAGATATTGGAAAACAGAATTTATATAAAATATTTGTAGAAGTTTCTTATAATATCACTAAAACTAATGGAATAGCATGTATGATTGTGCAAAGTAGCTTAATGTGTGATTTATCATCAACTTTTACTCGGAAACTATTAATTAATAATACCGAAATTAATAGAATTATTGAATTTCCAAAGAAATCAAAGGAATCGGTAAATCAAGTATTCAAAACTGTATTGCAGGGTACATGTATTTACCTTATTAAAAGAAGTCAACCTAGAGATTTTTTTAAAATAAAAATTTCTATAAATAATAATGTTTCTACTTTAAAAAACTTGAAATTTGAAGAAATAAGTCAATTATCAATTTCAGATTTATATCCCAAAACTTTATATATCCCTCTGATTAAATATGGAGATGCTGGGATATTGAGTAAAATAAAATATAATTCATTTATACTTGGCAAGTACATTAAAAAATTATCACAGGGTGATTTAAACTTAACAACAAGTTCAAATGAGTTTAGCGTTAATAAAACAGCTGTTAAACTTTACAGGGGAAGGAACGTGCAAAAATATAAACTTATTAGAAATTGTGATGAGTTTATTATAGGAAATTTCAAGAAAGAGTTTGTAAATAAAAATAAATTATCTACATTCATTGTTATTCAAGAAGTGACAGGGACTACAGATAAATATAGACTTCATGCATGTTTTACTAATAATAATGAGAGTTTTTTATTTGGGCATACAGTTAATAAAATCCTTTTGATTGACAGTAATTACAATGAACTTGTCTTAGCAATATTAAATTCAAAATTAATGGATTGGTTCTTTAGAAAGACATCAACCAACAATCATGTAATGGGATATGAAATTGAACAGTTCCCTATAATTATTCCTAGCAATTTAATTAATGAAAAAGTAAAGAGAATTGTAAATCAGATTATTCAACTCAAAGAAAGGAATTCAATTTCTGAAAACCTTGAGAATGATATTGATTTAATTATTTATAAAAACTATAATTTAGATTATAATGAAGTTCTAATCATAGACCCCAATTTCAACCTAACCCAAGAAGAATACGATAATTACAAAATAGCCTAATGACTATCAATTCAAACAAAAACACTATCTTTGCCCTTTATGTAACAATAAGACCCAATAATTAGGTCTTTAAGCAACACAAGTAGTAATGGCAGACAGTGTATATATATCAACGCATCTTACAAAAAAACAGTTGCAGTTTTTACAGTTATTAGAAGACTATGAAATTTTATATTTCAAAATGCAAAACATTGAAAAAAGAATCAATCAAAGTTTTGCTAATTTAAACGAGGTATTAGAAAATTTGGTTGATAAAAAAGTGTTAACCCGTATAGAACGTGGCGTTTATGCAAAATACACCTATAGTAATATACAAGTACTCGCTTTGTTTATTAGTAAAAATGGGGCTATTGCCTATTGGTCTGCATTGCACTATCATGGGTTAACAGAACGTTTTCCAAATACGCTATTTGTGAAAATTGTAAACCGTAAAAGAGCCACTAACATTTTAGGAACAGCCATAAAATATATAAGTGTAAAAAAAAGTAAATGTATCGGAACTATCACAAAAGGCTATGGCGATAATAAGTTACAAATTACTGATATAGAAATGACTTTGATAGATTGTTTTGACCAGCCTCATTATGCAGGTGATTTTGATAACCTAATAAAAGCCTTTGCTCAATCAAATTTAAGTTCAAAAAAAATGATGACTTATACAAAGGCTTATTCTAATATTGCATTAATAAAACGCTTAGGTTATTTGGCAAGTTTATTTCATCAGAATAAGTTACATTCTTTTATAGCCTATGCACAAAAACAAGTTAATAAAAAGTACAGCTTATTAGATTCAGGAGGTTTGGAAGAAGGAAAATTTAATGCTAGGTGGATGCTACGTTTAAACGTTTCTGAAGAAGCAATTATTACTATGGCAAAAGAGGCGTATTAACAACTATGATTTTACAAAAAGAAATACGAGATAAAGCAAAAGCATGGAAGGTTCCTCCAGATACCGTAGACAAAGATTATGTGTTGGGTCATTTTTTAGCTACCTTTTATAAATATTATAAAGATGATTTAGTTTTTAAAGGTGGTACTTGTTTGCGCAAATGTTATTTTGAAAACTATCGTTTCTCAGAAGATTTAGATTTTTCATCACTAAATAAGGATTTTGTACTTGATAAAAAAACCTTAGCCTTAATTAGTAAAGACTTGCATAAAGAAACAGGCATTCATTTTTATTGTGAGCCTATTAAAATGCTTGTCCATAAAGATGTTCCAAAGGGTTTTCAAGTAAAAATTAGATATTGGGGTGCCAATCATCTAAAAAATCAGGAACCCACACCACCAGAACGTTGGTATACAAAAATAAAGCTAGAAGTTAGTACTGATGAGATACTATTGACATCACCCAGTACTAGAAAAATACATCATCCTTATTCAGATACTTTAACAGGTGAAGCATCAATTAAATGCTATACCATTGATGAAATAGTATCTGAAAAACTAAGAGCTTTAAAACAAAGGTCATATACAGCACCCCGAGATTTCTATGACTTATATGAACTTACAAATGGTTTTTCAAAAAAAGATTGGGAAAGAATTAAACCGTTGTTTTTACATAAAATGGAGCATAAAAAGTTAGACTATAAATCACCAGATGATTTAATAACTAAAGATAGATTAAAAGTTGTAGAACGTGCTTGGTCAGCAAGTGTAGCACATCAAATTAAAGACAATAAACAACCCGTTGCAAAAGAACTCATTGAAGCGGTATTAGAACGTATTCAAACCAATTTAATACTATGAGTAAGAATTTTATTACCAATAATCAAGAGCGAGCCAGTTTAAAAAAACGCTTAGAAAAACTTATTTCAGCTAGCCAAGAATTAAAATTTCTAGTTGGTTTTTTCTATTTTTCCGGTTGGCGAGAAATCTATAAAAACCTAAAAGATAACAGCCAAGTAAACTTAAAAATATTAGTTGGTTTACAGGTAGATAAGTATCTAAGTTCTATAGTTGAGGTTGGCGTTGAAGATGACAGTTTAAGTCAAGAAGAACATTTTTCGCAGTTCATGAAATCTATGGGTTTTGCTATTAATAATGCCGAGATGGATAATGAAGCTTTTTACAATCAAATAGCATTTTTTGTTGAAATGTTGAGTGAAGGTAGATTGATAATTCGTAAAACTTTAAACCCTAATCATGCTAAGTTGTATCTATTTCAACTAGATAATCAATTTCAAGATTTATTTAATGTAAAAGGAGAATTTATAACTGGAAGTAGCAATTTAACCAAAGCTGGCTTGCATGGTCAGCAAGAGTTTAATGTAGAAATAAAAGATTATGGTTATGAAACAGCTGAAGGTTATTTTGATGAACTATGGGATACAGCAGTACCTATAACCGAAGCCGAAAATGGAAAAAAAGTGATTATTGATTTTTTAAAGAACAAAAGCCAAGTGTCATTAATAACACCATTTGAAGCTTATGCACTTATTTTAAAAACATATATAGAACTTCAAGAATCAAAAAAGATAAGTGATGTAGTTGTTAGATTACTAGAAGATAATGGTTTTAAAAAATACCAATATCAATTAGATGCAGTAACCCAAGCTTTAAGTGTCATAGAAACATATAACGGTGTTATCATTGCAGATGTGGTTGGTCTGGGGAAATCTGTTATTGCTTCATTAATAGCTAGTCAATTGGGTAAAAGAGGATTGATTTTATCACCTCCAGGCTTAATTGGAAATAAAAAAGAGAATACAGGTTGGTACGAATATTGGAATAAGTTCAAGCTTTATAATTGGGATATAGACAGTTCGGGGAATCTTGAAAATATTGCAGAAAGCATATTAAATAATAATTTAGAATATGATGTAATTATTGTTGATGAGGCACATAAGTTTAGAAATCAAGATACTTCGGCTTATGAAGCCCTTCTAGATATCTGTAGAGGGAAGCAAGTGATATTGTTAACAGCAACACCATTTAATAATTCACCAGCCGATATATTTTCACTGCTAAAACTATTTCTAATTCCAGGTCAATCGGGTATTACCATTGAGCAAGATTTAGAGGGAAGGTTTAATGCTTATAATTATAGATTCAAAAGACTTTCAAATATTCTTAAGAATTATAATTCAAGTAAAACTGATAAAAAAAGAAAGGCTGAACGAGAGTATGTTAAATTATTCGGATTGGATTTACCAATAGATATTCATATTGTAAAAGGAAATGCAAGAGCTATGGCTAACGATATTAAAAATATTATTACTCCAGTAGTTATTAGGAGAAATCGATTAGATTTAAAAACAGATTTTGAATATAAAAAAGAGATTGATAATTTATCAACTGTAAAAGATCCCGAAGAACAATTCTATGAATTATCAAAAGAACAATCAAATTTCTACAATAAGATAATTACTGATTATTTTAGTGAGGAAGGAAATTTTAAAGGAGCAATCTATAAACCTTTTGAATATGAAAGTGTACCAAAAGATGAGGAGAAGCTTAACGAGGAAGATAATAGAGCCTTCCAACAACAGCGTAACTTATTTGACTTTATGCGTAGGTTGTTAGTCAAACGTTTTGAAAGTTCGTTTGGTTCTTTTGAGAAAAGTATTGAACGCTTTTTACGGACTCACCGAATGGTATTGTCATTTATTGAACAATCGGGGAAATATGTGCTTGACCGAAAAGTAATTGACCAAATATATGATGATGATGATAACGCTGATGATTTCACGCTTGAAGCTATTAAAGAAGCTTTAGCAGAGTTTGAAAGGAATGCTCAGAATAGAACATCCCCAAAACATACTAAAATTTATGATGTAGAAAACTTCCATTTTAAGAAACAATTCTACAATGATATTAAAAGTGATATTGAACTCTTTGAGAAAATTGAAGAAGAGATAAAAAAATTGAACTTAGTTGAAAATGACCCAAAAAGAGCTGGTGTTGTAACAAAGATTAAAGATGTTCTTAAAGAGAATAGTAAGCCAAAAAGAAAAATCATTCTTTTTACAGAATATACTGATACTGTTCGACACCTTAAAGAATATTTTGAAGAGCAACTAGGTGAAAGAGTTTTGTTTTGTGATGGTAGTATTACCAAAAAATTTGCGTTGGAACTTAACTCTAATTTTGATGCAAAATTTAAGAATCAGGTTGATGATTATGATGTCTTGGTAACAAGTGATAAATTATCAGAAGGTTATAATTTGAATAGAGCTGGATTGGTTATTAATTATGATATTCCATGGAATCCTACTAGAGTAATCCAGAGAGTTGGAAGGATAAATAGAATGAGTAAGAAAGTTTTTGATGAATTATATATCTATAATTTTTTTCCAACAGAGCAAGGGGCAGGAATTGTCAAAAGTAGAGAGATAGCAGAACAAAAAATGTTTTTGATTCACAATGCACTAGGGGAAGATACAAAGATGTTTGATGCAGATGAGAAACCAACGCCGAGTGGGCTATTTTCTAAAATCGGTACTAATCCAGAAGATAGTGAAGAGTTAAGTATTAATACTGTAATTAGGAATGATTACAATAATATATTAGAAAAGTTCCCTGAGGTAATAGAAAGAATAGAGAAGTTACCTAATAGAACCAAGACAGCGAAACTGTATGATGAAAATAATGTTGTTGTTTTAAGGAAGAAAGGAATGGCTTTGTTTTCTATAGTTCATCAATATGAAAGAGAAAAACCTAATAACAAACCAAATGAGAAAACATTTGAAGAACTATTAGAATTTGTAAAATGTCCTCCTGAGGAAAAACGACAACCACTAACATCTCTTTTCTGGAATTCTTATGAAACAATTAAGGGGTATAACCCAAAATACAAATCTGGCAGTTCTGAAGTTGCCTTGGAAAGTAAGGCTACTATTGCATTAAAATCATTGTTAAAAGAAAAAAGAGATGATTTAGACCAAGAGTTAATTTCATTTATAGATACCTTAATAAAGGATATTAAAAAGTATAAGACATTATCAAAATTTACTTTAAGAAAATTAAAGTTAAAGGATGGAGATAATTACGATGAACTGATAGTAAATATTAAAGAGATAAAAAGAAAAATAGGAGTAGATTATTTAAATTTGATTTTGAGTAGAAGTGGTAGTATTGAGAATGATGTGATTACTGCTGTAGGGAATAGCAAAGAAAAATAAGTTCTATTATGGAAAAAACATTATTAATTGGAAATGGGATAAATAATATTTACGAAAACAATCCAAACAGTTGGGAAAATATATTAAAGAAGATTGCTGAAATTAGTAAACAGAATATTGATACTACCAAGAGAAAACCATTTCCATTACTTTATGAAGAAATATATATAAAAGCATTAAAACATAAGGGAATTAGTGAAGGAGAACTTAAATCATTTGTCGCTTATTTAATTGATAAAATTGAGCCTAATGAAATACATGAACTTATATTAGGACTAGATAACAAGAATATTTTAACGACAAATTATGACTATTCTTTGGAAAAGATTTTTTTAAAAGATGATAAAATAGCTAGTGTTAAAAATGAAGGGATTATTAAAGAAACCAAGTATAGTATATTTAGACATAATATATCCAGTAATAGGAAATTTTGGCATATCCATGGAGTTATAAATATTCCTAATACTATTACTCTTGGTTTTGAACATTATGGTGGACAATTACAGCAAATTAGAAACTATGTAGTAACAGGCACTAACTATGCCAGTAAAGAGGTTAATGAAGATTCACTACATAAAAGACTTAAAGGAAACAAAATTATTGATGAAAGTTCATGGATTGATTTTGTTTTTAAAGATGAAGTTCATATCATTGGTTTGAGTCTTGATTACCAAGAAACCGATTTGTGGTATTTACTCACAAATCGAGCAAGATTTCAATTAGAGAACCCTAATGTGTTTAAGAATCGAATTATTTATTATTGTCCTACCAAATATAGTGATAAGTACAAAGAACAATTATTGAGAGCCAATAATATTGAAGTTAAGTATATAGATGAAATAAAATATAGATTCTATCGAGAAGTAATTAGAATGGTTAGAAATGATTGAATTGAGAAATATAATTGCATTAAACAATTTTTAAATTTATATAATTTAAGAAATTCCAGAGAATCGAAAATTAATGACACTAAAAGTGACACATTCTAAAAACAAAAAAATGCAACTAACTAATAGATAGGAAGTTGCATTTTTAAAAAGTGACCACGACAGGATTCAAACCTGTAACCTCTTGAGCCGTAATCAAGTGCGCTATTCAGTTGCGCCACGTGGCCGATTTAGGGCTGCAAATATATATGAAATATTATCCTTGTAAAAATGAAATGCTAAAAATTTTAGGTGTTTATACTATTTCAGCTGAAAGTCCCATTTCAAGTAGTTTTGAACAGCGAGATTTTAGCGCTTTATACTCACCTGTTTTAACACTTGCTTTACCTTTATAATGAACCAAGATTGTACATTGTTCTGCCTGTAAAACAGTATGTTCACAGACACTTATTAAAGCATCAATAACAAAATCAAAAGTATTGATATCATCATTGTGTAAGACAATTTCATGTTGGTTAGTTTCTTTTTCAGAAACGTCAACTTGTTCTTTTATTTTTTCTTTTGTACTCATTTAAATGCAAAACTACAATTATTTTTTCACCTAAGATTATACTTGATTTTGGTGATAGGCTATTAAATTATTTATAGGCCTTTGTAAGATACCAGTAATCTCTAAGCTATATTTTTCTGCAACTTCTTTTAAAATTTTTTCAAAATAGAAGGCAATAGATCCTATAAAGTAAATCGGAGTTTCTTTCGGTTGATTATAGGGTAGTATTCTATTAGTGAAAAAATTAGAGAATCCTTCTTCCAAAATTTGATGAACGTAAGAATGCTCCTTAAATTCAAACATAAATTGGGCAAAGTTGCCTAAATAAGCATTTGGGCTTTCTTCTTGATACAGATTTCGTTTTATTTCATCAGGATCTAAATCAAAAGTATTTTCAAATTTCTCAGCAATTTCTTGAGGCATTCTTTTGTAATAATAATCTTTGATAAGTTTTTTGCCAAAATAGTTTCCACTGGCTTCATCCATTAAAATATAACCTAATGATATTACATTTTGTTTTAGAGTTTCACCATCATAATAACAGGAATTGGAACCAGTTCCTAAAATACAAACAATAGATTTTTTACCACCTGAAGCTGCATAGACGGCAGCAAGCATATCTTCTTTTACCACAACTTTGGCATTAGTGAAAACAGATTCAAAAACATGCTTAAGCAGTTGAGTAGGTTTTGGAGTTCCACAACCAGCACCATAAAAAAAGACTTCTTTAACTTCTTTTTTATGTTTCATGAGCTGAAAATTGTTAACTAATCTATCTCGTAGTGCTTCTTCAGGAAAAACGGCAGGGTTTAATCCATGAGTTCTTACTCTAAAGAGTTCTTTTTTATTAGAGTCTAGGGCAATCCAATCGGCTTTTGTTGAGCCACCATCAGCTATTAAAATCATAAAAAGTGATACTTTTTACAAAAGTACCACTTTTTGTTATTTGGGTATCTAAATACCACTAAAACTTATCTATAGAAGAATGTCTTATTCCCAGTCAGGCATAAAGGCATTTTCAAATAGTGTTTCAATATTTTCTCCATCAATGTCTACAATAAAAATCTTTTTTTCAGAGATGCCATCATTTGAAGTATTAACCATAATAATTTGTGCTTCGTTTGGTGTAAAGCGAGGATCAAGATCATTGGTTCCTGCTGTTTTATTTACTGATATATCTGTTGTATTTGTCGTTGTAAAACTATAGATGAACATGTGTGTATTGAGCTGTCTATAGGATGCGTCTTCATAGCCAGAAATATCATAAGTGTATAACAACATTTGATTATCTACAGAAATATTTAGCCCACCAGCCGCACCAGTTACTCCTGTTAAAATTGTCGTTAGTATAGTTCCCGACATATTTATAGTAAATATGTTAACATTATAGCCATCAATATCGTTTGTTTTTATAGCAATCATACTTTCATCATAACTCCAATCACACTCAGTGATAAAACTACCATCACTTGTTTGATAAATAAGTTGATTACCACTACCATCTTTGTTTATTAAAAAGAGTTTATCAAAACTAGGATAAATGATTCTATCTCCATTTGCAGACCAAGCAAAATCAATTTCATTTTGTTTAAATCCTATCAATGGAGTTGCTGATGTGACTTGTTGCACATCTGTACCATCTGGTTTCATAGTGAAAATATGTGTTTCAGTATCTTCAGTTCTTAAGAAAGCAACTAATTGAGCTGCTTGATTTTTTCGCGGTCTCCAACTATTATTTGCACTCGTTGTTAAGGCTAGGCTTTCACCAGCTTCATTTGCTGAGTAGATAATATTATGTCCATTTTCCTCCCTTACATAAAAGTATCTATTTTCTGGATAGGATGTAGTTTCAAAAGTACTGATAGTAGTCATAACATCACTATTAACACCATCATTTACACTTACCTGCCAAAAATATTTCACACCGTGTTGTAAATCAGAAACAACATAAGTAGTATCCGTCACACTTTCTACGTTTATTAAAGATTCATCATAATCATTACGGATTTGGATACCATAAACCAGTTCGTCTTCATCTGGGTCAATTGCTGTACTCCAAACTAATTCAACTTCTAAATCAAGACCAGTTGCATTATCATCAGGGCTCAATAATTCAGGGGCAAAAGGTGGTTTATTTAGTGCGTCAGAATCTTCTAATTCAAAAATAATGTTAACTGTTGCATCAATAGAGATTGTTGCAGGTTCAAAACCAGCTAAGAAACCTTCTTTTTCAGCTTGTACGGAATAATCTCCAATAGGAATTTCTTCGAATAAAAAATAACCATCGACATCTGTAAATACAGTGTTGTTTGTTGGGCTAATCGTGACTTTTGAATTTTCAATTGGTTCAAAGTTGCCAGCTTGAACAACCCTACCAGTCATTATTCCTGTTTCAGAGAAAGTAAGTTTGTCATCAGAACAGCTCATATAAAGTAAACAACAGCTAATTAATGTGGATATATATATAATTTTTTTCATCTTTTTAGTTTTTTTTAGTTAGCATTAATTTCCTACAAAAAAAGTTAGTCCTACACCATATCTCCAATAGAGATCATCGTGAGATCCAAAAATCTTTGTATCTATTTCGTCTGTGAATAATATGTTTTGTTCGACAAATAGTCTAATTCCTATGTTTTTGGTTGGAATATATTCTATACCACCACCATATTGAATTTTAAACTCAAATGCACTGAAATCGTCATTTGTTAAACCACCGCCACCACCATATAAAAATGGTGTGATTTTATCTTTGGGTAATAATAAATATTCTAGATTAATATCTGACAGCAAAAAATCTTGTTTAAAAACTTTTTCACTACTTAAGGTTAACAGACCTGCAGATAGCCCAACGTTAAATTTAGAATCATTAAAAAAGTGTTTGAAACCAATTTGTCCACCAAAATCTATATTTGAATTGGAATAATCACCATCAAAATATGTGGTAAAAGGAGCTATACATATAGCGTGTTTCCCACGACGATTAATTAATTTTCGCTCAAATAGTTTTGTTTCTAGAGATTCTTTTTTTTCATTTTCATAAGAAGCTAAGGCTCTTTCAATAACAAATTTTTCTTCTCTAGCTTGCCATATCCTATCTTTTATCCCTTCAATTATCAAAGATTCAACAGCTTTTTCAATAGCTTCTTTTACGACTAATTGTCCAGGTTCATTTCGACTAACACCTGTTTCTATTTCAAGTAAACGTTTTAGCTTAACAAATCTGAATAGATTTACGTCTATTGCTTGTGATAAAATTGTTTTAGAAACATACACTGTTTTTAAAATTTTACCACTTGATGTTGATACAGCTCTTAAGTATATTGTAATTCGATCTTGCCGGTATTGCGTAGATGCTCCTGCTCCAAAATAACGAGCGCCTGCGCCACCTGTAATGATGTTTGAGTCATAGGATACAATTCCTCCTTCTAGGATAACACCAGCAAATAGTAAAGGCGCTAAAGGTTTGACACCTTCTGTATTTCCTTCTTTTTTGCTTTCCTCTTGTCTTGTAGAGCGTATAATTTGACGCTCGTTTAATAAATTACTGATATTTTCTCGCTCAATAGGTACAAACCATTTAGAATCTTCTAAAGCTTTTATCAAAATAGTAGTTGCTCCTTGTGTAACAGCTGTACTATAACTGATACCACTTTCTACTTGTTTGTATTGCCCCGTTTGGTCTCTGAACTTATAGACACCTACAACTATTGGTTCTACAGGTGTAATATCTTTAATGTATTCACTTGTGTAAACTTCTTCCCCAAATCGAGCTGCTTGTTTTTTTGAGGGCTGATTAAAATAAGCGCCACAACTTGAAAATAAAAAAGCGATACTTATTACTATTCCAATTTTTCTCATAATTTTAGTTTTTTAGTTAGGAATAATTATTTGTGTTTGCTCACCTGTTTCGGTGTCAAAGATGTCTATTGATAAACCACCTGAAGTTGGTGTTATTTCAACTACTAAGCTTCCAAATGTATAGGTACCCGAAGTAAGCCCTTCATCACCAAATTCTTGTTGAAATAAATCACGTGACAATTCGTTGAGCAATTGACGATTAAGGCTTTCAGTAAATCTCTCGAGTTCACTTTTTTCTTCAAATCCATCAGAATCTTCCTTGAATTTGTTTTGTGATTCGGCATTACTTAAAAGCCATGATGCATTAAAAGGATTACCTCCTATGAATGAAGGATTTATTGGTTTATAGACGATCTCTTGTGCTGTTAAACTATAAAACGGGAGTAACAGTAGTAGTATTAAAAAATATTTAGTTTTCATCTCTTTTGTTTTAAAATAGTTTTTCATTTTTATATAACATTTTCCTTTTAGAATAATACGTGTATATCTCTTTATTGGCTTGTTTGGCTGCCATCTGTAGATATTCTTCTTTGGGTTGTGTATTAAACTTAAAAATAGTCACATCATCAATAAGAATATCAATGACACTATTACGTCCACCTAAGGATGGTTTTTCGTTGATTACGATTACAAAAGGGTAACTAATACCATTTGAGCGATTAATTTGACTAAAAAACTCATAGAAATCTTTACCTGGTTTAGTGAGTACATTTTCAATAATTAATCCAGCTATTTCAAAGCTTGTTTCTTGAAGAGGTGTATTTTTAAATTTATTTTCAATAGCTCCTACGTGTAGTGTGTCTTTTGCAATAACTTTATCATCTTTACGAATAAATAGATAAATCTGGATACTTCCATTTTCATCAATGTTTACTTTTTGAGATGAAAGTGTTTTAGTTTCACCAGGCAATAGCGAAAAAACTCCTGATTGTGAGTTTTTTGACATAGTACCAGTAGCACTTTTTTTTAGGGCAAGAATACTGTAGCTAAGGTTGTTTTGTAGTGTGCCTGAACTATTATAGGCTGTTGGAAAAATACTGATAAAAGAATCAGCTTGTGTTATTTTTATTTTTGCTTGAATCTCCTTATTATTTTGAGCAAAAGAAGCAGAAAAGCCAAACAACAATAATAATAGCAGCATTGTATTATTAATGTGTATGTTCATGATGTTAATAATTTTTAATAATCAGTGTTTTATTGTTAGTTTTTTGAACGATACTAATATTTTTGGCTAATTCATTTTGACCGAAAATCTGAATGTCATTATTATCTCCATACTGTAGTGTATTCACCTCAGTTGGATTAGAATTATAATAGGTGTAGTATTCATAGTTATTACTGTCTCCTATTTGTTTAATTACTTGTTTGTTTTTAGAATTTGAAATGAGATAAGAATCATTATAATTTCCAGTTTGTTCTATTGTAACGTCTGATCCTATTGATTTTTGATATACTTTACCAGTCGTAGAATGGTTAACTGGAGTGTTAGTTTGTACCTGAAAATAAGTAGTGATTAACTTCGAATTCTCATCTGTCAAACTTTGAGAATAAGCATTAAAACAAAAAAACATGATAAAAAATAATACTATGTGTGTCAAATTTCTCATTAAACAATATTTTATATATAAAAATAAAAGACAGGGAAGATGATCTTCCCTGTCTTGTTAAAATTAAGATTTAAGGAACTTGAATAATAAGTCCTGTGTTTTGATAACCTGTTTGGTCAACATCACTGTTATGATTAGCTCCAAATTGTGCAACGGTTGCAATATTAAAATTACCAATTTGATCCGTAGTTGCTATATTGTGAAAACCAAGCTGTCCTACTAGACTAATGTTGCCTAAACCATATTGATTTATATAAGCTTCATTAAAAAATCCACCTTGAGCAACACCACTACCATTAAGTATACCCAATTGATTTACATAAGCTTTGTTATTATCTCCAAATTGAGCAACACCACTTACATTAACCCAACCATCTTGATACACATCTGCAATATTTTTGTTACCATTTTGGTAAATACCACTCATATTAGAAGTATTAAATTGATCAACATAAGCTTTGTTTTTGTTACCTAACTGTAAAATTCCACTAATGTTTCCATATCCACCTTGGAATGTGAAAGCTTTATTCTTGTTACCTATTTGCCAAGTACCACTTTCGTTGTAATCTCCATATTGTTCAGTAAATGATTTATTGCGGTTTCCTTCTTGGTATTGTAGGGATTTGTTAAACCAACCAGCTTGCAACGCATAAGCTTTATTTTTATTCCCAATTTGTTCTTGACTAGCATCATTGAATGCAGCTACATACAGACCTTGATCAATAGTAGCTTTGTTTCTGTTACCCGTTTGAGTTTGTACCGCGTAGTTAGCACCACCCCAAGCTAAATCATTTTGAAAGATGGTTGCCTTGTTTTTCTTACCTGTTTGAGTTTGTTCAGCAGTATTATAGTAATACCCTTGAGTTACATAGGCTTTATTTCTTTCTCCAAATTGACTTTGAGTAGAAAGATGACCTTCATCCCACTGTGTTGCAATAGCGTAGTTACCCATAGCTCCATTAGTCATAGTTTTTTGAAGTTGAGTAGCCGTATTCCAAAAACCAGATTGATACACTTCAGCAGTATTATTGTCGTAATACTGTGATTGAGTAGAAGTGTTTCCTAATCCCCATTGTTCAGCATAAGCGTCATTGTCTTCTGCCCAACCTACACCTTGAGTTTGTTTTGCAGTATTGTACCAACCCCACTGAAATACTTCAGCATCGTTACGATCACCATGTTGACCAATGTCAGACATGTTACCAACACCGTATTGTGTTACAACGGCATCATTATATCCACCACCACCTAGAACCAAACCATTCATCATCTCACCGTCTTGTAGAATAGTAGATGTATTAGATCCAGATTGGAAAACCATATCTGAGTTTCCAACCCCAATAGAAGTTACTTTACTTGTGTTCTGAGCAAACACAAAACTTGCAGTACTAATAAGTAGTACTAATAAAATAAGCTTTTTCATAATAGAAAATATTTAGAATTAATAATGGTACAAATGTCAAGGAGAATCATAAATAATACAATGACGTTCATCAATTGTTTTAGTGATTTTAGTCATTATAAGTTTATAGAATAACAGAAATATACTTCTTTAATATTCAGATAACTAATTATGGTTTTAAGGTAATTTTGCGTATATTAGCTGACTCCCCAAAGAGCATTAATTTTATACACGCAGTTTATTTTATGTTCGATGGAATTGATAATATATTGAAAGCAGCTTTTGGCTCTACACTGGAAGGAGTTATTCTTGTAGATAGTAGTTCTAAAATAATAATGGCAAATAATGCCATTGAAAGTTGTTTAGGGTATTCTCCAAAGGAGATTATTGGTAAGGATTTACATCTTTTTGTACCATTATCCTTGCATGAAAAACATAAAAATCACGTTACTTCTTATTTTAAAGATCCTAACTATTTGTCTTTTGACAATGCTAGAGAAATTGAGGGTATTCACAAAGATGGTAGAACCATTCCACTAGAATTACGATTAAATATATTTACTTTTAAAGGAGTTAGGTATACTAAAGCTTATATTTCTGATATAAGTACAAGAAAGGAAAAAGAAAAAAAAATACAGATTGAAAAAATAAAATTGCAGGAAAAAGTAAAAGATCATACTAAAGAACTTCAGAAAGTAGTTGAGAAATTACAACAAACAAACAAAGATCTAGAACTAGAAATTCAAAAAAAAATTATTGCAAAGGATAGGGCTCGTAGTGCATTACTTGCAGAAAGAGAATTAAGTCAGTTAAAAACTAAATTTCTTTCGTTGGCCTCTCATGAATTTAGAACACCACTGAGTGGTATTCTTACTTCAACAACACTTTTAAGTAAATATATTCCTCATAAGAATGAAAATATTTTAAAGCATATTAATGTTATCAAAACTATGGTAAATCATCTTAGTAATATTTTAGATGATTTTATGTCTTTAGAAAGAATTGAGACTGGTAATATTCACTACAAATTTTCTAGTTTTGGTTTTAATAAGTTGATGAAAGAGATAATAAGAGAAACGAATACACTCTTAAAGACGGGGCAAAGTATTAGTTATACTCCATGTGAAAAGTGCCCAAAGATTTACCAAGACAAAAAGATTATCCAGATCATTGTGTCAAATATACTGTATAATGCCATAAAATACTCACCTGAAGACTCTTCAATTATTATTAAAGTTAAAGATGGTGATTTCTTAGAAGTTAGCATTTCAGATCAAGGAATTGGAATACCAGAAGTAGAACAGATGAATATCTTTAAACGCTTTTTTAGAGCATCAAATGCCTCACATTTTCAAGGAACGGGTATTGGTTTAAATATTGTCAAAGCTAATATTGAAGGTTTAGGAGGCACCATTAGTTTTAAAAGTAAAGAAAATGAGGGAAGTACATTTTTATTAAGATTACCAAAAAATATTAGCCTATGAAAAAACATATCCTACTCATAGAAGATGATAAAATTGTAAGAGAGAATACGGCTGAGATTTTAGAATTTGCAGATTATCATGTAAGTATGGCTAATGATGGGAAAATGGGCGTTGAATTAGCAAAAAAAGAAATACCAGATTTAATTGTCTGTGATATCATGATGCCTAAGTTAGATGGTTATGGTGTATTTCAAATTCTTTCAAAAAATCAAAAATTCAAACATATTCCATTTATATTTTTAACAGCAAAAACAAATCATTCAGATATTAGAAAAGGAATGGAGTTAGGTGCTGACGATTATATTACCAAACCTTTTGAAGAATCTGAGTTATTAAGTGCGATTTCCACAAGACTTGATAAAGTAGCTTTTTTAGGAGAATTCACTAAAAATAACATAAATAATAAAGAAAAGAAAATAAACACTTTAGAAGTAGACAATATAAATGATCTGATTAAGATATTTTGCAAAAAGCAATCACATGTATATCAAAAAGGCGATAGTTTATTTTGTGAAGGAAATAGAAGTAATCATCTTTTTTTAGTAAAAAAAGGATTAGTAAAAACATTTAAGTCTACCGAAGAAGGCAAAGAATTAATAACAGGTCTTTTCAAAAAAAATAGTTTTATAGGTTATACTTCTTCCTTAGGTGATTTTCCTCATACAGAAAATGCAGAAACTATTGAGCTTTCAAATATCATTAAAATTGATAAAACAGAAATTGTTGCAATTTTAGAATCTAATCCTCATATAGCTCTCAACTTGCTAGAGTTATTAGCTAAAAATATTAAAGTCACAAAAGAAAAATTAGTTCAGGTTGCCTATAATTCAGTTCGTGGACGTACGGCAAAATCACTTCTTTTATTAGTTAATAATGACCCTTTTAATAAAATTATTTTATCAAGAGCAGATTTAGCTAGCCTCACTGGTATCGCAAAAGAGACTCTAATAAGAACTCTTTCTGATTTTAAAGATGAAGGTCTTATTGAGACGAGTCGAACATTTGTAAAAATTATAAATAAAAAAGAACTTCAGAAATTACGCTAATTAATTAGAACTCTGTTGTAGAATAGTGTTAATTATGCAAATCCTTTTTAAGGGAACTACCACACTGTTTTTCAAGAATAAAAAAGATAATTCCATAAAGCAATTATCTGACACTGTTTAAATTCATGAGTGTAGTAATTTTAATTTAGACTATTTAAATATTAAGCTAAATTTAAAAATGATATTATTTGAGATGAAGTAAAGTTGATTACAATCATAAAAAAGATTGATTTGTATCATTGTGTTGTTTGCCTAAACTCAAGACATTTGTTCCATAAATAAGATTATTATAATGATGTTACTTATTAAAAGATAATAACTGTATTGTTGAAGTATAGAGGGTGATATTTTGGGTTTCTACACCATATTTTTAAAACAGTTATTACTGATTAGGGTTTGTGGCTTGGTTGAGTTGATAAGTAGGTATTCTTAATTTTCTCATAAGAAGTACAGTAGCATCAATGTTTATCAACATTAAGAAGTTGAGCACAGGTCTTATAGGAAACGGAAAGCAATTGCTTTCCGTTTCTTTTTTATGAGGTAAATTGATATAAATCAGCAGAATAACTGACCTTTATCATTGCATCATAGTATCACAGCAAACTAACTTAGCGGAGTATTAATTTATAAAACCCCAGAATTATGATACCTGTAAAAGTAAAAGGCCCTAAGATGTCTTGGTTAAGTCCTGCAATATCAAATTTTTTTGATATGGATCGATTAGCAACAGAAGAATTGTTGTTTAAAAAAGATTTGTTTCCAGCTATTAACGTTGTTGAAAAAGACGACAACTATGATATAGAAATAGCTGTTCCAGGTTTTACTAAAAAAGATTTTAACGTAACTATCGATGATGGAATGTTGAATATCTCTGCTGAGAAAAAAGTTGAAAAGGAAGAAAAAGACGACAACTTTATTCATAAAGAATTTTCGTGTAAATCATTTATTCGCTCTTTGTTACTACCCGATAATGTAGATCAGGATACCGATATAAAAGCACATTATGATGATGGTGTATTGAAATTACTTTTACGAAAAATAGAAAGTAAAGAATTGCATCATGTAAAGGTAATTGAAGTTGTTTAATAATGCTAAGCACAGAAATGTGTGTATAGTTTCTGTGCTTTTTTAATTTTAATTCTCAAGAGATGAGGTGAGTATACCTGAATTTGACACATAGGGCAATGACTAATTGCAACACCATGTGTCACCTATAAATAATTAAAATTTAGACACATGAATCGAGCATAT
>JAOZLL010000104.1 GCA_029934835.1 Flavobacteriaceae bacterium | reverse complement strand
CCCCCTGCGTGACAGGCAGGTATTCTAACCAACTGAACTACCAGACCGTGCTTTAATAAGCGGATGCAAATATAAAATGTTTTTTTTTAAACTGCCTAATATTTTGATTTATTTTTTTATTCACCTATTTTACATACAATAATAGTCACTAAAATATTTAGAAAATTTTAATAGTTGTATATACAACTATTTATTAATAATTAATACATTTGTCGTCTGAAAAACACAAAAGTGGAGTTAAAAAAAACATTAGGACCCTGGCTCGGGAAAACATCTAAAATGATTGGCTGTTTAATCAATGAAGTGTTGGTGGAAAATAACATTGCACTAACACGCGAACAATGGGTAATTTTAATAAAACTTCATATTCAAGGTGGTTTAGCACAAAATGAACTAGCCTTTATTACCGAGCGAGATAAAACTTCATTAACAAGACTTATCAATACAATGGAAAGAAAAGGTCTTGTTATTCGAAAAATCTCAAAAACAGATAAAAGAGTCAAATTAGTCTACTTAACAGAATTTGGTAAATCTGAATATAAAAATGCACTTCCTGTAATGCAAAACATTATACAAAATTTACAAAAAGGTTTAAGCGAAGAAGAAATTAATAATACCATACAAACTTTACAAAAATTACAAGAAAATCTAATACAGCTATCTACAAACTGTGGAGGTAGTCACAAATTAAAAATATAACAACTATGCGACAATACATCAGTATTATTTTAGGAATATTAATAATTGCAGGAGCAGTTATGGGTTATAAAAAATTAGCCGATAGTAAAAAAGACAAAAAACAACCTGTAAAAAAAATTGTTAAAATTGTACAAACACAAGAGGTTACCAACACCACTATTCCACTACTAATTATCACAAGTGGTACACTAAAGGCTAAAGATAAAATCGACTTATTTACAGAAGTGCAAGGGATACTTTTAAAAGGTTCAAAAGACTTTAAAGCAGGAACCTACTTCAGTAAAGGTGAAACTATTCTACGCATAAACAGCGAAGAGTTTAGTGCCAACCTTCGTTCTCAAAAAAGTAATTTCTATAGTGTTCTTACGGCTATGATGCCTGATTTACAACTTGATTTTCCTGATGTATATCCTAAATGGCAAGTGTATCTTACTAGTTTTGACATGCAAAAGGGTTTAGCCAAACTTCCAGAAACAAGTTCTGATAAAGAAAAATATTTTATTACAGGTCGTAAGGTTTTATCAACCTATTATAGTGTTAAAAATGCTGAAGCTCGTTTATCAAAATACCGCATTGTAGCACCATTTTCTGGTATCTTATCAGAAACAATGGTCAATTCGAGTGCTTTAATTCGACCTGGACAAAAATTAGGAACCTTTGTTAATACATCGGTATATGAACTAGAAGTAAATATCAATACGCAATATGGTGATTTACTACAAAAAGGTAAAAAAGTTACACTTCAAAATTTAGAACACACAAAAGAATGGATAGGAATTGTAAGCCGCATCAACCCAATTGTTGATGTAAGTACACAAACCTTAAAAGTGTATATCACACTTAAAAATAAATCCCTAAAAGAAGGCATGTATTTGGAAGCAAGTTTACCTGTAAAATCAATTTCTGAAGCGTATGAAGTATCAAGAAAATTACTCGTAGATGATACGAAGCTTTTTGTTGTAAATGATAGTACATTAAACTTGCAAAGCATTGCTCCTGTATTTTTTAATAAAAAAACGGTAGTGGTAAAAGGTCTTGAAAATGGACAAAAATTAGTTAAAGAACCTGTTCCTGGAGCTTATGAAGGAATGATTGTAAAGGTGAATTCCAAAAAGTAAAGCCTAAATCTTAGCGCCTTGGCGTCTTAGCAATAAAAAAATGAAAAAAATTATATCCTATTTTATAAAATACCCTGTAGCGGTAAACGTTGTAATCTTAGCTTTTATAGTCTTTGGTTTATTCGGTGCATTTAGCTTAAAATCATCCTTTTTTCCTTTGATGGAAAGTCGGATTATAAGTATCAATGTGATCTATCCTGGAGCTTCTCCAATAGAAATGGAAGAAGGAATTGTACTGAAAATTGAAGATAATCTTAAAGGTTTGGTAGGTATAGAACGTGTAACTTCTATTTCTAGAGAAAATTCTGCAAGTATTACCGTCGAAATAGAAAAAGGTAGAAAAATTGACGTTGCCTTATCAGATATTAAAAATGCTGTTGACCGTGTACCCTCTTTTCCAACAGGAATAGAACCACCAATTATTGCCAAAAGAGAGAATATTCGCCCTACCATAAATTTCATTTTAAGTGGTGATGGTATTTCATTAAAAATACTAAAAGACTATGCCCGAAGTATTGAAAATGATATTAGAGGTATGGAAGGAGTGTCACAAATTACACTTTCTGGTTTTCCTGATGAGGAAATAGAAATTGCAGTTCGTGAAAATGATTTACTCGCTTATAATTTGAGTTTTCAACAAGTAGCCAGTGCGGTACAAAAATCTAATTTACTAATAACAGGTGGAAATATTAAAACTGACACAGAGGAATATTTAATCCGTGCTTCTAATCGCGGTTATTATGGAAAAGATTTAGCAAATTTAGTAGTTCGTACCAGTCCGTCAGGTGTTATAGTTCGTTTAAGAGATATAGCAAATGTAAAAGATATTTGGTCTGAAAACCCTGATAGAGTATTCTTTAACGGAAAAACCGCCATTAATATATCAGTGAACAATACCAATAATGAGGATCTTATTGGTACAGCAGATAAAATTAAAGTCTATATCACAGATTTTAACAAACAACATCAAAATATCCATATTGATATTTCTAATGATACGTCGGTTCCGCTAAAAGAACGCACCACTTTACTCCTAAAAAATGGAGGAATGGGTGTGGTATTAGTTTTGTTATTTTTATCACTTTTCCTCAATGCGCGACTAGCATTTTGGGTGGCTGCAGGTTTGCCAATTTCCTTTTTAGGAATGTTTCTGTTTGTTACGCAAACAGGTATTACAATTAACGTATTATCCTTGTTTGGAATGATTATCGTTATCGGTATTCTAGTCGATGATGGTATTGTAATCGGTGAAAATATTTACCATCATTTTGAAAAGGGAAAATCACGTATACAGGCAGCTATTGACGGAACCATGGAGGTAATTCCACCTGTAGTTTCGGCAATTATTACCACAGTATTAGCCTTTTCTGTATTCTTTTTTATCGATGGCAGAATGGGTGACTATTTTAGCGAAGTTTCTACCGTTGTAATACTGGTTTTGGTCGTATCATTATTTGAAGCTCTTATTATTTTACCAGCACATATTGCACATTCTAAGGCATTAGAAAAAAAGAATGGTAAAAAGAAAAATGCTTTTAATCAATTCTTTGATACGATAAATAAAGTATCTGATTCTGGTTTAAAATGGTTGCGAGATCGAATTTATGCACCTTATCTACGCTATTTCTTGAAAAATAGATTATTAGGATTTGCCATCCCATTAGTGATGTTGATTTTAACTATTGGTGTCTTAAAAGCTGGTATTGTAAAGACCTCATTTTTCCCTATGCTTGCAAGTGATCGAATTCAAATTACCTTAAATATGCCACAGGGAACGCATGAAAAAATTACAGATTCCATTATTTCAAGTATTGAAGAAAAGGTTTGGGAAGTCAATGAGGAATTTACTAAAAAACAAACAGGAAATCTTTCTGTAGTACAAAATGTTATCAGACAAATTGGTCCTTCATCACGAGGTGTATTAACCGTAAATTTATTACCTGGAGAAAGTAGAGATTTTGAATCATCAACCATAACCAGTGCTGTTCGTAAAAAAGTCGGAAATGTAGAGGGAGTTGAAAATCTTTCCTTCGGTGCAGGAAGAAATATGGGTGGAAGTCCGATTTCAGTTTCTTTGTTGAGTAATGATATTCGTCAATTGAAAGCGGCTAAAGAATTACTAAAAGAAAAAATGAGTCAAAACTCACAACTCAAAGATATCACCGATAATGACCCTATGGGTATTAAAGAAGTGCGTATTCAGCTCAAAGAAAGTGCAAATTTGTTGGGTTTGGATTTACGAATGATAATGAGTCAAGTGCGTAATGGGTTTTTCGGGTTTCAAGCACAACGTTTTCAACGCGGACAAGACGAAATAAAAGTATGGGTACGTTATACCAAAGAAAACAGATCGTCTATCAAAAATTTAGATGATATGTGGATCATTACGCCTAATGGAAAAAGAGTACCTTTCTCTGAAATAGCTACTTATACCATTGCACGTGGTGAAATTGCTATTAACCACTTAGCGGGGAAAAGAGAAATTCAGGTTAATGCTGATTTGAAAGATGAAAAAGATAGTCCACCTGATATTATTGAAGGGATTAAAACCAATATCATACCTCTGATTAATGAAAAATATCCATCTGTTACGGCACTATATGAAGGCCAAAATAGAGAGATGAAAAAAACGACAGAATCACTTCCAAAAGTAGGATTAATCATATTAGCCTTGATCTATATGGTTATTGCTTTTACTTTTCGTTCATATAGTCAGCCAGTATTATTGTTGTTTATGATTCCTTTTAGTTTGATTGGCGTGATATGGGGACATTATTTCCATGGATTTAAAATCAATATTTTATCCTGGTTAGGAATCATCGCGTTAGTCGGAATTATGGTAAACGATGGTTTGGTTTTAGTTACCAAATTTAATGGCTACCTTAAAGAAGGGATGAAATATGATGAGGCCTTAGCACAAGCTGGTACATCAAGGTTTAGAGCTATTTTCTTAACTTCTATTACTACCATTGCTGGTTTAATGCCATTACTATTAGAAACCAGTCGTCAAGCACAATTTTTAAAACCAATGGCTATTTCTATTTCTTATGGAATTCTTATTGCAACATTTTTAACCTTATTAATGTTGCCCTTATTGTTGTCATTCTGGAATTCGGTTTTGGTGTTTTTTAAATGGTTACGAACAGGTGAAGAAGTAACTAGAGAGGAAGTAGAACGGGCGATTATTGAAATGGAAGTTGAGGGAAAAAAGACAATAGACTAAAAGACTTTAGACGAAAGACAGTTTTGTCAATATTAGAAAAACATATTAAATGAAAAAAATAACATATATACTGGTATTCTTAGTTGCAAATGTATTTTCTCAAAATATACTTACCAAAGAACAGGCCTTACAAAACCTATTAGAAAACAACTATGCTGTTAAACTATCAAAGAATGATATTCGGCTAGCAGAAAATAATGCTAGTATTTATAATTCAAAGTATTTACCAACAGTTGCTTTAGGAGCAGGCGCTAGTTATAGTAACATGAACCAAGAAGTTGAGGCTCAAAATGGGGTTGTTACTAATTTTGATAATTCAGAAACCAAAAATTACAATGCATCAGTTGGACTAAATTATACCTTGTTTAATGGCTTTAATCGTAAATATGCATCCAAACAATTGCAAGAACAATTAGCCATGAGCAACATTGATGCAAAAGCTACTTTAGAACAGGCTATTTTAGATGTATTTAGTACTTATTATCAAACAGCTCAGGTCGCTGAAAATGTAACCGTTTTACAGGAAGCTTTGCAAATATCTAAACAACGTTTAAAACGCACAAAATACCAATACGATTATGGTCAATCTACAAAACTAGCCGTACTCAATGCAGAGGTGGATGTCAATAATGATAGTATAAATTATATCAATACCAAACAGCTTTTAGACAATAGTAAACGCAATTTATTAGTACTCATTGGCGATACACAAACACAAAATTTTAATATCGAAACTGGTGTGCAATTTGTTGCCATACCAACTTTAGAAGTTTTATTAGCTGATTTACCACAAAACACTTCTATGCAACAACTTGAAAAAGCCTTAGAAATTGGAGAATACGGTATTAAAATGAGTAAATCAAGCTACTTACCAAACTTAGGTTTAAACACTTCTTACGGATGGAATTTAGGTGATTATCCCACTACATCACAAGCAACAAAAACCATGAATTATGGACTCAATGCTGGTTTATCCTTAAACTGGAATATTTTTGACGGTGGCACAACCAAAACAAGAGTTCAGAACGCACAAATTAATCAAGAAAATCAGCTTATTCGCAAAGAGCAATTAGAACAGCAATTACAAAACTTTATTACCAATACCTATTACAATTATCAAAACAAACGTTTGGTATTACAAACGCAAGA
>JAOZLL010000103.1 GCA_029934835.1 Flavobacteriaceae bacterium | reverse complement strand
CATTGATATTGGCATTTTCAAAAAAACCTTTGGGATTACTATATCGAGGAGGGTATAAATCTTCACCCATGTAATAGCCAGCCTGATGAAGAATACCCCCCATTAAGCTGGTGCCACTGCGCCCAAAACCCATTATTAGACAATTTTTCATTAATTTTAATCTAGATTAATTTGCAAAGGTCACAATTTATATTAACTAAATATTTAAATTAAGAAATATCTCTTTGGAATTTTAGTTGGGGTTTGAAGACGAACCTACTTCTATCTTTTGACTCCCGACTTCCATCCGTATTATTTAATCTTAATAATTTTCTTTTTAATAATTTCCATATCTGTTTTAATAATTACAATATACATACCGGTAGGTAGATAGTTGATGTTTATTTCCGCCTGTGTCTGACTACGACAATCTAAACCACGAATTTTTTTACCCTGGAAATTAAGTACCTGAATATCTGCTGTTGTTTCCTCACCCATAAAATCAATAGTAAAATGCCCGGAAGTAGGGTTGGGATAGATTCTTATGTCAGGATCATTATCCTTAACTAAATACTGAATATCTGATGATTTCTCCTCAATTATTTCAGCATTTGGGGCACCTGGTGGTAACGGATTACTACAATAGTTTCCGGTTGTAGTTATATAGGCATAACTATAACTTCCTGGATGCGAATGAAAACCCGGATTAAATACAATTTTATTCCCTGCAATAAAAATTACTTCTCCCCCTGAGTTTATATTTACTGTTGTACCTGAGCCTGCAACTGTAATGGTATTGGTAGCATTAAAACATTGGGTTTCACCATTAGCGATAATGATATCTTGTATTACTTCATATGTAGGTGGAGCATTAGCGCTGATAGTAAAATACTGATTGCTTAAATCCCATGTGCCAAAATTGGTAACACCTGATATTCTAACTTTATAATTTGTACCTGGTTCCAGGGTAGTAGGTATTGACCAGCTATAACTACCGTTGCTGGGAGTTGAAGCTGTTATTGTAGCAACAAAGCTCGTTCCTTTATACAATAATATTTTAACATTGTCGGGCAAATTATCACTCCATGTAATGTTGTGGGTATTTCCTTCCAGCCAGTTTTCGCCTCCATTTGGCGAAGTTACGGTTAAATTATAGGTTATGGGATCACTAATTGTGAAATAGTCATCGCTAAAATCATATGCCTTCGGCCCGTCTATGGCAGTTATTTTAATTTTGTACTGTACACCATTTTCTTCATCGGCATCCCAATAAAAACTTCCATCATTAGCAGTTGAACTTATTATAGTACTATAAAAACTATCTTTTATAAATAACTCAATTTTTACTTCGGTTGATGAGCTGTTATCATCCCAGGTAATCTCATGCTCTGAGATAGATTCCCAGTCTTCACCACCGTTGGGCGATGTTACCGTAAGGGAAGTGATGGTAAAATCAGCATCGCTAAAATCAAAAAACGTGGCATCATAAGTACTGCTTATCTTAATTTTGTAATCGTTGCTCAACGTTTGTGAAGAGGGTATCGTCCATAAAAAATTACCATCACTTAGGGTACTACTGGCAATTGTTAAATTAAGGCTCCCGTTTTTGAATAACTCAATTTTTACATTTTCACTAATATTATCATTCCAGGTAATCGAATAGATGTCAACCCTAAACCAACTTTCCCCTCCATTTGGTGAGGTTACTGTAAGTTCACGTGGATTGATGGTAAAATGACCATCGCTAAAATCATTAATGGAACCATTACTCACACTTGTTACTTTTACACTATAATCAGCCCCACCTGTAATATCATCCGGGATGTCCCATTCATAGTGGCCATCGCTTGCTGTTGATGATACAATGGTTTGATTTAGAAAATTGTCTTTAAATAAATCGATTCTAACATTTTCAGCAATATTATCATTCCAATTTATTGTCATTCCATCACTCCAATCGTAAGTTTCTCCCCCATTTGGTTCAGTTACAGTGATAAATGGTTCAGTTTCGAGTGAAAAGTCATCATCACTTAGATCCATACAACCATTATACGTATTGCTTATTATTATTATTCTATAATCATCTCTAAAAGGTAAATAGTTGGATATTGACCACATATAACTGCCATCATTTGGTGTATTATTAGTAATTGTAGTGTAAAAAGTATTGTTTTTATACAAAGAAATTTCAACAGTACCTGAAGCATTATGGGTCCAGGTAATTTCGTGATTGCTTCCCAATAGCCAACTTTCTCCTCCATTTGGTGAAGTAACCGTTATGCTGCAGGCCTCTAAAATGGTGAATGGATCATCGCTAAAATCATAAACAGAAAAGTCATTATGATCCCTAATCCTAACATCATAGTCAGTGCCGGCTGCTAGGTTGGACGGAACTTGCCAGAAATAACTATTGCCTGACACATTAGTTGCAATTGCGCTATTTAAGTAACCACCTTTATATAAATCAAGATCAAAACCATCTGCATAATAATTATCAGACCAACTTATAGTAAGGGATGAATAACCCGCCCTAAATGTTTGACCTCCGTTAGGGTGTAATAAGGTAACTTCATGATCATCTCTATTTCCATTTCCATTTTGACTCCTGGAAAAAGGATTGTTGTTCTGTGCAATGCTAGTGTTAATACTTAGTATTAACAAGGTACTAAAGGCTAGTAGAAGCCTCAATCGTGTAATAATAATTCTTTTAGTTTTCATATAATAACATTTAATTCAACACTTATAATTGTTCTATTTGGTTTTAAGGGTTTTAAAAAACTTTTCCATACCAATATCTATTTGAATATTGAGTTTTTCAGG
The DNA here is from genome assembly GCA_029934835.1 of Flavobacteriaceae bacterium. Taxonomy (GTDB): domain Bacteria; phylum Bacteroidota; class Bacteroidia; order Flavobacteriales; family Flavobacteriaceae; genus DQTL01. The sequence continues at coordinate 3,411 of JAOZLL010000103.1, read as the reverse complement.
TAGTTTATCCGGTAAATCAATAATTTCAAATTCCGAATTGTTAATATTCTGGAGTTTTAAATATTGCTTGTCATTAGTAGTAATAGTTAGCATGCCATTGTTAATCAACCTATCAAACTGAATAAAGAGTTTATTGTTTTTTATAATTGTAATTATCATATGTTGTATTTCAGAAAAAGAACAAAATAAGATTAAAATCTTGAGTTAAACAAATAAATGGGGTTATCTTAAGGTTATCACCAGTGTTTTTTTATGTTATCTTAAGGTTATCATTAGGGTAGGTGCAGTTTCTTAACATACATAAAATCAAACAGATAAGAATTATGAAAAATTATTAAGTGTAATTTGTAATTTTTATTGTGGTTAATATCGTCCTTATTTGTAGTTTTGTGTTGAAACAAGTAAAAAGATATTTAAATATAAATATGATTAAACAAATTATTATTTTGATAAATTGGATTTTCATTATTACCCCCTTATTTTCTCAAGTAGATACTACTTCTAAATCTGGGGTTAGAATAATAATGGCTGATAGCTTGCTAAATATAGATGTTAACAGATCAATAAAGTTGGCAAAAGAGGTGCATTTTTTTCATAATGTAGAAGCGGAGGATTATATTAAGTCTTCGGTAATACTTGGTATTGCATATAAAAATATTGGTAAATACGACTCTTCTCTTTATTTTGTGAGTTCAGGATTGGAAAAAGCAATGGAGGTAGGTGATACTATTAGTATTATTAAACTTTATTCTAATAGAGGTGTGGTTGAATACCTTAGAGCTAAGTATTCTACTGCGGTAAATGACTTTAGTATGGCAAGACAGTATTATGAAGCAATAGGTAACAATATATTATCTGATACTGTTACATACCTTGAATATGCAAGAGTGTTGAATAACATTGCATCGGTGTTTATAAAAACAGGACAAAGTGATTCGGCATTAACCTACTTTATTAAATCATATAAAATACGACAGGATTATAATGCGCCCAAAAGAATGTTGATAGTTAGTAATCTAAACATAGGAAGTATATATCTGGCAACTGGTGATACTGAAAATGCCCGTAATTGGCTTAATAAAGCATTGGAGTGTTCATCAGATGCAAAGGATTCTAACCTTATGGCAAAATGCTATTTAAACCTTGGGATAATTGATAAATATACTGGTGATACAAGTGGTGCAATACAAAACTACAAAACCAGCCTTTTACTTAGTAAAAATATGGGTAATAAACGAGATTTGGCAATTACTCTTCAAAATCTTGCTTTACTATTGACTAATCAGAAAAAGTTTGATGAAGCCTATAATTATTTTATCAGGGCACAGGATATTAATAATATAATACATGTTAACAGTAGTCGTTTGCAGTTGGCTATGAGTCGAATGTTTATCCAACAGCATCTTTATGACAGTGCTATTGTTCATTGTAATATATCACTACAACTTGCAAAAGAAAGTGGAAATATGTATGTGCAAATGGAGGTTTTCGATTTGTTGTCGAAGGCATATAAGGGTAAGAAACAATTTCATAATGCCTTTGAATTTATTGAGAAGTATATCGTATTAAAGGATTCGATTACAACAGAAGAAAATCAAGAATATGTCCATGGTCTGAAAACGAAGTTTGAAACTGAAAGAAAAGAGAATGAGATTGTTTTTTTAAAGGAACTGAATAAAAGTGAACAAACAAAAGTTGCAGCACTTCAAAGCAGGCAACAATTGATTATTATTGTTGTGTTGCTGGTACTTATCCTTATCATGATTGCGGCTGTTTATTATTTCTCGAAAAGAAAAAAGGAAAAAGAACTTTATCAGATTGAAAAAAAACTATTTAAAACCGAATTACACAATAAGGAATTGGCAAGTAGGGAACTACAGTTAGAGGTAAATTTTAAAACAAAGCAGCTAACTACTCATGCTTTAAATATGATTCAAAAAAATAAAATACTAACGGATGTACGTGAAAGAATTAAGAAATTATCGAAGCAAGTTAAAGGCGATCTGGTAATAGACTTTATGTCAGTTGTAAAAGATATTAATCATACACAGAAAACAGAAAAAGACTGGGAATTATTTAAAAAGTACTTTGAAAGTATAAATAGTGACTTTAACAAAAAGCTGAATGATATTAACCCCGGTTTAAGCGTTAATGATTATCGTTTAGCCGCATTAATTAGCTTAAACCTGAATATCAAAGAGGCTTCTACCGTACTAAACATTACACCTGATAGCGTTAAACTTGCACGGCATCGATTACGAAAAAAGCTATTTTTAAATACAAATGATGACCTGTATGTTTTTTTAAATCAGTTATAAAGTTATTAGCTCGTTAAGTTTTTGTTTCTCGCAAAGACGCAAAGGCTTGATTATTAGGACAATGATAATTCATTACGTAATTTACAAAACCTTGATTAAGTGTATGTTATAGAATCTTAACGAACTATTGTTAAAGTTAAAAGCTGTTTTTAAAAAACAAACACTATTTAATCTTAATCACTTTCTTTTTAATCATTTCTGTATCGGTTTTAATCATTACAATATACATACCGGCAGGCATATAATTGATATTTATTTCCACCTGTACTTGGTTATTACAATCTATACTACGAACCTTAGTACCTTGAAAATTAAGCACCTGAATATCAGCAGTTGTTTCCTTTCCTATAAAATCAATTGTGAAATGGCCGTTAGTAGGGTTGGGATAGATTCTTATATCTGAATCGTTATCATCAAATACATTAGGTATACCAGCAAATTTCTCCTCAATTATTTTAGCATCTGGTGCCATTGGAGGTGAGGGGTTGCTGCAATAGTTTCCTGTTGTAGTTATATAAGCATAACAATAACTCCCTGTATGTGAATGGAATCCTGGTTCAAATATTACCTTGTTACCTGCGATAAATGTGGCCTCACCACCTGAAAGGATATCTACGGTAGTTCCAGAGCCGGCCACGGTGATGGTGTTGGTGGCATCATAGCATTCTGTTTGGCCGTTGTTTACAGTTACATTTTGAAGAGACCTGTTAACTGGTTCAATAACCGTAATTTGCAAAACAGCAACATTATTACCCTCGTTGCTTTCTGTAATAGCACCATTATAATCTTCGTAGTATAATATATAATATGTTCCGGCTGTTGTACCAATAGGAATTGTTATTGTTTCATTTTCTATACTTGTCGCCCCTACAGTTAAACTTTCTACCCAATCATTGCTAAAATATATATCAGACCCATCCCAGGTTGCATCAGTTGATAGATAATATCCAATATGACTTGCACCAGCTGTAGCATTTCCTTGATTTTTTACAGTACAACTAATGCTAGATGTACTTCCTGCAGCAATTGTAGTAGGACTTGCGCTTGGGCTTTGCACAATTAAATCGGGCAGTGCCGGCGTAACAGTAATTTG
>JAOZLL010000040.1 GCA_029934835.1 Flavobacteriaceae bacterium | reverse complement strand
ATTGAGACTCCTCAAATAATTGAAAATGAACAAGCAGCACATCTTAAAATATATCATTAATAGCTTTTTTGTATTTGTTCTAAGTGTAACTTGGGCGCAAGAAAGTGAAGAAACTCAAGATACTATTCAAGTAAAAGAGAGCTATGGTTTACGCCTTGGTGTTGATATTAGCCGTCCGATTATTCAGATAGCTCAGAAACAGGATTTAGGTTTGGAAGTAACCGCAGATTATCGGGTAGCCAAAAACTGGTATGTCGCTTTAGATTTAGGATATGCCTCAGAACCAGGAGAAGAAGAGTATATAGAATTTCATACAAAGGGAAGCTATGCAAAATTAGGATTTAATTATAATGCTTATGAAAATTGGCAAGGCATGAGTAATGAGGTTTATGTAGGATTACGTTATGGTTACGGTGTTTTTGAGCAACAATTAAACTCGTTTACCGCATTAGATTTTGATAATTATTTTGGAAGCTATACCGCAACACCTGAAAAAATTTATAGTGATTTGTCAGCACATTGGGCAGAATTACATTTTGGACTTAAAGTAGAAGTATTACATAATTTATATCTGACAGGAGCCATTCACTTTAAGAAATTGATAAATGAAACAGAGCCTGAAGGTTTTACAAACTTATATATACCTGGTTTTAATTCAGTTCAATTAAATAATACTGGTGTAGGGTTCAATTATACAGTAGCTTATTTAATACCAATTAAAAAAAAATAGATGAGTAAAAAAGTAAAAACAGCATTAGCTTTTGGGATTCAATTAGCCATGATAGGTGCAATAGGAGATTTTGTTAAATGGCCCTATATGAATTATGTTTTTATCGGAGCAGGAATAGGAATAGGCTTAGCAATTATTTTTTTTATATGGGATAGTGCTCAAGAGTAGCATTACCAATTTTTAATAGATAACGTATCAGTATAACGATGAATAAAACAGTAAAATCAGCCTTTACATTTGGATTATTATTACTTGTTGTTGGAATAATTACCAAGTTTTTTAAGTGGTCGCAAGCTGATACACTTATGGGAATGGGAATTTTATTTGAACTCTATGCAACACTAGTATTTATCTGGAATAAAATTCAAGAAAACAAGAAATAATGTCACAATCAAAACCCTTGCAATTCTATCTTTTAGGGATAGCAGCATTAGTTTTTTCGGTTAAAGTAAAAGCAAAATGTGAATGGTGTTCTATGGCACTTCTTGGTGGTTTTGTACTACTTTTTATAGTTGCAAGTATTATTCTCTACCGTGATAAAAAGAAAATTAAACGTCTTAAAGATAAAAACCTATTATGAGTAAAAAGAAAGTAATTAGTTTCTCAGATTTAGGTGGTTTTGTTTTTTCAACCAATGAGAATGAGGATTTTTCGGCTTTTGATAAAGCAGATGAAGTTGCATTAAAACGGGAGGAACAACAATTAGAAGCGCACTTTTCAAACAAAGGACGTGGTGGGAAAATTGTTACGGTCATTAAAGGATTTCAAGGTTCAGAAACGGATTTAAAAGCCTTAGGAAAATTACTAAAAAATAAATGTGGAGTGGGAGGAAGTGTAAAAGAAGGTGAAATAATTATTCAAGGAAATATTCGTGATAAAATTACTAAGATTTTAGAGACAGAAGGTTATAAGGTTAAAAGAGTAGGAGGATAGTTGCTATTTTAGACCCTTACTAGATAAACAAGTACAGAAGTTGGGGTTTTGAAATTTTTTGTTACGAAATACTTAAAAAGATAATGGACATAAATAGCCGATATTGAAAAGGAACTTTATCAACGGTCAGGCTAAAAAAACGTTGTGGGTTTAAGAAGCTCTAATTATCAGTTTATAAAATTAGACAAATCTTTGGATTTGTCCACTGTATAATTCCACTATTTTGCCAAATCCAAAGATTTGGCGTGCTTACAGATACAAAACTAAGTTTGAGGCAATCAATTAGCCACAATGGATTTTAGGTAATGTTAGGCAACGTTTTTGTCCTCAAATTGCTTTATTTCTTTCAATTCGTTTTCTTTTGATTCTTTTTCAGCTTCAATATCATAATCATCCTGAATTCCAAGCCAAAATTTTGCAGAATTTCCAAAATATTTGCTTAATCGTAATGCCGTATCTGCTGTAATTCTACGATTTCCTTTAATAATTTCTGAAATTCGAGTTTGCGGTACTTTCAAATCTTTAGAAATTCTATATGCTGTGATTTTTAAAGGTTCAAGAAATTCAAAATATAAAATTTCACCTGGATGTATGTTTGATAATTTTTCCATATTTCTGTTTTTAATGATAATCAATTATTTCTACTTTGCTTGAATTTCCTTTTTCCCAAATGAAAATTATTCTCCACTGTTTGTTAATTCGAATACTGTAAAATTGATTTAGTTTTCCAGTTAGCTTTTCAAGTCTGTTAGAAGGTGGTATTCTCAAATCGGAAATATCCTGTGAGTTGTTCAACATTCTTAATTTTCTCCTTCCAATTTTTTGAATTTCAATCGGCATTTTCTTTACACGAATTCCATTCCAAATCTTTTCAGTTTCTTTAGAGCCAAATGATAAAATCATATCTTTTTACGTTACTAACGTCAAAAGTAAGTATAATGTTTGAATTTCCAAGTTTTATTTGCAGTTTTTTTATGTTGCCTAACGCAAATATATGTGCAGTTTCTTTAAAAAGACATTGACATATATATTATGTTGTAAAATTCGACTAAAAAAATAATAAATTCAAGTAAAACTCATAAGTTTTGATAAATATGCACCAACTTGCACAACTAATTCAAAATAAAATTCGAAACTCAGAACTCAACTTTTTTCCGTATCTTTGAGGTTTTTCAAAATTTAAAACCATGAGTAGAATAGCCGATTCCGAATTGATATTAAACCCAGATGGGAGCATTTATCACTTAAATCTTAAACCTGAAAACATTGCAGATACCATCATTTTTGTAGGTGATCAAAATAGAGTGCCAAAAGTGGCTAAACATTTTGATACTATAGAATTTGAAACGCAAAAACGTGAGTTTAGAACGATTACGGGTACGTATAAAGGCAAGCGTTTAAGTGTTATTTCAACAGGTATCGGTCCAGACAATATTGATATTGTCATGAATGAATTAGATGCTATCGTCAATATTGATTTAGAAACAAGAACAATTAAAAAAGAGCACACTTCATTGACAATTGTAAGAATTGGTACTTCAGGATCTCTACAAAAAGACATTCCAGTAGATGATTTTGTATTAGCACAATATGGTCTTGGTTTTGATGGTATGCTTTGGGCGTATGATTGTGATGATGTTTTAGAAAATGAATTAGCTGATGCATTTGCCAAACATACTAATTGGGATAGCCGTAAATCATACCCATATATTGTGCAAAATGATGTTGAATTAGGAAACAAATTAGCAGGTGGAAAAAAACTTCATCAAGGAATTACAGGTACTGCCGGTGGTTTTTTTGGACCACAAGGTAGAATTTTACGTTTGGCACTTCAAGATGAAACTTTAAACAATAAAATAGATAGTTTTAATTATAATGGTATTCGAGTAACTAACCTTGAAATGGAGACTTCTGCCATTTATGGTCTATCAAAACTTTTGGGTCATAAGGCTTGTTCCATGAACTGTATTATTGCCAATAGAGCTAATGGAAGCTTTAGTAAAGATCCCTACAAATCGGTTGAAGAGCTTATTCAATATACTTTGGATAAATTAGTTGAATAAATAAAAATAAAATAAGACAGACATTTTATCGTTATATGATTAATTATAGTATGTTTGTCACTAAATAATCAATTTTAGAAATGAAAAAATTTATATATCTCTTTGTAATACTATTTGCTTTATCAAGTTTAACTTCTTGTGGATCTAAGAAAAAAGGATGTGGTTTAACTGCGGATACTACTACAGTACCAACACAAGAAATAGTTGTAGCTGAAGTAAATCAATAAGAATTAGACTATTTTTTTATTGTATTTATCTGGGAATTTTCCATCTATAGTACTGTAAAATTTTTCAATCTTTTTCATATCTGACTCAAAATCAGCTGTAAGTTCTAGAAGGTCACCAACACCTGCAATTTTATTTTTATAATCTAAATAACCAAGTGCCACAGGCACATTGGCTTTTTTTGCAATATGATAAAATCCAGTTTTCCATTTTTTTACTTTTGAGCGAGTTCCTTCTGCAGGAACCATTAATGCTATTTTATCCATTTTTTTAATGGTAGCTGCAGCATGATGAACTAAATTGCCAGTTTTACTTCTGTTAACTCCTATTGCTCCCATCGCTTTAAAAAGTTTACCATGCAAACCTTTTGTAAAGGACTCTTTAATAAAATATTTAACAGGTATTTTATACTTCCAAAAAATAGACAAAGCATAAACTAAGTCCCAGTTTGAGGTATGAGGTGCCGCAATTATCACAAATTTATCCACTTGAAATTTTTTAGGATAGTCGCTTTTCCAACCTAAAATCTTTAATATGAGTTTTCCTATAAATGTTTTCATTAATGCTCGTTATATAGTTGTTGTAAGACTTTATTCATTGATTTTCTTATAGTGCTACTTTCTTGAGTGTAATTATTATTCATATAACTGAATATCAATACTGTGCCCTTCTTTGTTTTTATGAATCCACATAGGTTATGATTATTACTTAAAGAACCTGTTTTTGCAAAGAGATTAGTCGTTTTAGAAGGATACCACTTTTGTAAACTTCCATTCTTTCCATTTTTAGGTAATAAACTTAGCGTTTTATTCTCTCCGTATTGATTATACATTTTGTTTAATAAATATATCATCGAGTTCGGTGTAAATAAATTATAACGAGATAAACCCGATGCATCTACCCAGCGAGGTGAATCAGGTATGTCACTTAGCAGACTATCTAATGCATAATCAATAGTGTTTTTAACTTGATAACTATCCGTTTTTTCTTTTGCGATAATTAAAAAGAGTTGTTCCGCAATAAAATTTTCACTTTCATACATCAAACGATTATACAAAGCTTGCGTTGGTGTACTTTTGTGTGGAATAAAAGTAAAATCAACTAAATCTTTAACCATGTATACAGGACGATTTAAAGTATCACTAAGCAATTGCCTCGATAATTCTAACGAAGTTTTAAAAGGAATTTCTCTTTTTGTTTCCGTTAGGATTGAATCTTTATAGAATATGTTTTGTGTAAAATCTCTATTAAAAGTTGGAGTATCTATCACGCGAACAGATTTGTTGAAAAAAGGAGGTATTATAGTGCCTTCTGATAACGTAGCTAAGTTTCCATAAATGGGGAATAAACTCTTTTCAGGCATATAATAAAACTCATAATCATCCCATTGCCAGCCACTTCCATAGATAAAATCTGAAAAGTCATCTGGTACTAAAATCAAATCTTTAGTTTGTTTATTTAGGAAATCAAAAGTAGAATTTGGTATTGAATCATGTAAAAAAGAGGGATCGGCCAAGGGTTTAAAATAAAATCGATCAGCCGTTTCATGATAAGAAATAGTGGCAATACTGTCAGATAATGTGTTCAGAGCAGTGTATAATGTAAATAGTTTAACCGTACTAGCTGGAGTAAAATAGTTAGTAGCATTTCGACTGATAAGTGTATCACCATTCTTAGGATTATAGACCACTAAACCAGTAAAATAGTTATGTGATGTGTCAACAACAAGACTTTGCTGATGCTTTTTATTTGTACCACAAGATTGTAGTAAAACTAGTAGGCTTAAAAGGTATATAAAATGATATCTCATTTATTTGGTAATCAATTGTCAATCACAATTCAAAATTATTTTCAACATGCTAAGATATAAAATCATCATCAGTATAGCCTATTAAATAAACTTTCTCTTGTGCACGAGTAAGCGCAGTGTACAACCAACGCCAGTAATCAATATTTTCTCCATCGGGTAACCAAGGTTTTTCAATAAAAGCAGTTCCCCATTGTCCACCTTGCGACTTATGACAAGTCATCGCATAAGAGAATTTAACCTGCAATGCATTAAAATATTTATTTTCCTTTATGCTTTGAAATATTTTATACTTTGCTTTTAGATGAGCATAATCTTGAGCTACTTCTTGATAAAGCCTGTTGCTATCCTCATAAGATAATGAAGGTGTATTTGCCATTAATGTATCCAATAATAACACCACTTCAAATGCTTTTTGTTTTGGATAATCAATCATTCTTATTTTTACTTCAGCAAATTGAAATCCATATAATTCCTTTCTGTTATATATTTCTAGGATTTCACAAGTATCACCATTGGCAATAAATCCGGCTTCTGAAGTATCATCTAGCCAATAATAATTATTTCTAACTATCATAATAAAATCTCCTGTTGAGATATCACTCTCTTGTCCTATTATGTTACTACGTATTTGTTGATTATATTGATTGGCTCTTTTATTAGAGCGAACAATAATTGCAGTATTTTCTATACTTTCATTATCATAAGAATCGTTTATGGCATCTTGAATTTCATATCCATCAATTAATCTAATAATATCAGGATGATTAACATCAAATTTAAAAGGAGTGTCGTTAAACTCGGCAAGTTTATTTCGTAATGCTGTTGCATTTTTTAAGATTCCAGAATGTTCTTGCTGTCGCATGACTTCGGTTAGTTCTATTTCTGTTACCTCTTTGTTATAATCTAAAGTAAGTTTATCAAAACTAAGAGCAGGGCTGAGTAATAGTTTAACGGGTGGCAATTGTGCCGTATCACCAATAAGAACCAATTTACATTGTTTGCCTCCATATACATAAGTGATTAAATCTTGAAGTAAAGAGCCGTTTTTAAAGTGAGATTGATCATCAGATTTATCTGAAATCATGGAAGCTTCGTCTACAAAAAAGATAGTATTAATATGGGTATTCTTTTTAAGTATAAAATTAACACTTCCTCCTTTTACCCGTTTAGGATGATATATTTTTTTATGAATGGTAAAAGCATCTCGTTCTGAATAATTTGCGATTACTTTGGCTGCTCGACCTGTTGGTGCTAATAGAACAGCCTTTTTTCCTGTATGCCATAAATTGTTTACGATACTACTTATACTCGTGGTTTTTCCAGTACCTGCATATCCTTTTAAAAGAAATAAGCTATGCTCATCTGTATTAAATGTAAAGTCAGAGAACTGCTGTAATAATTCCTCTTGTAAAATTGTTGGCGTGTGAGGAAAGATATCTTTTAAATGTGAATAAAAGGCTTTAGCAGTTTTTATCATTATTTTTAGTAGTGTGTTAGTTGTGATTAATTATTTCAAGAATATGTTAATCATACTTTTGTCTGGCTAAAATAGTATTTCAATTTGACAAATGAAATGAATTTTCACAACAATTTATCTTTTAGAACTAATTAGAAATTTAGTTTAAAAGAATCCTTGAAAAAGCTTAATAAATAAAAAATAATAATAGTAATTTGCAACTCAATTACTAACTAGATTTCATCTGAATTATAAAAACAACTTAAATGATGACAGACAAATTAAATTCGGCACAAGCCATTGCCTTAGAGAATAAATATGGTGCACATAACTATCACCCATTACCTGTAGTTATATCAAAAGGTGAAGGTGTTTATGTATGGGATGCAGAAGGTAAACGTTATTATGATTTTTTATCAGCTTACTCAGCTGTAAATCAAGGACATTGCCATCCAAAAATTATTGGAGCTTTAAATGAACAAGCACAAAAATTAACCTTAACTTCTCGTGCTTTTTATAACGATATGTTAGGGAAACAAGAGAAATATATGTCAGAACTTTTTGGTTTTGATAAACTCTTACCAATGAATACAGGTGCTGAAGCTGTTGAAACTGCCATTAAATTAACACGTAAATGGGCGTATGAGGTAAAAGGAATTTCTGAAGATAAGGCAACTATAATCGTTTGTGATGGAAATTTTCATGGGCGTACCACTACCATTATTTCTTTTTCTAATGATCCAGAAGCAAGAGATAATTTTGGACCTTATACTCCAGGATTTGTTAAAATAGAATATAATAATTTGAAAGCTTTAGAACAAGCCTTAGAGGCAACTGAAAATGTTGCTGGTTTCTTGGTTGAACCTATTCAAGGTGAAGCAGGAGTTTATGTGCCATCTGAAGGTTATCTTACAAAAGCAAAAGAACTTTGTGAAAAATATGATGTTCTTTTTATTGCTGATGAAGTTCAAACAGGAATTGCACGTACAGGTAAATTATTAGCTGTAGATCATGAAAATGTAAAACCTGATATCTTAATCATGGGTAAAGCTCTTTCAGGAGGTGTTTATCCTATTTCTGGTGTAATGGCAAATGATGCTATTATGAATGTGATTAAACCAGGACAACACGGCTCTACTTTTGGTGGAAATCCACTAGCTGCTGCTGTTGTAATGGCTGCATTAGAAGTGATTCAGGAGGAAAAATTAGCTGAAAATGCAGAAAAATTAGGACATTTATTCCGTTCTGAAATGAATAAACTTGTCGATAAATATGATTTATTAAAATCGGTTCGTGGTAAAGGTTTGCTTAATGCAATTTTGATTAATGATACAGAAGAAAGTGAAACTGCATGGAACATTTGCTTAAAACTTCGTGATAATGGATTGCTTGCCAAACCAACACATGGAAATATTATTCGTTTTGCACCACCATTAGTAATGAATGAAGAACAATTAATGGAATGTGTGGCAATTATTGATAAAAGTTTTGGAGAGTTTTAGTACGTAAACGACTATCACTTAAGAGAATAAAAAGTCTCAAAATACACTAATATCTTATTCGTGTATTTGAGGCTTTGTTGTGTTTTACTATTTTGGCACATTAGTTGAATTGATATATGAAACCAAAATATTTTATATTATGAGAAATTATATACTTTTTATCGCAATTAGTGTTTTTAGTCTTGGCTCTTTTTCACAAACAAGCAATTGGAGTTTTTTTTCAAATACAGAAACTTCGAATTTTGTGAGACAAAAGCATATTTCAAAATCCAATTTACGTGATAAACATTCGTGTACTATTTTAAATACGCCATCTTATACAAGGAATGTATCAACTAATAAATCTACAAGGTATAATGACGTTTACGAAGAAGATTATGGATGTTATCCAATGGAAAGAAGTCGGTTTAATAATGCTTTAAATTCTATAAGGAGTAAATCTTTTTCTGATATACAACTTCGTATAGCAAAAAGAATTGTAAGCTATAATTGTTTGTCCGTAAGACAATTAAAAAGAATAGCACAAATTTTCGATTTTGAGGATACTAAACTTGAATTTGCTAAATTTTCTTATACCTATTGTTATGATCCTGGAAATTACTGGAAAATCAATGATATTTTTACTTTTGAAAGCACTATGGAAGAATTAGATGAATATATTTATGGTTGGTAAAACGAAACGATAAAAAAAGAGGTCGTCTAATTAGTAATTTTTAGACGACCTTTTTTGTTGTTTAAAGAGAAACAAATTATTAGTTAGTTGCTACACTATTTTGAGTTTTAATAAATTGATAGAAAGGAGAGTCTCTTAAATATTCTTTACTTTTAGATAAGTTCAAAATCTGATTTGTTTCTATTTTATATTTTACACCTCTGATAGTCAATAGGATTAGATTTAATTCTTTATCATAATACAATGAGTTTATGGCATCATCTATTTCCTTTGAAAAGTTGTCTATATCTTCAACATCTGTACAAATCATCTGAGATAATTCTTGCTCTTTTTTATTACCTGAATCAGAGTACCAATTAGGATACATAACCTTATAATTATATTCAAAAGCTCTTTTAATTAGAGTTGATAAAGCCAAGTCTTTTTTATTTAGATCTGTATAAATCCAATAACGCCACATGGCTAAATCTATTTTTTGTTCAGCAAAGTTGCTAATAGAATTGGTATGATAAACTATCGATTCATCAGCTTTGTTTACATAATAAAGAGCTTTGGAATGATTGGCTTTATTCTTATAAAATGAAGCCATTAATAGGGTAGAATGGTATTTTGTATTTAGAAAAGATTTACCAATATCCTCTTTTTTTTCAATGTTATTTAGATTAAACATCATTACTTTATTATAGTAATTTTCCAAATTATTTTCATCCATAACTTGTGAATAATGATAAAGTAAGTTTCTAATTACTTTCCCATAAGAAGCAGAGGATTTATCGGCTTTTTTCTCCGTTTTTTCCCAAAGTAGAACGGCCTTTTGCTTATTTCCAGTTTTGGAATAAGTGTTGGCTTTACTTATTTGTTTTGTGTAATTTTTTTGAGAATAAGTCGTTTCAAAGACAAATACTACTACTAATAAGATTAGATATTTCATTTTAAAGGGGGATTTAAAAGATGAGTAAATGTAATCTTTTTTATTTTATTTCCAAATCTATTTCTTTTTTTTGTCAATTATTTCCTCTTTTGAAGGAACAGGATCATAGCCACTACCACCTAAAGGATGACAACTACCAATACGTTTTATAGCGAGCCATCCACCTTTAAAAAGTCCGTGAACTTTTAAAGCTTCTACGGTATAATGTGAACAAGTAGGTTGATATCTACACGAGTTAGGTGTGTAAGGTGATATCGCTACTTGATAAAACCGAACCAAAAGCACAAATGGAAAAATCAGTATTTTTTTTAGTAGTTCCAAGTCTATTTTACCGCTAAGGCACAAAGGCGCAAAGCTTAGAATTAATTTTTTACAATATATGATGTTCCTTCTGTACTGTCTTTTAATTGAATACCAAGAGCTAAAAGTTCATCTCTAATTTTATCAGACTGCATCCAATCTTTATTATCACGTGCTTCGTTTCGCATGGCTATCAACATTTCAACTACACCATCTAATTTATCACTTCCTTTTTGATTGTCAGTATTCTTTAGTCCTAACACATCAAAAGTAAAAGTATGTATTGTTTCTTTCAATAAATATAAATCGTCTTTTGTAATACTTGTATTTTTATCACGTATCAGATTGATTTGCTTAACTCCTTCAAAAAGTTGTGCAATTAGAATAGGTGTATTAAAGTCATCATTCATGGCATCATAACATTTTTGTTGCCATGCTTTTACATCAAAACTAGATGTTGAGCTAGTTTCTAATGATTCTACAGTTTTTAGAGCTTCCATCAGTTTGTTATATCCTTTTTCCGCTGCTTCAATAGCTTCACTAGAAAAGTCTAAGATACTTCTGTAGTGAGCCTGTAACATAAAGAATCGTACAACTGGTGGTGCAAATGCCTTACTCAATTTATTTGTGGTACCTTCATAAATTTCAGCAGGTAAAATATTATTACCTGTTGATTTTGCCATTTTCATCCCGTTTAGGGTTAACATATTAGCATGCATCCAATAGTTTACAGGACTAACTCCATTAGAAGCTACAGATTGTGCAATTTCACACTCATGGTGTGGGAATTTTAAATCCATTCCACCACCGTGAATATCAAATTGTTCTCCTAGATATTTAGTACTCATGGTGCTACATTCTAAATGCCAACCAGGAAAACCGATGCTCCAAGGTGATGGCCAACGCATAATATGTACGGGTTCCGCTTTTTTCCAAAGGGCAAAATCTTGTGGATTTTTCTTGTCACTTTGTCCGTCTAAGGTTCTTGTGTTGTGAATTGCATCTTCAATAACACGTCCTGATAAGATACCATAATGGTGCTTTTCATTGTATTTTAAAACATCAAAATAAACAGATCCATCTACTTCATAAGCATAACCTTCAGCTAAAATCTTTTTGATAACTTCAATTTGTTCTACAATATGACCTGTTGCTGTTGGCTCAATACTTGGTGGTAGGTTGTTGAAGTTGTTTAATATTTCATGAAAATCGAGTGTATAACGTTGCACGACTTCCATAGGTTCAATTTTTTCAAGACGGGCCTTTTTGGCAATACGATCTTCACCTTCATCAGCATCATTTTCTAAATGACCAGCATCCGTTATATTTCTAACATAACGTACTTTATACTCTAAATGCCTTAAATAACGGTATATCATATCAAAAGACATAAATGTGCGTACATTTCCTAAATGGACATTGCTGTATACAGTTGGGCCACAGACGTACATTCCTACAAAGCCTTCTTCAATAGGAGTGAATACTTCTTTCTTTTTTGAAAGTGAGTTGTAGATTATTAAGTTCTGATTTTGATATAGTGGCATTTTCTTGTTTTCAAATTTGAAATGCAAAGGTAAGTAGAAATTACGATTGATGAATTTTGTTTATGATTTAATGTATAACAAAAATCAATAGTTTTAAAAATTACTATCTTGCGTTGTATATATGAGCAATTCAAAGAAGCATAAAACTACTTTATATGAAGTTGAAGGTGTAACTCCTCTAGATAAAACCAGTAGAGTATCTGTAGAAAAGATAAAGAAACGTCGTTTAAAAGATTTGACGGCATCTGAATATGTAAAAAAAATATTTGAAGGACAAGTTACATCATTAAGTCAAGCCATTACGTTGGTTGAAAGTACAAATAAAAAGCATCAAAGAATCGCTCAAAAGATTGTGAAAAAATGTTTGCCACATTCAGGAAATAGTATCCGAATTGGAATAACTGGTGTTCCTGGTGTTGGAAAAAGTACTTTTATAGAAACATTCGGTAATCATTTAACTCATGCAGGAATAAAAGTTGCTGTTTTAGCCGTTGATCCAAGTAGTAGTTTGAACAAAGGAAGTATTTTAGGGGATAAAACTAGAATGGAAACTTTAGTTAGAAATCCAAATGTTTATATTAGACCTTCAGCTTCGGGTAAAACACTTGGAGGAGTTACTAAAAAAACTAGAGAAACGATTTTGCTTTGTGAAGCCGCCGGTTTTGATGTGATTCTAATTGAAACTGTTGGAGTAGGTCAAAGTGAAACAGCTGTACATTCTATGGTTGATTTTTTCTTACTATTAAAACTAGCTGGTGCTGGTGATGAGTTACAAGGAATTAAGCGCGGTATTATTGAAATGGCAGATAGTATTGTCATCAATAAAGCAGATGGAGACAATATTAAATTTGCCAAAATTGCGAAAAATGCCTTTGAAAATGCCTTACATCTTTATCCGATAAAAAGTAATACTTGGCAACCAAAAGTAGTAATATGTAGTGCTTTAAATGATATTGGTATTCTTGAAATATGGCAATTAATTAAAAATTATATTAAAGTAACCAAGTCGAACCAATCATTTGATGAAAAACGAAAGGAGCAAGAACAGTTTTGGTTGTATGATGCTATTAATGAACAACTTAATTCTCAGTTTTACACGGATAAAAAGGTTAAAAATGAATTAGAAAAGCAGTTACAGTTATTGGCTCAGAAAAAAACCACTCCGTATGAAGTGGCTTCTATTTTATTAAATTTAAAAAAGTAGTTGTTTCTAAATAAATTTGAATAAATAGGACTATTTATTTTCTCTATCATCCACAATTTCAATTTCAAAAACTAAGTCTGTATTTGGTGGGATGATTCTTCCTGCACCTTTTTCGCCATAAGCCAAATGAGATGGAATGAATAAGATTGCTTTTTGACCATATTCCATATTTAGCATACCTTCTCTAAAACCAGGCACTAATTTAGCTTCTTTACTATACACCATATCAAAAGGATGGTATGCATTGGCTTGGTCTTTACGTTCATCATATTGATTAAATTTTTTGGCAACACCTAAGACACTCGTGTCAAAAAGACGACCATCTTTAAAAAATCCTGCATAATCAATTTTTACTTTTGTACCTGTTCTTGGTTTAACACCACTTCCATTTTTTGTAGTAAACATTTTTAATCCAGAAGCCAATTTTTTTGCTTTTAATTCTTTTTCAGAAAAGAATGCTGCCATTTGTTCTTGTGCTTTTTTAGCATTTTCTAATTCAATTTTTCTTTCAGCTATTTTCTTTTCTAGTTTTTCTTGAAAAGATATCATATGTGCAGAAAATACTTTAGGTGCGTCAAACTTCTTAGCCGCAGATCCATTTCGTATTATTTCAATCTTATTAATGATATCATTTTTAGCAATGCTATCAACGATATTTTGTCCGATGATCACATGACCAAAGACAGAATGTTTCCCGTCTAAATGTGGCGTTGCTTTGTGTGTGATGAAGAATTGACTACTATTGGTGTTTCTTCCTGAGTTTGCCATAGATAAAATTCCAGCTCCAGTATGCGTTAACTGAAAATTTCCTTCTTCGTCTACGGGGAATTCATCTTCAAATTTATAACCTGTTCCACCACTACCTTTACCATCTGGATCACCACCTTGAATCATAAAATCTTTTATTACGCGGTGAAATATAATACCATCATAAAAAGCTTTTCCTTTATATTTTTCATCTACTTCTGTGTTATTCCCTTCGGCTAAAGAGACAAAATTTGCTACCGTATTTGGTGTTTTTTCAAATTCTAATTGTACTACGATATCTCCTTTATTGGTTTGTATATCTGCATACATACCTTCTTCAAGATTTGGGTATTTAGCTGTTTTACATGAGCTTAGGGCTAATACAAATACGGCTAAGCTGAATAATTTAATAACTTTCATAAATTTTATTTTTTTGATTATTGTTTTCGAATGCTTGTTAATTCTACAGTTACAATTAAAGGTGTGTTTGGTTTTATCTTATTCCCATCACCATAAACGGCATAGGCTTTATAAGATGGCAACAAAAATATCACTTTTTCATCAACTTTCATCAATTTTATTCCTTCTTGGATTCCCTGCATAAAATCTTGTTGATCTACGAGGTATGTTTTCTCTCCTAATTCTTTTTGTGAATAAATGCTTTGATCATTAATATCTTTTATACTATAAAGAAATGAAACTTCATCACCTTTAGTTGATGTTATGGAATCAGTTTGTTTTTGTACTTCATAGGTATACCAAAAACCATATTGGGAAGCCGTATAATGATGCAAACTATCTTTTTGTATATATTTTTTAAAAAGTGTTACTTCTTGTTCAAATAATAATTTGTTTAATTCTATTGATTGTGATAAATCCAGACCTCCAGTATGTGCTACTGGTTTTCTCGGCTTTGGATTGGCACAAGATATTACAAGAATAAAAAGACTTAGAATTAATAAACTATTCTTCATAAGAATTATTTAGGGCTTCTTTGTATTGTGGTAACAAATTTATAAAATGTTTGATAGTTTCTTCCATTGAAACATCTGAACGACCACCAGCAGCATTATCATGTCCACCTCCTTGAAAATGATTACGGGCAAATTGATTTACTGAAAAACTACCTTTAGAACGGAAAGAAATCTTAATTATTTTCTGTTCTACATCTTCTATAAAGATTATTCCAAAAATAATATCTTTAATTGATAAAGCATAGTTTACAATTCCTTCAGTATCACCTTTTTGAAAATCATTTGCATTTTTTTCTTTATCTGTTAAGGTGATAAATGCTGTTTTATACTCTGGGTATATTTCTAAATTTTTTAGAGCTTGTCCTAATAACTGCAGACGACTAAATGAATTAGTATCATATATATTATTATAAATTTTAGCGTTGTCAGCTCCTTTTTCTATTAATTCTGCTGCTATTCTATGGGTAGTAGGTGTTGTGTTGGGAAATCTAAAAGAACCTGTATCAGTTAAAATACCAGTATATAAACAAGTGGCAATTTCAGGAGTTATTGCATTGATTTCTTTAATATTTTCTAAAAAATGATAAGCCATTTGGGCTGTTGCACAAACACTTGTATCAGAAAATAAATATTTTGCAATAGCACTTGGTTGTTGGTGATGGTCAATCATAATAAATATTCCATCATATTTTTCTAAAAAATTCTGCATGTCGTTTCCAACTCGACCAAGTTCATTAAAATCTAAAAGAAAAATAAGATCAGCTTTATTGATTGCTTTCTTTGCTTGCCCATTTTGTTTATCAAATTTGATAACAGATTCTGTTGCTGGTAAGCTCTTTAAAAAATTAGGATAATCATTTGGGCTGACGACCTTTACATTATGATTTTTATCGTTTAAAAAATGATACATTGCCAACGAAGAGCCAATGGCATCACCATCAGCATTTCTATGGGGAACTATTACAATGTTTTTTGGAACTGATAATAATTCTTTGACTTCTAAAAATTCATTACTTGTCATAGCAGACAAAGATAGAATAAATTAGGAATTTGTTTTTTTAATTAACAATGATTTAATCGTAAAACTATATATTTGTTCTTTTAAACAATTTTTTATGAAGAGAATCATTATTCTTAGCTTATTTTTCGGATTTTTAGCCTGTAATTCATCTAAACCTGTTCTGTCTAAAGGAGAAACTCCTTCTACTAGTATTGAAAAATTTGATTTTACTATTGCATTTGGTTCTGGAGATAATCAGCGTAAAATCAATGATTTATGGGATGATATTATATTAGATAAACCTGATATTTGGATTTGGGGAGGCGACAATATTTATTGTGACACGGAGAATATGGATATTTTAAAAAAGTGTTATGCTACGCAAAAGAGCAAACCCACTTATCAAAATTTTATCAATACTATTGAAATACAAGGAGTTTGGGATGACCATGATTATGGGATGAATGATGGTGGAAAAGAATATCCAAAAAAGGAAGCCTCTCAAGATTTATTTCTAGATTTTCTAGATGTTCCTGACAATGATATCCGACGAGAACGTATAGGAACTTATTATAGTAAAATATATGAAATAGAAAAACATATAATTAAGATTATCTTTTTAGATACCCGTTATTTTAGGACTGCTTTAACCGAAGATACCGCAACTAGAAAACGCTATAAACCAAATATTTATGGAAAAGGGACAGTGCTCGGTGAAACACAATGGAAATGGTTACACGATGAACTTATAGATTCTGAAGCAGATTTTAATGTTATTGTAAGCAGTATTCAATTTTTTTCAAATAAACATGGATTTGAGGCTTGGGGAACAACTATGCCTCATGAAGTGGAAAGAATGGAAAACCTTATTATAAGTAGTCAAGCCAAAAATGTAATTATTTTATCTGGAGACAGACATATTTCAGAAATCTCACAAAAAGAAATTGGTGCTAAAAACTTTCCATTAATCGATTTTACATCAAGTGGTTTGACACATTCTTATTCTCGTTTTTCGGGAGAATTAAATCCTTATAGGGTTTCGGAAGTGGTTTTTCAAAAAAGTTATGGCTTGGTGAAATTCAATTTTGAATCTAAAAAAGTAGTTATGGAAATGCGAGGAGATGATCATAAACTTTTTGAAAAATACTTTATGCAGTATTAGTTGCAAATTGATTTCACTTTTTAAAATACTTTTAGAAATAATTTAAACCCCAAAAAATGAACAAAATTAACTTTTTGATTGCCCTATTTATGGCAATTTTTGTCAATACTACGGCACAAAATTTATACCCTAATTTAGATGATCAAAGTGGAGGAATCATAGATGGTTATGGATCTTGGGGAGCTAATAATTATACTCGAGAAGCAAGTGTAGATTATGAAAATAAAGGTACAGTTACATTTTACCATCCCAATGAAAACGCAACTCAAAAACCAACCGTATTTTTTATAAATGGATGGGGTCGAGATGTTTATACCTATGATAAAATTCTTAAATATATTACAAGTTTAGGCTATCCTGTGGTTGATATTTATAATTTAGAGCCAGGAAATATTCAAACAAGTTATGCCAACTCACTTTTTATGATGCAAGAAGCAACAAATTTATATAGTGATTGGATTGATACTTCAAAAATTGGATTAATGGGACATTCTTATGGTGCAGGCTCTACTCTTTGGTTAGGGAATGAAGTTTTTGGAGATTTGAATTGGGGAGCCGATGGGCGTTTTATAATGATGCTTGCTCCGTGGTTTGCACTATTAGTTGATGCTACGACACTCCAAAATTATCCAACAGACGTTAAACTAGTAGTACTTCAAAGTTATGATGATTTTGCTACTTCTGGTGAAACCTATAATACGGATCCTAGAGCGACAAGAGCATTTTATCAGGTGATAAATATACCCGAAGCAGATAAGGACTTCATTATAGTTCAATCAGATTCAGATTCAACGCATACTTATGATTTTGAATATGATGGTACAACTGTTACTTATTCTTATGAAGCCAACCATTATATTTGTTATACGGGAATTGATAGTGATGGTTACAGACCTTATGATGCATTGGATGTTTATAGTACTAATCGTTTGATCCATGCCATGACGGATTTAGTTTTTGAGGAAAATACTACTGCTGCAGATGTAGCTTTAGGTAATGGTAGTGCTAACCAGATAGACATGGGAATTATGCCCAATTTAGAAGTTACAGATACTTACATTACAGTTAGACCAGAAAGTGATTTTAACTATAAATGCAGTACAGGTTGGAATGATTTTGAGGATGGAGCACAAGTGTGGTATTTGGAAAACTATTGTGATGATGCAGATAATGATGGAGTAATAGATGTTCTTTCAAACAAAGAATTTAGTCAAAGTTATATCTCACTCTTTCCCATTCCAGCAACTGAGTTTTTACAAATTCGTTTTATAAATGAATTTGAAAGTATTAATTATCTTGAGATTATTGATATAAGAGGACGAAAACTTTATAATGTTCAAG
>JAOZLL010000102.1 GCA_029934835.1 Flavobacteriaceae bacterium | reverse complement strand
TCCAATAAAGAATATTCAAACGAATTCCTAGCCAATTCATACAATTCTTGTTTCGTCAAATTTAAAGCTTCTTGAATTTCAATATAATTTTGATTTACTTGTCCACCAAAATAAGCAGGATCATCAGAGTTTATAGTAGGTTTTAAACCAAGTTCCATCATTTTTTTAAGCGGATGATTTTTTAAATCAGGGACAACTTGTAGTGCTTTGTTTGATAACGGGCAAACGGTTAATGCAATATCTCGTTTGATGATCTCTTGAACTAATTTATCATCTTGTAATGAATTGTTACCATGGTCAATACGTTTTATTTTAAGTAGATCAATGGCTTCCCAAACATAATCGGCATCGCCTTCTTCGCCAGCATGGGCTAATGGAATGTAACCTTCTTTTACAGAGGCTTCAAAAACTTTTTGAAACTTTGAAGGTGGATTTCCTTTTTCGGAAGAATCTAAACCTATCGCTTTAATTTTATCTTTAAAAGGGATGGATTGTTTGAGTGTTTCGAATGCTTCTTCTTCAGTCATATGACGTAAATAACTCATAATAAGGAAAGAGGTAATGCCAAAGTTTGTTTTGGCATCATCACAGGCTTTTGAAATTCCGTTAATGACAGTTGCAAATGAAACACCACGTTCGGTATGTGTTTGTGGATCAAACATAATCTCGGTATGTCTAACATTTTGTAAATCACATTTTTCTAGATAAGCATAAGTTAAATCATAAAAATCTTCTTCGGTTTGCAATACATTTGCCCCTTGATAATAAATGTTTAAAAAATCTTGTAAACAATCAAACTGATAGGCTTCACGTAGTTCTTCAACTGATTTAAAAGGAATTTCAATTTTATTGCGCTGGGCAATTTTAAAGAGTAATTCGGGTTCAAAGGTTCCTTCGATATGTAAATGTAACTCAGCTTTAGGTAGTTTATTTATAAAGTTTTTCATTTTGAATGTTTTAGAAAACAAAGTTACAGATTTCAATTCAAATAATTAGTATAAATACGTATCATCATAAGTTATCATAGTTCCGAATAGGATCTTTATATACTCCATAATTCATACCTTTTAAATATGAATTTAATTGGTATCTTTGTGAGATACTAACCTAACACATATATAAAATGGAAAATCAAACTACAGCAACAAAAACGATGTTAACTTATGGGTTTTATATAGGAATTTTATCAATAATAGTTAATCTGTTAAACTATTCATTTGGTAACTTATTTAAACCACATTGGAGTGTAGCAACAGCTGGTGCGGTAATTTTTATTGTTTTAATGGTTTATGGAATTATAGAGTTTAAATCGAATAACGAAGGTTTATTAAGATTGGGTCAAGCAATTAAAATTGGTTTAGGTATTGCTCTTGTTGCATCAATTATTGGAATTATTTATCAAATGCTTTTAATGTATGTAATTGAACCTGAGTATATGACACAAATGGCAGCATTTCAAGAGCAAACCATGTATGAGAAATTTCCAGATATGCCAGAAGAGCAATTAGAACAAGCACTAGAAATGTCAAAGAAATTTAGTGGCCCAGGTATCATTATTGCAATGAGTTTAGCCTTGAGTTTAATTTTTGGACTTATTGTATCTCTAATTGCTGGACTTTTCATGAAAAAAGAAGAAATCCAGTTTTAAATTATACTAATTGATGAATTTATCCATAGTAATTCCTTTACTTAACGAAGACGAATCACTAACCGAATTATATGATTGGATTGTACGTGTGGTACAATCCAATTCGTATTCTTACGAAATTATCTTTATTGATGATGGTAGTACCGATAATTCGTGGCAAGTTATTGAGGATTTGTCAGCAAAAGATTCTAATGTAAAAGGTATACGTTTTCAAAGAAATTTCGGAAAATCACAAGCTTTACATGCGGGTTTTAAAATGGCACAAGGTGATGTAATTATTACGATGGATGCTGATTTACAAGACAGCCCTGATGAAATCCCTGAGTTGTATGAGATGATCAAAAACGAAGGAAATGATTTAGTTTCAGGATGGAAAAAGAAACGCTATGATTCTAAATTAAGAAAAAATATTCCTTCAAAATTCTTTAATTGGGCAGCACGAAAAACATCAGGTTTACACCTTCATGATTTTAACTGTGGTTTAAAAGCTTATGATAAAGAGGTAATAAAAAACATAAATGTGCACGGTGAAATGCATCGTTATATTCCTGTTCTTGCTAAAAATGCTGGTTTTTCCAAAATATCAGAAAAAGTAGTAACACATCAAGCACGAAAATATGGTGTAACCAAGTTTGGAATCAGCCGTTTTATCAACGGATTTTTAGATTTAATCACAATCTGGTTTGTGTCAAAATTTGCTAAAAGACCTATGCATTTCTTTGGACTTTTAGGAACATTTATGTTTATGATCGGTTTCTTTTCAGCATTTTATATTGGTTTGGTTAAATTACTTCGATTGTACTATTATTATACTCCAACTCGTTTGGTGACTGATAATCCGTGGTTTTATATTGCTATGACTACGATGATAATAGGAACTTTTTTCTTTTTAGCAGGATTTCTAGGCGAAATTATCGTCCGAACCAGTACAGAAGTAGAACGTTATAAAATATCTAAAACAATTAATAACAATTTATAAAATTATTTAACATATAACTTTGCGACTTTGCGTGAGGTAAAAGCATATTATAATGGATATACTTAAAAAAGCAAAAAACTGGACAAAAGCACCTTTCGATAGTGTCACTCAAAAAGAAATTCAAGATTTAATTGATGCTAATGAAACAGATCAATTGACCGATCGTTTTTACAAGGATTTAGAATTTGGAACAGGTGGTATGCGTGGAATAATGGGCGCAGGAATCAACAGAATGAATAAATATACCTATGGAAAAGCGACTCAAGGTTTGGTTCAGTATATGAAACAATGCTTTCCTAATAAACAATTGCAAGTAGCAATTGGCTATGATTGTCGTCACAATTCGGATACGTTTGCTAAACTGGTTGCAGATGTTTTTACAGCAAATGGAGTAAAAGTATTTTTATTTGATGATATGAGACCAACTCCCGAATTGTCTTTTGCTGTTAGACATCTTAATTGTGATGCAGGTATTGTGTTGACAGCATCGCACAATCCACCAGAATATAACGGGTACAAAGTTTATTGGAATGATGGCGGACAAATTGTGCCACCTGAAGACAAAGAAATCATAGCTAATGTAAAAAGTTTAGGTTTTGATGAAATAAAATTTGATGCAGATGATAGTCTATTGACTTATTTAGATGCGACTATTGATGAAGCCTTTTGGAAAGCATCACTAGAAAATGGTACATTTGATAGTACAAAAGGACGAAAAGACCTTAAAGTTGTATTTACTTCTTTACATGGAACTTCTATAAAATTGATACCTGAAGCTTTATTAAGAGCAGGTTATAAAGATTTACATATTGTCGAAGAACAGCGCATACCAGATGGCGATTTTCCAACCGTAGCTTCTCCAAATCCTGAAGAACCAGCAGCTTTAAAAATGGCAACTGATTTAGCGGAAAAAATTGGTGCAGATATTGTTATAGGAACTGATCCTGATTCTGATAGAATTGGTATTGCTGTTCGTAATCTAGATGGAGCTATGCAATTACTCAACGGAAATCAAACCATGTGTATGATGGATGATTTTTTATTAAAAAAATGGCAACATGAAGGACGTCTAAATGGAAAGCAATTTATAGGTTCTACCATTGTATCTACAGATTTAGTTCAAGTAATAGGTGACAGTTATGGTGTAGAAACCAAGATTGGATTAACAGGTTTTAAATGGATTGCTAAGATGATTCGTGATGCTGAAGGCAAACAAGAATTTATTGGTGGTGGAGAAGAGAGTTTCGGTTATATGGTAGGTGATTTTAATCGTGATAAAGATGCGGTTACGGCTGCTTTATTGGCTTGTGAAATTGCTAGTGATGCTAAAGCTGCTAATTCATCATTTTATAAAGAACTCTTAGAATTATATGTAAAGCATGGTTTCTATAAAGAATATTTAATTGCTATTGTTAAAAAAGGAATTGAAGGAGCCAATCAAATTGCTCAAATGATGGTTGATTTACGCAATAATCCTTTAAAAGTAATTGATGGTTCGCCCGTAACTTGGCTTTATGATTACCAATCATCTGAAGCTAGAAACTTAGTAACAGGAGAAACAAAAGCTATAGAAATACCAAAATCTAATGTGCTAATTTATCACACGGCCGATGGTACAAAAATAGCTGCTAGACCTAGTGGAACGGAACCGAAAATTAAATTCTATTTCAGTGTAAATACTTCTTTATCTAATATTGGCGATGCCATAAAAGTAGAAAACGCACTAGACATAAAAATACAGCGTATTATTAAGGATATGAAACTGTAAATTATTGTTAAATAAAAATTTCTTTGCGTCCTTTGCGTATTTCTTTGCGTCCTTTGCGTGAAATAAATCAAATGTTTTGCGCTTAAAATATGAACTACTTTAAGAAAATAATTCGATACGTAATCCCTTATAAAATCTATGGATTTTTAAATATAGGGAGTAATATTCTTTATGCATTATTTAGTGTTTTATCATTTATGGCATTGATACCAATGCTTAATGTACTATTTGAAAAAGAAACCGCACTACGTGTAAAACCCGTCTGGGATGGCTTGAAAAATCTTAAAGATTTTGTTTTTGATACTATGAATTATCAAATAACAATTATGACAGATGAAAAAGGACAAATGACGGCATTATTGTATATGGTAGGTTTAATCATAGGAATCTTTTTATTAAAAAATATTTTCAATTATGCAGCCATGTTTTTTATTACTTTTCTTAGGAATGGAGTATTAAAAGATATCCGTAATGATTTATACGAAAAATCAATACGCTTGCATCTTGCTTATTATTCTGAAAAGAGGAAAGGAGATATGATGGCTCGTATTTCTGGTGATGTGGCAGAAGTACAAAACTCATTTTTATCCATACTTGAGTTAATTGTTAGAGAACCTCTAACTATTATTTTTACATTAATTGGGATGTTGGCATTAAGTCCAAAACTCACTTTCTTTGTCTTTGTATTTATTCCAATTTCTGGATATATTATTTCAGTAATAGGAAAACGTTTAAAACGAGACTCAACGATTGCTCAGAGAGAACAAGGTTTTTTCTTATCATTAATAGATGAAACCTTAGGAGGATTAAGAGTTATAAAAGGTTTTAATGCAGAGGAATTTTTTTCTAATCATTTTAAAGAATCAACTCAACGCTTTTATCATATATCTAATAAATTATTAAACCGTCAAAATTTAGCCTCTCCAACTAGTGAGTTTTTAGGAATTGTAGTTATTGCCGCTTTATTATGGTTTGGTGGTCGTATGGTTTTGCTAGAAAATACGCTAGATGCAGCATCTTTTATTGCCTTTATGGGATTGGCTTATAATATATTGACTCCTGCAAAAGCTATCTCTAAAGCAGTATATTCCGTACGAAAAGGAAATGCTGCTGCTGAACGTGTGTTAGAAGTATTAGAAACAAAAAATCCGCTTGATGATATAGATGATGCAATAGAAAAAATATCTTTTAATGAGGTGATACATTTTGAAAATCTATCTTTTAAATATGAAGAAGACTGGGTTTTACAAGATTTTAATCTAAGGGTTAAAAAAGGGCAAACAGTTGCTTTGGTCGGGCAGTCGGGTAGTGGTAAATCGACAATTGCTGCGTTGTTGACCCGATTTTATGATGTAAATAAAGGTCAGATTTATATTGATGGAAATGATATCAAAAATATAAGTAAAAAATCCTTACGTGGAATGATGGGTCTAGTAACTCAAGATGCAATTTTGTTTCATGATACCGTTAGAAATAATATTATTTTTGGTTTGGATAATATAACTGATGAACAAGTTGTTCAAGCGGCAAAAGTTGCAAATGCACATGATTTTATCATAAAATTACCTCAAGGTTATGATACCAATATTGGTGATGCTGGTGGCAAATTATCAGGTGGACAAAAACAGCGTTTATCTATTGCTAGGGCAGTATTAAAAAATCCACCAATTATGATTCTAGATGAGGCGACTTCTGCACTAGATACTGAATCAGAACGATTGGTGCAAGATGCCTTAGAACACATGATGGAAAACAGAACTTCTGTTATCATTGCACATCGTCTTTCCACTGTTCAAAAAGCAGATTTAATTGTGGTATTAAAAGAAGGAAAAATTATTGAGCAAGGCACGCACAAAAGCCTTATTGCGGC
>JAOZLL010000101.1 GCA_029934835.1 Flavobacteriaceae bacterium | reverse complement strand
TAGAAAACCAGTTCCAAAATTCTCATTGGTTTGATACATTCCTTGAACGCCCACAATCGATTCTAGTTTATCCCAATTGGGTAAATACCATTTAACATCATAATTAAGTGTGTTTAATTGCATCCCAATTAGCGTACTTCCTTCATTAATTAAGCTGCGCTTATGCCAAGTTTGACCAATATTTGTTTTGATTTTTGATTTTTTTAAGTCAATATCATTTTTAATACTTAGAATATGATTGTCTAAACTTTGATGCTTACCAGTGACTTTATGGGTTGTTTCTTGTATATCAATAGCATGTGGAATACCATTTTCAGCACGATTAAAGTTATAACGGATGTCTGTAGTAAGATTATCTCCTTTAAAACCAATTCCTGCTTTAAAATCACGATCATTATAACGCGAATTGGTCACTCGATCACCATCTGCTACAGCGTAATCTGCATTCGTATTAAAGGCGCCACGAGCCAAAAGCTGGAAATTATCAAGAGAAGTTTTCACACCAATTGTACTATTTACACCTAATGTATTGGATGTATATTGCGATTTGATATTTATTTTAGTATCGCTTGCTTGGGCGAATTTTTCAGGAACCAAATACAGAACACCACCAACGGCATCTGAACCATAGAGTAGGGAAGCAGGACCTTTGATAACTTCAACACTACCAATACCTGATTCGTTAATTCCGATACCATGAAAATCCCCATATTGAAAATTCTCCAATCGTACTCCTTGATTATACACCAAAACACGACTACCTGTCAAACCTCTGATAACAGGTTTGCTGATTCCAGATCCTGTGCTCATTTGGGTAACACCGCTTATTTGTGCAACACCATCCATTAAATTTTGAATTCCTTTCCTTTGCATGGATGCTAAACTTTTATAAGATACTTTAACCACATTTTCGGTTTGTAGCTTGTTAAAAGGTGTCGAAAGCATGACTTCATCTAGCTCAAACACACTTTCGTGTAAAGCAATATTGAGTTCTTTATTTGGTGTATCAAAGTGAATATCAATTTGTTTCTCCTCATAACTTGTAAAAGAAAAAGCAAGTTTAATTTTAGATTCTTGAATGTTAGTAAGGACATAATTACCTTGAAAATCGGTTGTTGTCCCTTTTTGGGTGTTTACGATATAAACAGATGCTCCAGGAATAGGTTCATTTGTTTGAATATCAATAATTTTACCCTGTATAGTGTTTTGAGCTTTTATGCTCTGAAATGTTGTTATCAATAGGATAACAAATAATATTTTTTTCATGTGTTTATAATTTATTTTTTAGCGGTAACACATGGTGTTCGCTATTAATCATTTCCTTGGGTGTCAAAATTTGGGATACTCGTTTCATTTTTTATAATTTGATTGGTGCTAATTGTATTATTAGCAATGATTTATGGGGAAATCTAAATTATTAGAAAATAAAAGGAGGTGCTCTTAAATGGGTAAATACTATTTTTTGTAAGGATAACTTTGAAGCTACTAATGTTGAAATATGATATTGATTGGTACTAAAAGAAAAATCAAAAAGAACTATTTCAAAAGTAAAATTATAGTTTACAGGTTGGTGTTGGAAACCACAATTATTGTCAAATTGTTGATGAATATGCTTGGTTGTTCCTGTAGTGTCATAAATATGTATATGACTATGATCTTGAAAACTATGTGCTAATTGCAACCAACTTGGTAGCTGAAAAACTATAATTAAAATTATAATCAGAATACTATGTTGTATTTTTGAATACAAAAGATAGGTGTTAATTTGTCTGCAAAGATATAAAACTCTCAAATAATTCTGCTTTTAAAGTATGTTTAGTTGGCAATTTATATTTTGGAGTTTAATCTATGGGGAATATCTTATTGACAGAGTTTTCATTAAAAAAGATCATTGCAAATTAGGAATTAGATATGGTATTACAAGTTTTAAATACAGAATATGATTAATAACTAAAGTTAATAACTCAGGTTAATAGAATGTGCTTTTTTAAAAAATTCATATTTTTGATGATTGATGTTATTAGTGTGTATTACAAATATCTAAGTATCCTTTATTTCATCTTTTATATTAAATAAATTTTAACAATCTATACTTATGGATAACTACGGATTTCTCTCGATTCTTCCACCATTAATTGCTATTGTTTTTGCATTGCGAACCAAACAAGTGTATATAGCTCTACTATTTGGGATATGGTCTGCATGGGTTATTATGAACGATTGGAACTTTTTAGAAGGAACGGTAGCAGCTATTGAAGGTTTGGTTAATGTATTTAAATCAGAAGGTAATACAAAAACCATTATGTTTAGTGCTTTGGTGGGTGCTTTATTATTGTTTATTCAATATTCAAAAGGAGTAGAGGGTTTTGTAAATAGAATTAATAAACTAGTTATCTACTTTGAACAAAAACAGAAAGGTTATAGCAGAGTTATTGTTCAAATTTTAGCTTTATTAACAGGTGTTGTTCTTTTTGTAGAAACTAGTATAAGTTCACTAACAGTTGGGACATTGTACAGACCGATATTTGACAAACTAAAAATACCGAGAGAAAAATTAGCTTACATAGCTGACTCAAGTTCAGCACCTTCCTCAATATTAATACCGTTTAATGCTTGGGGTGCATTTATTATGGGATTGTTATTAACTCAAAACATAGAGAATCCTTTTGCAACTATGCTGCAATCTATTAAGTATAATTTTTATCCTTTTTTGGCATTGATAATTGTTTTTTTAGTCATCGTATTTAAGAAAGATATTGGTTCAATGGCTAAAGCAGAAAAACGGACGAAAGAAACAGGTAAATTATTAAATGATGATGCTAAACCAATGATTTCGGACACAATCACCAGTTATAAACCCAAAGAAGGGATTAAAGCAAAGACTTATAACATGATTGTTCCCTTGTCAACTATGGTTTTAATGATGCCGGCTAATTTGGTGTTTACTGGATGGAGTAAGGTTACCAATTATGAGTCTCTTTCTGATCATATATTCCAAGCAATTGGTAAAGGTTCAGGCTCTTCATCAGTTTTATATTCAGTGATTGCTGCTATTTTTGTAGCGATGGTATTATACAGGATTCAAGGAATCATGAAAACCAAAGAAATGGTTGATTTAACCTTAAAGGGGATTAGTGAATTAATGCCATTAGCACTATTAATGTTATTGGCTTTTGCAATAAGTGATGCTTGCAATCAATTGGGTACTGGGCAATTTATTGCTAATTGGTCTAAAGATTGGCTTTCGCCTGAATTAGTACCAATGATAGTATTTGTTATCACTTCTTTTATCGCTTTTTCAACAGGTACTTCATGGGGAACTTTTGCCATCATGTTAGCTATTTCAATTCCAATTGCTACTATTCATGGAACAGATGTTACATTGGTTATTGCAGCAACACTGGGTGGCGGAGTTTTTGGTGATCATAGTTCGCCAATTTCAGATACCTCAATTATTTCATCAATGGCATCTGCAAGTGATCATATAGATCATGTTAAAACACAATTGCCTTATGCCTTAATTGCTGGTGTGATAACAACTATTATGTATCTTATTTTAGGATATTTAATGATTTAGCTGTTATTCTCTTAAGAAAATTTGATAAGAATTTGGTGAAATTCATCATACCCAAAGGGAAACAAAAGGTAATATCATCAGAAAAAGTGAATCTTTTGATGATTTATTACTAAATCAAGATGTTCTAAAAGTAATCTTAGTTTTAAAAAATAAAAATAGCTTAACAAAACCTAACACAATAGCTCCAATAATAATCCCGACCATTAATTCAGCTAAAAGTGATGGGAAGTTATGTAATAAATCGTGTAATTGATGGTAGTTATGTACAAATATTCCACCAGCGACTAATAACATAGCTAGGGTTCCCACAACAGCTAATATCTTAATAACCCAAGGCAATGATGCTACCAAAAAAGAGCCTATTTTAGTTATGAATTTCTTGTTATATTTTTTTCCTTTTTTAATTAGAGAAAAACCTAAATCATCCATACGAACGATGAGCGCAACTATTCCATAAACACCAATTGTAGCAACTACGGCAACAGTAATTAATACTGGAATTTGAATTGATATCGGTTTATCAGTTACCGTACTTAAGGCAATAATTACTATTTCAAGGGATAGAATGAAATCAGTAATAATTGCTGATTTAATTTTGTCTTTTTCTATTTGTAAAATTTCCTCTTTTGTAAAAGAATTGGTTTCTGTATTATGTAAATCGTGGCTGTGTGGAAAAAAGAATTCATATATTTTTTCGGCACCTTCAAAGGCTAGATATAAACCACCTAACATTAAAATAGGGATAATTGCATAAGGAGCAAAGGCGCTTAAAAGAATAATTAAGGGTAAAATAATCACTTTGTTTAGAAAAGATCCCTTTGTAATAGCCCAAATAACTGGTAACTCTCTTTCGGATAAAAAACCAGTGGCTTTCTCTGAATTGACGGCTAAATCATCTCCTAAAATACCAGCTGTTTTTTTAGTAGCAATTTTACTCATTGCAGCTACATCATCCATTAATGTAGCGATATCATCAAAAAGTGCAAAAAATCCTGAAGGCATATGGTTTTAGTTTAAAGTTTATAAAGTTGAAAGTTCAAAGTTCAAAGTTTTTACTCTTGTGTTAATTAGTTTGAATGTTGAAAGTTTACTGTTTTTTATTCATTAATAAATTCTCTTAATACAGGTAAGGCTATATTATCAAAATCAAATAAAGCTTGATTTTCCCAAGGAGAAGCATCCAAAGATTGATTTCCTTTCCAAGCAATTAACTCAGCTCCCCAATAACAAAATCCAATTCCATTTTCTACTTCTTTAGTAATGATTTTAATCTTTTTGATGAATTGTCTTTGACCTTCAATTGTTGCGGGATATTCGGGTAAAATCAGCTGTTCGTCTAGACCTACAATGTTATTTGTCCAATCATTCCAATTAAGTGTAAAAGGATAGGCTGTTTCTGCAATCACTATTTTTTTGTTGTACGTTTCACTTAAATATTGCATTTTAGTTTTGAGACTGTTTAAAGATTTTCCATGCCAGATTGGATAATAAGACAAGCCTATAATATCATAATCTAATTGATTTACTTGGTTAAAAAACCAATCAGATCCGTCAAGACCTGCAAAGTGTAAGATTATTTTAGTATCGGTTGCATAGGTTCTTACTGCCACAATCGCACGAGTCATCAATTCTTTAAATTGTTGAGGATTATTTGTAAGATGGCCACTAGGATGAAGTAAACCAGAATTGATTTCATTACCTATTTGAATATAGTTTGGTTGTAATTCAACCACAACTTTTTTAGTATATTCGTATACGCTATCTTTCAACGCAGCAAAACTTATTCCCTGCCAGTTTACTGGGGTTTCTTGTTGAGATGGATCTGCCCAAGTATCAGAATAATGAAGTGTTATCCAAGTTCTAAGCCCATAAGATTTCAAGGTTTGGGAGAACTGTTTAACTTCATTAAATCCAGAGTGCTCAGTACTAGGATTTACCCAAAGTCTCAATCGAATAGTATTAATTTTATTTTCTTTAAGGATATTCAAAAAACTATTTTGATTTCCATCTAAATCATAAAATAATGGATTAGAATTTGAGATTTCAGGATAACTTGAAATGTCAACAGCCGTTATAAATGTTGAATTATTATTCACTGAATTAAGAGTATTCTCTTTTTCACAAGAAATAAAAACAACAAGAACAATAATTATTTGGATTTTTTTAAACATTTTTTAGTTACTATTTTATTAATAACTATATCCCCGTAAAATTAAAAGGTGTTATAGTTTTTAATTCTGTTTTAATAGAAGCATCAATATCTAAAGTATCAATAAATATATGAATAGATTCTTGTGTTATTTTTTCATTTTTTCGAGTTAATTCTTTTAAAGCTTCATACGGATTTGGATAATTCTCTCTTCTTAAAATCGTTTGAATGGCTTCGGCAACTACCGCCCAATTCTCCTTCAAGTCCTTTTTAATCATTTCCTCATTAACAATTAGTTTCTTTAAACCCTTTAAAGTTGAGCTAAAAGCAATTAGTGTATGTGCAAATGGTACACCAACATTTCGTAGAACGGTAGAATCTGTTAAATCTCTTTGTAAACGTGAGATGGGCAACTTTGCAGATAGATGTTCTAATAATGCGTTGGCAACTCCTAAATTTCCTTCTGCATTTTCAAAATCAATTGGATTTACTTTATGTGGCATGGCAGAGGATCCTATTTCACCTGCTTTAATTTTTTGTTGAAA
>JAOZLL010000039.1 GCA_029934835.1 Flavobacteriaceae bacterium | reverse complement strand
CTCATATCTTTGGAAAAGTAGCCTTTTTGTTAGTTTTTAGTCCCCATAATTTAAAAAAAGGTGGTGCTTCATCAATAATTTCAAAACCTTGATATTTTAGGAATTTTGGATCTGATATAAATGGTCTTTTTTTATCACTTGAGATTGCAATAATACCATCCATATCTTTTGTATCATTTAAACACTGTTGTAAAAGTTTCTTCCCATTACCTTGTCCTTTATATTGCCCAGCTACCCAAAAACAATTAATAACCATAAAATTTTCACCTGATAAGGGCAGCCAAGAATGTTCTATTGGTACATATTCAATAAAAACTTTACCCCTAACATTAACTTTTTGAAAATTGTACCCATTTTTAAACTGCGTCTTAAGCCATTGCTTTTTCTTATCATAACCATTTCGGGACTTCTTATCACCTATAGCACAACATATATGTTCATCTTGAATATTTTGTTTAGATAAATTTAGTATTTCCATTTCAATTACTTTTATTAATTCGACACAAAACGAATACAATACAGCTTTGTTTTCACTACTGCAATTTATAAAAATATTATAAATGAGTTAATCTAATATAAGTAGTTTTCATTTACTCTTAGAGGACAAATATAAGTATGCTGTGGAATGTATTAAGCTTGTATTTTACACTAATATTCTCCAAACTTGTGCAACCAAAAAGGTGACAATAAAGCCCGCTATTACAGGTAAGATTGATGCAACTACAGTCCATTTCATACTATTTGTTTCTTTGTAGATAGTGTAAATAGTTGTACTACAAGGATTATGTAATAGACTAAATAGCATTACATTAACTGCAGTTAACAAGGTCCATCCGCCCGCTCTTAAAATATCGGCTGTTCCAGTAACAGAGTCTAATTCAAACATTACTCCTACACCTTCTCCTCCTGAAATTCCTCTAACCATTACTGTAAGCATTAATATGGTTGGAATAACAATTTCATTGGCAGGAATTGCAACAATATATGCCAATAAAATAACACCATTTAAGCCTAGTAAAAATCCAAATCCATCTAGGGAATAAACCGTCCAAGCGGCAATACTTTCATTACCAATATAAATATTAGAAATCAACCAAATTACTGCTCCTGCTGGTGCTGCAAATACAATTGCACGCCATAATACAATAAGTGTTCTATCGATTAAAGAAGTATAAATTGTTTTCCAAAATACGGGTGGTCGGTAAGGTGGTAATTCCAAATTAAAAGTAGAAACTTCTCCTTTTAATACGGTTTTTGACAGTGCCCAGGAAAAGAAAAACATAAAAAAGATACCTAAAACCGCTATTCCGATGACTGCCGATAAAGAAGCAAAACTCGAATAAGATTTTGGAACTACAGCACCAATAAAAATGGTCGCCAATAATATTTGTGTTGGCCAGCGTCCGTTACACAATGAAAAATTATTGGTAATGATGGCAATTAAACGTTCTCTTGGACTATCAATTATTCTAGTAGCCACAACTCCTGCAGCATTACAACCAAAACCCATACTCATTGTTAAGGCTTGTTTTCCGTGAGCACCCGATTTTTTAAAAAGGGCATCCATATTAAAAGCAACTCTTGGCAAGTAACCAAAATCCTCTAAAAGTGTAAATAATGGAAAAAATATTGCCATTGGTGGTAACATAACGGCGATAACCCATGCGACAGCCAAATAAACGCCATCAAATAGAAAACCATTTAACCACCAAGGAAAACCAATAGATGTTCCCAAGTTTTTTAAGACAGGATGAATGCTATCTAATAATAATTCAGCTAATAGTGAAGAAGGATAATTAGCACCTATAATGGTTAACCATAGCACCACTCCTAAAACTAATAGCATAATAGGAAAACCCCAAATTCTACTAGTTACAATTTTATCAATTTTAGCATCTAATCTAAATTTCGATTTTTCTTTATCTTTTGTAACGGTATCATTTACAATTTCTGCTGCATCCGCATAAATACTCTCTATTAAACTATCATGATAATCATCACCAATCTGCCAGCGTAAGTCTTTAGCTAATGCAATTATATTATCTATATTTTTTTTACTCATTATGCTAGTATTTCACCTGATTCTAGAGATTCAATTATTTGTGTATCACCTTCTAACAATCTAAAAGCGATCCATCTACTATTGGTAATTGCTGGATATTCTTGTTCCAAAGCACTACTTAACTCTTGTACTGCTTTTTCAATATCTTTAGGAATATTTTTAATCCTACGAGGTTTACATTTTATCTTGTTATTAGCTAACTCACTTATGGTTTGAATTAATTCAGGAATACCTTTCTGAAGTCTTGCGTTTGTAGGTACAATAGGAATGCCCAAATCTTTTGCTAAAATTCTCGTATTAATTTGAATGTTATTTCGTTCTGCTTCATCAATTAAATTAAGACATAAAACAGCTTTATTTGTAATTTCTAAAATTTGAAGTACTAAATTTAAATTACGCTCTAATCTACTGGCATCAACTACTATTACGGTTACAGTTGGTTTTCCAAAGAGTATAAAATTTCGAGCAACTTCTTCATCTTCTGATGTAGATAATAGCGAATAGGTTCCAGGTAAATCAATTAATTTGAATTTTTGTTGATTGTATTCAAATGCACCTTCTGCACGAGTAACTGTTTTTCCCGGCCAATTGCCTGTATGCTGGCGTAATCCTGTTAATGCATTAAAAACAGTACTTTTTCCTGTATTTGGATTCCCAGCAAGTGCTACAACAAAATCAAAATCACTGGTTTTAATTCCTAATTTTTTTAAACCATCTGGATTAAAATGAGCACATGTATCACAGACGCTATTACTAGATTTTTTCATTTTAGTTCTTTTTGATTAAAATTTTTGATGCTTGATTTTTTCGTATCGCAATAGATGTTCCTTTTATTAAAAATGCTTTTGGATCACCCAATGGATTCAATAAATCAATCTGAATAGAAGCACCTTTCACAAAACCTAAATCGAGCAATCGTCTTCTATTTTCGCCTCTACTTTCTTTTGACAGCCCTATTATTGTAGCAGTTTCATTTTCTTTCAAACTTATTAAACGAGTAACATTTTCTTCATCTATTTTCTTTTTTTCTAAAACAGAAATAGTAATATTTCCTGCAACAATAGGTGCTAATACAAACTTTTCTCCTTCTGAATGAAAAACAATCCGAGTAGTGTTATTTTCAATGACACGAACAATGGAATTGATATGAATATTCTCAGCTAAAATTTGTTTGTAAATTATCTCTGGCTTGTCTTCTATATGAATAATTCTACCTACAAATCCAACACCTAGATTTGACAAAGGAGTTCCTTGTTTTAAAGCCATTTTTCCTGTTCTTGTAGGAATTGGATCTCCATGTGGATCAAACTTTGGATTACCCAATAAGGCTGAAAGTTTATTGGTATCTTCTACACTTAATTCATGTTCTTTTTTTTCAGCTCTTTCATGCCATTCTCTATTATGAAACCCTGTTTTCTCCGACAAATATTTTTCCCACAATCTATGTGCTCTAATGATACGTAGCGAGTATTCGTTACCAGAATTTGTAAGTTTTATAGTGTCTCCTTCTAGACTGATCAAATCACTATCCATCATTTTCTTAATACTGTCAATAATCAATGAATGGGAAAAATTTAGATTATTTGTAATATCATTTGCTGTTAATGAATTATTATTCGTTTGATTATGATATAATAATTTTAAAATATCTTCAATAGCAACTTTATTGTTTAATCTGTAACTTTTTTTAAGTAAGAAATACAGGCCTCTATTAGGTCTGAATATATAATAAAGTAACAAACTAATACCTAAAAACAGAAGTAAAGCTATATATGGGTTATATTTCATTTTTATTTTTTTAGATATAGATTATTGGCAACATTTTCAGATATATTAAACTGATTATTTCCAATATTTATGCTAAGTGAGTTATCAAATTCTTCTTTATGTACTACTTTTATTTTACAACCTATGGAAATATTTTTATTTGATAAAAATCTAAGAAAAGTATCGGATGAATTTTTAACACCTACAAGAACACCTTCTTGTTTAATACCTAGATTAGAAAGACAAATTGTTTCCATCTTTTTAAAATCACCTTCTTTATTGGGAATGGGATGTCCATGTGGATCTACTACAGGAAAATTTAAAAACGCATCTAAATGATTGGTTAATTTTTCTGATCGAATATGTTCTAATTCTTCGGCAATATCGTGAACTTCATCCCAATTAAAGTCTAATTTTTCTACTAAAAAGGTTTCCCAAAGTCTATGCTTTCTTATAACTGAAAGTGCTTTCTTTTTTCCATTTGTATTTAGTTTTACTCCTTTATATTTCTGATAAATCAACAAGTCCTTATTGGCTAATTTTTTTAGCATATCAGTAACTGATGAAGCTTTGGCATCTATTTTTTTAGCGATAAGATTGGTATTGATTTCTGTATTGAAATACTCCTCCAAATTATAGATTTCTTTAAGATAATTTTCCTCAGAATTAGTTAACATAAAAAATATTTTATACAAATATAAAAAATATTTTTAGGCTAGTCTAAATATTAGTATAAAAAAGTAGTTTTGTCTGGTTTATGAAAATAAATTTAACTTTAAAACTATCTAACTTGATTTATTCAAATAATTCGGACTAATTTCTTTACGAACTCAATTATAAAGCAATTAAATCAAATAAATCATCCATTTTTTGTAGAAAAGGTACCGCACAGGTATATGCAGGTTTTGGCATCCAGGTAGCTAATTGAGGCAATCCTTTATGAAAGCCAGCCAAACACATCTTTTTATCATTCATTCTGAAAACTTGAATATAAATAGATGCTGTTGTATTTTGCGATTTATCAATAAAAAGACTCAGTGGTCTTCCCTGCTCTTTCAACCCCTTAAAGATTTGATTGACAGATACCTGATTGGTTTCGTAGGTTTTAATATCAATAGTCTTATCCCCTATTTTAAATTCAAAACCACCATCAAAATTTCCAATAACAGGATGATAGGAAAATTTTGCTTTTTCGTGTAAAACTTTCCAACGCTTTTTTACATCAAGTGATACAGTGACCTTTGATAAAAAGGAATGTATATATTCTAGGAAAGCAAGTTCACCAAGAATTCCGTTTTTTATTTTGGAAATGCCTCTATTATTATAATCTCCATAACCAGCACGTGGATATTCATATAATTGGCGTTTGTTGGCAGTATATTCAGCAAAAACTTCCATCTCTGGAGTGATGGAAATAAAAACAAGATCTTTTTCAGTAACGGGCATATTCGTTTTTTATATGTTTATATTTTTTTGAAGTTAAGGAATACAATTAGCTGATACTATAGATACTGTGGATGCTATGGATTCTATGGATGTTGTGGATACTAGCTTCAATTGTAAAGATACTGTTACAATAATATCAACTTAGAATCAACTCAGCATCAACTTAGTATCAACCTAGTATCTGCTTTTTTTGCTCTGCAATTGCAATCTTTTCATCAATTACTTCTTTGTATTTTTCGTATAATTCGTAACCTACAAAATTCCGATTCATTTCTTTAGCTACTTTTAAGGTTGTTCCACTTCCTGTAAATGGATCTAAAACCACGTCACTATCAAAGCTATAGAGTTTTACGCAACGTCTAACAATCTCCTCTGGCATTAATGCCGAATGTTTTCCGAAACCAACATCTCCTTTATTAGGTGTTGGAATTCGCCAAATTTGATAGGTTGTATCTGTCCACTCTTTTTGAGTTAGTTTACTTCTTTCTTTTGCCTCTTTATTTACAGCTTGTGTTGATTTTCCATCTTTTACATAAACAGTGATAAATTCCAATACATTTTGAGCATAAAAATTTCGTGGATAAGGATAACTGCCAAACATTAGCTTTTTACTCCAATTGGTGCGTTCCCAAATATACATATCCATCAAGAATAAGTTTGTATTTCTTAGAATGGTATGTTGTATTTCGCTTTGTAAATCGTAAATATGCCTGTTAAAATGGGTATTTACCTCTTTTTTAAGCATAGGCATCAACGGTACATTAATACAGAGTTTTCCATTGGGTTTTAAAACCCGTTGACATTCTTTCCAAACTTTTAATAAGTTTTCAAGATATTGCTCAAAACTATCAAATGCACCCATATCATTGTGCTGACTTTCAGAATGTTTTTCATTTTGATAGCCATCCTTGCTATAATCTTTGATATTAAAATAAGGCGGTGATGTAACAATTAAATCCACCGAATTATCAGGAACTTCGGCCATGTTCTCTGCCGATTTATAAAATACCTTATTTAAATATGAATCCATTGACAACTTTTAACTTTATACTTTACAAACTTTCAACTTTCTACTCAACATAACCCATTTTATTCATCCAATCTTGATTGAACATTTTCCCAACATAGCGTGTTCCATGGTCATGAAATAATACCACAATAACATCATCCTTCTTAAAATGATGTTTTAACTGTAACAAACCTTTAACAGCTGACCCTGCGGAATTTCCCATCAACATACCTTCTTCTTTGGCTAATTTCTGTGTATAAATCGCACCATCTTTATCGGTTACTTTTTCAAAACCATCAATTAAAGAAAAATCTACATTAGCTGGTAAAATATCTTCTCCAATTCCTTCCGTTACATAAGGATAGATTTCTTTTTCATCGAAAATACCCGTTTCATGATATTTTTTAAAAACCGAACCATAAGTATCTATTCCCCAAACTTTAATAGCTGGATTTTTTTCTTTCAAATATTTTGCCGTACCAGAAACAGTTCCTCCAGTGCCAACTCCTACAACAAAATGAGTAATTTTTCCATCCGTTTGTTTCCATATCTCAGGACCTGTACTTTCGTAATGTGCTTGTGCATTCGACGGATTGTTATATTGATCTACATACCAAGAATTTGGTGTTTTCTCCGCTAATCGTTTCGATACTGAATAATAAGATCTTGGATCATCTGGCTCAACTGCAGAAGGGCAAACCACAACTTCAGATCCCATTGCTTTTAATATATCTACCTTTTCTTTTGACTGTTTATCAGCAATCACAAAGATGCATTTATAACCTTTAATTATTGCTGCTAAAGCCAATCCCATACCTGTATTTCCAGAAGTTCCTTCTATTATTGTTCCTCCTGGTTTTAGTCTACCATCTGCTTCAGCATCTTCAATCATTTTAAGCGCCATCCGATCTTTTGCTGAATGTCCTGGGTTAAAAGTCTCCATTTTCACCAACACCAAAGCATCTATTTCTGCTACTATTTTATTGAGTTTGACTAAAGGCGTATTTCCGATAGTTCCTAATATATTTTCTGCGTAATTCATGTACTATTTTTCAATCTTGCAATATTACAAGATTATTCTACAACTAGAAAACAGATGTATCAATAAAAGTATTAAATTTGCCCAATAGTGAAAAGTCTGTATAGTTCTTAAAGTTTGTAAAGTACAAACACTTCTTGAGCAAGAACTTTTAACTTTCTACTTTTAACTTTATAACTAACATTATTATGAACAAAGCAATAAGAAATCTAGAACCAAAAGCCTTATGGAATAATTTTTCCGATTTAAATGCAGTTCCTCGTGGCTCCAAAAAAGAAGAACGTGTTATTCAATTTATGGTTGATTTTGGAAACAGATTAGGTCTGGAAACAGTTGTAGATCCAATCCAAAATGTAATCATAAAAAAACCAGCCACTAAAGGTATGGAAGATCGTAAAACTGTTGTTTTACAATCACATTTAGATATGGTATGGCAAAAAAACAACGATACTGATTTTGATTTTGACACAGAAGGAATTAAAATGATTATTGATGGTG
Source organism: Flavobacteriaceae bacterium (assembly GCA_029934835.1). Classification (GTDB taxonomy): domain Bacteria; phylum Bacteroidota; class Bacteroidia; order Flavobacteriales; family Flavobacteriaceae; genus DQTL01. The sequence continues at coordinate 11,148 of JAOZLL010000039.1, read as the reverse complement.
ATTGGGTAAAAGCTGATGGTACAACTCTTGGAGCTGATAACGGACTTGGTGTAGCAGCAATTATGAGTATTTTTGAATCTACTGATATTCCACATCCTGCTCTTGAAGGTTTATTTACTATTGATGAAGAAACGGGTATGACTGGTGCACAAGGTTTACAAGCAGGTTATCTAGATGGAGAAATTCTTTTAAATCTAGATACTGAAGATGATGAAGAAATTGATATGGGTTGTGCTGGTGGAATTGATGTAACGGCAAAAGGCAACTATAAAGAAGAAAGTGTTTTAGACAATACAGTAACCATGTGTTTAGTTGTTACGGGTCTAAATGGTGGTCATTCAGGAATGGATATTCACAAAGGATTAGGTAATGCTAATAAAATCATGAACCGTCTCTTATTTGAAACTTTTGATTTTGAAATAGATGTAGTTAGTATAAATGGTGGAAGTTTACGTAACGCTATTCCACGAGAAAGCAATGTTGTCTTAGTCGTTCCTAAAGCAAAACAAGAAGCTTTTGAAAATAAAATTATAGCTATTTCAAAAGATATCAAAAAAGAATTTGCAACCATGGATGCTGGTCTAGAAATTATACTGAACAAATGTAAAGTTCCTGCCACAAAGACAATGGATACTCAAAGTCAGATTACACTTATTAAAGCTATTTATGCAGCTCATAATGGCGTGTATAGAATGAGTCCTGATATGGAAGACTTAACCGAAACCTCAAATAATATTGCAAAGATTACCGTTGAGAATGGAAATATTTTAATTGAATGTCTAACACGATCATCCGTAGAATCAAGCAAAATGGATTTAGCTCAAGCTTTGCAATCTAGTTTTGAACTAGCAGGATATGAAGTAGATTTTTCTGGCTCGTACCCAGGATGGCAACCCAATGTAAATTCAGCCATCTTAGGTGTTTTAACTGATGTATATACCAATATGTTTGATGAAAAACCAAATGTAGTAGCCTGTCATGCTGGATTAGAATGTGGTATTTTAGGAACACACTATCCTGACATGGATATGATCTCGTTTGGTCCAACCATTCAGGGAGCACATTCACCAGATGAACGTGCCAATATAAAATCAACGCAAAAGTTCTGGAATTATTTATTAGAAATCTTAGAAAAGATTCCAAAAAGAGCATAATTTAGAATAAAACTATTGGTTGTGTATGATTTTCTCATTACACAACCAATAATTATCAACATCAATACCTCATAACTTCTGAGCTAATGAATATTTTGATTGATTTTTTTATGTATGTTTGCTATATAATTATCTAACTTAAAAAATGGGTTTACTGATTACTTATGGATTGCTATCCATATTTTTTTCTTTTTTGTGTTCTATCCTTGAGGCAGCTTTGCTAAGTATTACTCCATCTTTTGTTACAATAGCAAAACAAGATGATAAATCTTTTGCCAATAAATTAGAGACATTAAAAGGTGATATTGACAGACCACTAATTTCAATATTAACTATTAATACTATTGCCAATACTGTAGGTGCATTATTAGTAGGAGCACAAGCAAAAAGCTACTTTGGTGATGGAGATAGTAATATGGTTTTTATCATTTCTGTAATAATGACATTATCCATATTATTAATTTCTGAAATTATTCCAAAAACTATTGGAGCAACATATTGGAAAGAATTGGCAGGTTTTACTACAACTGCACTAACTGTCTTTGTTTTTATTTTAAAATGGACAGGCTTATTATGGATACTTCTATTTACGACTAAACTAATTGGAAAAGAAGAAGTACACGGAAGCAGTGTTTTTAGTCGAGAGGATTTTGAAGCAATGACAGAAATTGCTGAAGAGGAAGGTGTTTTTGAAGAACAAGAAAGTAATGTCATTAAAAATATCATAAGCTTTAAGGATACTCCTGTTAACGATATTATGACGCCAAGATCAGTAATGTTAACAGCAAATGAAGAGCAAACTATCAAAGAGTTTTATGATGAAAATTCTGAACTACGTTTTTCTAGAGTTCCGTTATACAAAGAAGAACCCGATGATATTACTTCCTATTTCCTAAAAGATAAACTTTATGATGCAATAATTGCAGGAAATGGGGATAAACCTTTAAAATTTATTAAAAGAGAGATTATTACCACCATGCGTAATGAATCTGTAGCTGATTTATTTGAAAAATTAATAGAAAATAAAGAACATATAGCCCTTGTATTTGATGAATATGGTTCTGTAAGTGGTATTGTCACACAAGAAGATGCTATTGAAACACTCCTAGGTCTTGAAATTATGGATGAAAGTGATCGTCATGAGGATATGCAAGATTTAGCAAGAAAACAGCATAAGGAAAGAGAAGACGAATCTGGTGACTAGATATTGTATTATATCATATTACTAAGAACCTACTTTACATTTATCAACTTAGTATTAATTAGACGATAAAAAGAGCCTTACATCGTACCCATTGTTACGACTTCTTAATTTATTCCTAATCTTATATTTTTATTTTTGGTAACAAACAAAAAATTGTACTTTTACCACGACTGAATACTATTTATATTTATGGGTAAAATTATTGCAATAGCCAATCAAAAAGGTGGCGTCGGTAAAACAACTACCACTGTTAATTTGGCAGCTTCATTAGGTGTTTTAGAAAAGAAAGTATTATTGGTTGATGCTGATCCTCAAGCGAATGCTTCTTCAGGTTTGGGCGTTGATGTTGAATCAGTAGAACAAGGTAGCTATCAATTGCTGGAACATCTTGTTTCAGCTGAAGAAGTAATTGTATCAACAACTTCTCCTAATGTAGATATTATTCCTGCACATATTGATCTGGTTGCCATTGAAATAGAACTCGTCGATAAAAAAAAGAGGGAATATAAAATGCGTGAAGCATTGCAAAGCATAAAAGATAAATATGATTATATCTTAATAGATTGTGCACCTTCATTAGGCTTACTAACATTAAATGCACTTGTAGCTGCTGATGCGGTTCTAATTCCCATTCAATGTGAATATTTTGCTTTAGAAGGTTTAGGCAAACTATTAAATACAGTAAAAAGTGTACAAAATATCCACAATCCAGATTTAGATATTGAAGGCTTATTATTGACTATGTATGACTCTCGTTTACGTCTCTCCAACCAGGTAGTTGAAGAAGTTCGTAAACATTTTGAGGATATGGTTTTTAAAACAATCATTAAACGAAATATTAAATTAGGTGAAGCTCCTAGTTATGGTGAAAGTATCATTGCCTATGATGCAACTAGTCGTGGAGCAAAAAATTATATTAGCTTAGCAAACGAAATCATTAAAAACAATGGCTAAATCAAACAAAAAACAAGCTCTCGGTAGAGGCTTATCTGCTTTACTACAAGATACCAGTGATGGCGTTTCATCTGCAAGTGACAAAAATGCTGCTAAAATTGTAGGAAGCATTATTGAATTAAATATTCAATCTATTGAAGTAAACCCTTTTCAGCCAAGAACGCATTTTAATGAGGAATCCATTAAAGAGTTGGCAGCATCCATTAAAGAATTAGGAATTATTCAACCAATCACCGTTCGTAAACTCTCGGGAAACAATTTTCAGTTAGTTTCAGGAGAACGTCGTTTTAGAGCTTCTATGTTAGTAGGACTAGAAACTATTCCGGCTTATGTTCGGATAGCAAATGACCAAGAAATGCTCGAAATGGCATTAGTTGAAAATATTCAACGTAAAGATTTAGATCCTATAGAAGTTGCTTTATCTTACCAACGATTAATTGATGAAATCAAACTAACACAAGACAAATTAAGCCAACGAGTTGGTAAAAAACGTTCAACTGTGACCAATTACTTGCGTTTATTAAAACTAGATCCTATCATACAAACAGGTATGCGAGATGGATTTATTAGTATGGGACATGGTCGGGCACTTATTAATATTGATGACACTGATGCTCAACTAGCTATCTATAAAAATGTACTTCATGATAAATTATCTGTAAGACAAACCGAGTTGTTAGTTAAACAGTCTAAAAATCCCACATCTAAAGAAACAATCAGTAAAGCAATACATCCCACATTTGTAAAAGAAAATATTGATTCATTTAATCAATTTTTTGGTAACAATGTGAGTATTAAGATAAGTGGTAAAAATAAAGGAAATATCAGCATTCCTTTTAGTTCAAAGGAAGACTTTATTCGTATTAAAAATCTCTTGAAATAGTGTTAAGAGTTTTTATTCTCATAGCATTTATGGTTAGTTCTTTAATTAAAACTACTGCCCAAGAAAATGATAAAATCATTATTAAGGACAGTATTGCTGAAAATGAAATATATTTATCTGCCTTAAAACCATCTAAAGCAGCATTTTACAGTGCCATTTTACCAGGACTTGGACATGCTTATAATAAAAAATATTGGAAGATTCCTGTAGTATATGCCGCTTTAGGAGCCAGCACCTATTATTATATTTATAACAACAATCAATATCATGAATATCGAGATGCTTTTAAGCTTCATAAATTAGGAGAAGGTGATACTAGTCAATACCCTACGTTAACTTTAGATGTACTGCAACGTGCTCAAAAATATCATAAAAAAGATAGAGATTTGTCTTTACTTATAGGTACGGGAATATATGTTTTACAAATTGTATGGGCAAGTGTAGACGCACATCTTGAATTTCATAATACCGATAGCAATCTTAGCTTCTCTCCAATACTTTTTCACGAACCTATTGGTAGTAAAACTGCATTTGCAGCAAGTGTTACTTATACATTTTAGCTGATGAAAATTGCATTACTAGGATATGGAAAAATGGGAAAGGCTATCAAAAAGGTAGCTCTTTCAAGAGGACACGAAATAGTCTTAAAACTAGATGTTTTTAAAAAAGAAATAGATTTCAAAAAGGCTGATATTGCTATTGACTTTAGTATGCCAAAAGCTGCTTTTGATAATATCAGTAAAGCTTTAAACAATAATATTCCTATAATAAGTGGTACTACTGGCTGGCTAGATAAATATGATAATGCCGTAAGTATTTGTGCTCAAAATAAGGGAAGTTTTCTATATGCCTCTAATTTTAGTTTAGGAGTCAATCTGTTTTTTGAACTCAATACACAATTAGCAAAATTGATGCAAGATTTTGACTATAATCCTAGTCTTATTGAAACACATCACACTCAAAAATTAGATGCCCCAAGTGGAACAGCCATCAGTTTAGCAGAGCAACTTCTGCCCTATTCTGATAAAGAAAATTGGATCTTGGACAACGATTCTAAAAAGGAGTTAAAAATTACCGCTAAGCGAGTGGATGTAGTTCCTGGCACACATCAAGTAATATATACCTCTGAAATTGATGAAATAGAAATAAAACATACCGCAAAAAGCCGTTTAGGATTTGCACAAGGTGCTGTTTTAGCTGCTGAATATATCGTAGACAAAAAAGGTGTTTTTAGTATGAAAGATGTGTTGGGATTAAAAGATAAAGGTTAAAATAGTATTAAAGGAATTTACATATTGTAACGTATAAGATTATTTTACAACAAATGATAATAGTAACAATGCCAATAGCCAATAGCCAATAGCCAATAGCATAAAACAAAAAAAATGACAAACTGGATTATATTTTTTTTCATCATACAAGCCATTCACTTTTTAGGAACTTGGAAACTATACCAAAAAGCAGGTAGAGAAGTTTGGGAAGTGGCAATACCTATCTATAATGCTTATGTTTTAACAAAAATTATTAACCGACCTTGGTGGTGGGTTATTCTTTTGTTTATCCCTATTGTGAATTTAATGATGTTTCCTGCCTTTTGGGTAGAAACAGTTCGTAGTTATGGAAAAGAAAAAACGAGTCAATTGTTTGTTACAGTTTTCACCTTAGGTTTTTATATTTATTACCTCAACTATATTGAAGACGTTTCGTATCAAAAAGAGCGACAATTAAAACCTTTTACCAAAACTGGTGAATGGGTAACTTCCATAGTTTTTGCCATAATAGCCGCAACATTGGTGCATACTTATTTTATGCGCCCTTATACAATACCCACTTCATCATTAGAAAAATCACTTTTAGTAGGTGATTATTTATTTGTTAGTAAGTTTCATTATGGTGCACGTACTCCAAAAACGCCGATTGCCTTACCGATGGTACATGATACAATGCCTATTCCTTTTACTGGAAAAAGATTTCGTTCGTATGTAAATTCGATAAGTGCACCAAATTTTAGATTTCCAGGATTTCAAAAGATAAAACGCAATGATATCGTGGTCTTTAACTGGCCAACCGATACGGTTCGTTTTTTTAGAGATAATTCAGGTATTCATGTGAATAAACCTTTAGATAAAAAATCAAATTATGTAAAAAGATGTGTCGGTATTCCAGGTGATTCTTTAGAGATAAAAGATGGTTACATCTTTATTAATGGAGAACAAACTGTTTTACCAGATCGAGCAAAAACTCAGTATCACTCAATTGTATATTCAAAAAAGTATTATTCTGATAAAATCCTAATTAAAAATGATATTAAAGAGTATTACAGATTTTATTCCATACCTAGAAATAATTTTGATTCTAAAATACAAAATATTTCACGTGATGCTGTATTATTGGATAACAATACAATAGAAATTGAAACGAATTTTGTATTTAATCAAAATCATTTAAGAAATTATAATTTAAAAGAAAATAAATATAAGGTAAAACTAAATTTAACGGATAACCTTTTTAGAAAAATTGGGAAAGCTAAAAGTACAGATTCAATAATAAAAATGAATGATACAATTGGCAAGTATAACCACAGAATTTTCCCTCACAACAAACAATACGTATGGACAAAAGATAATTTTGGGCCCTTATACATTCCTAAAAAAGGGGAAACACTGGCAATAAACAGCAAATCTATCCCTTTTTATCAACGAATTATAGAAGAATATGAAGGAAACAATCTTACGATTGATGGTGACAAAATTTATATTAATGGAGAATTAGCAGAAACTTATACTTTTCAACAAGATTATTATTGGATGATGGGTGACAACCGCCACAATTCTGAAGATGCTCGTTATTGGGGATATGTTCCTTTTGATCATGTAGTAGGAAAACCTGTATTTTTATGGTTTAGTATCGAACAACAAGATCCTAGAAATCCGAAATCTTGGTTTAAACGAATTCGTAAAGAACGTTTGTTTACGACGGTTCATGCTAGTGGAAAACCAGTTTCTTACTTACCACATTTCTTAGGATTTTTAATCCTTTTATGGGGTTACTCCTTTTACAAAAAGAAAAGAAAAGCATAAAATATCATGATTTTTCATCCAACCTATTTTTCACCAATTGCCCAATTTCAACAATTGGTCAAGGCTGAGCATATTATCTTTGAGGTTTTTGATAATTATCAAAAACAGACTTATCGAAATAGGTTTAACATCTATAGTCCAAACGGATTACAATCATTAAGTATTCCTATTTTACACAATAATGGTATACGTCAAAAAACGAGAGATGTAAAAATAGAAAATAGTTTTCCATGGCAGAAAAATCATTTTAAATCCTTGCAAAATGCTTATCGTTCGTCTCCTTATTTTGAATTTTATGAAGATGATATAGCTCCACTATACGAAAAACCACAGATTTTTTTATTAGACTTTTTACTCTTAACACAAGAATTGAGTTTTGATATGCTACAACTAAATGCTGAATATAGTAAAACCACTTCCTTTTCATTAGAGTATCTCAATTCTCAAGACTTTCGTTTTTTAGTAGAAGCAAAATCTAAAAAAAAATATACATCAAACCCTTATAAGCAAGTCTTTGAAGATAAATATGGTTTTATCCCTAACTTAAGCATCTTAGATTTAATATTTAGCGAAGGACCCAATGCACTAAGTTTACTATTTATTGATTAAACTCTTTTTTAATTAAAAATATTGTAACTTTATCAAACGTATTTTTAATTACTTTGGAATCACTTTTAGCACATATGAATACTTTTTCGCCAATTTATTCTCAATCTTGGGATGAATTTAAAAAGAAACTTGTCCTAAAAAAGCATTCTACAGGTACAATCTTAAGTCCATATAATAAAATTCCAAGTAAGATTTTTTATATTAAAAAAGGTTATGTTCGTGCCTATTTTTTTGATCAAAATGGAAAAGAATTTAATTTAGCACTATATCCTCCTAAGACATTTTCTGCTTCTACATCAGCTGCAATTCAAAAAAGAAAAGCAAAAATAGAAGTACAATGTTTAACAGATTGTGAAATAATAGAATTTAGTTATCAAGACATGATTCATTTTGCTCAAACAAATAATGATTTTTGTATCTTTTATCGCAAATTATTAGAATTTTATCTTGTTAAACTTGAAAAATATATTCTAAATTATGTGACTAAATCAGCTACTGAACGCTATCAATTATTAAGAAAGAAAGCTCCTAATATTGAAAAATACATTACGCAATATCATATCGCTTCTCACTTAGGCATTAGTCCTATTCAATTAAGTCGAATTAGAAAAAAATTATTTTCTTCAAAAAAATAATTTAGTCTCCTAATTAATTTATAAACATATGTTAAGAGATGATAATGTATTCTATTGTAATCTTGCTGTATAAGTAATCATGTTTTGAAGTTGTATATTGTTTTTCCCAACTTAAGTACCCTTTCCCCTTTCAATATATAACAACATAACTTATAAAAAGGCGCTACTTTTATAGTTCGCCTTTTTTTATGATATAAGTTGACCTCTTAGAAAACCCATTCCATAACCAAAAAATTGTACAAAAGTAGTTAATAGACTTAGTATTCCTATGTGGATACTTTTATTCTTACTACCAGCATCTATAATAATAGCCATACTATATAATACAAGTAATAATATGGGTAAAAAACAAGAAAAACAGCCTAGTATAATAGCTATTAAAACTCCTAAACTAAATAAACTTGGAAACCAATAGGTAAGTTTAGCAGTCCCAACAAACTGTGAATTTAAAACTGGGCGCTCTTTACCGAAACGATAAGTTTGTTTAAAAAATTGTGTAATACTGGTTCGCCTTTTATGGTAGACAAAGGCATCTGAAATCAATTGTGTTTCAAATCCATTTTCCCACAGCCGAAAACTCAAATCAATGTCTTCACCAATTTTTCTTTCGACAAAACCATGAGTTAATTGAAATGCATTTTTAGAGATACCCATATTAAAACTTCGTGGTTGAAATTTTGCTTTTGCTTTCTTATTACCACGTAAACCTCCAGTCGTTAACATAGATGTCATCGAATAATTAATTGCTTTTTGAATAGTACTAAAATTACTATGTGCAGCATCTGGACCTCCAAAAGCATCAGTATAATTATTTTGTAATTGTTTTGAAACAGTATCTAGATATGTTGGAGGTAACAACACGTCAGAATCTAAGATAATATAATAATTTCCTGATGCATTTTTCATCCCAAAATTACGACTCAATCCTGCTCCTGTATTGGGCTTTGAAAGATATTTGAGTTGAAGTTGATCTCGATATTGCTCAATAATTTGATCACTTTTTTGTTCAGAACCATCCTCAACTATAACCACCTCAAACAAATCTGAATAAGTTTGTTTAGTCAAACTCTGTAACAATTCATTAATTTCATTCGGACGATTGTAAACCGGGATTATTATGGAAAAAATTAACTTCATTGATTCTTATTGCTGTACAACATCCTTAATTAAGAAAACTATATTGATACGATCTTAGTATTTGTATTGAGTTCAATCGTTTTTTTACCCGTTTCAAACCATCTAGCATTTAATTCTCCTTTTAGCATTATTTCGGTACCGTTTACTTCTAACCAACTGCCTTCTCGTAAACCAATAACAGAAATTTTATTATAAAACTGATATTCATTGATTCGAGTTTCTCTTGTTTCACCCATGTGTTTTGAAGTAGGATCTGGGTCTAAATAATGTGGATTGATATTAAAAGGAATTACACCTATAGAGTCAAAACTCGGTGGATAAACTATAGGCATATCATTGGTATTTCGAATACTTGGACCTGCAATATTACTACCAGCACTTGTTCCAAAATAAGGTGTTCCATTTAAAATAGATTCTCTTAATACAGGTAACACATTTAACTGATACAACTCATTCAATAAGACAAACGAATTGCCACCACCAGTAAAAAAACCTTTAGCTTCTTTTATGGATTTTATAGGATCTTTACATTCATGTAAACCTTTTACCTTGATATTAATACTTGCAAAAGCTTTTCGAGCTACTGCTGTATATTCATCATGTGTTAAACCACTTGGTCGGGCAAAAGGAATAAATAAAATTTCATCAATTCCTTTAAAAAATTGCAGTAATTCGGGTAATATATAAGTTAAATAAGGTTTTCCGTGAATGGTTGAGGTGCTGGCTAAAAATAATCGTTGCATTGTTAAAAAATTTTAGAATAAAAAATAAACATTGAAACTGGTCATTAATAATCACCTAAGGTTTCAGGATTTTGTGCTAAAGCTGATTCTAATTGTTCGTCAGATGGTGGTTTACCATGCCATTTATAAGTTCCCATCATATAATCAACACCATAACCCATTTCGGTATGTAATAACACACAAACGGGTTTTCCTTTTCCAGTTTTTGCCTTGGCTTCTTTCATACCCGAAAGAATTGATTCGATATCATTTCCTTTAAGTACATCTACCACATCCCAATCAAAGGCTTCAAATTTGGCTTTTAAATCACCTAACGAAACCACATCATCGGTATAGCCATCAATCTGAGCTTTGTTATAATCAACACTGATAATAATATTATCTATTTTTTTAGAAGAAGCATAGAGTATCGCTTCCCAATTCTGTCCTTCTTGCAGTTCGCCATCACCATGTAAGGTGTAGACTAAACTATTGTCACCATCTAATTTTTTAGCTTGCGCCGTACCTAGTGCCACACTCAATCCTTGACCTAAAGATCCAGCAGCAACTCGTACTCCAGGCAAACCATCATGTGAAGAAGGATGTCCTTGTAAACGTGTCCCTAAAAGTCTAAAAGTATCTAGTTCTTTTACAGGAAAATAGCCACTATGTGCTAACACACTATAATAAGCTGGTGTAATATGACCGTTTGATAAAAAGAACATATCTTCACCTTTTCCATCCATTGAAAAAGGTAATTTATAATCCAT
>JAOZLL010000100.1 GCA_029934835.1 Flavobacteriaceae bacterium | reverse complement strand
CAAAAACCATAATTATGGATTTAAAAGAAATTCAAAGTTTAATCAGATTTGTTGCAAAATCAGGTGTAAATGAAGTAAAATTAGAGATGAAGGATATTAAGATTAGTATTCGTTCTGGTGCTAAAGAAAAAATGATTATGCAACCTGCGATGACTCCGCAAATAGTGGCAACTAGCCCACAATTTATTGAAACTTCAGATACTGGATCTCAAGATAATAAGGATAATCCTGAGGAAGATAACAGCAAGTATCTAACTATTACTTCTCCTATAATTGGTACTTTTTACCGCAAACCTTCTCCTGATAAACCAACGTTTGTTAATATTGGAGACGAGGTAAATGAAGATTCTATTGTTTGTATTGTTGAAGCAATGAAGCTGTTTAATGAAATCGAATCTGAAGTTAGTGGTAAAATTGTAAAAGTATTGGTTGAAGACTCAAGTCCTGTTGAATTTGGTCAACCCTTATTCTTAGTTGATCCCTCATAGTTTGTAATTTCATTATAAATAGTGTTAAATGAATCGTCGTATTAAGCTTGACGAAATGTTAAATTCTAAATTAACAAACTATGTTTAAAAAAATATTAATAGCCAACCGAGGAGAAATTGCACTGAGAATTATTCGAACTTGTAAAGAAATTGGGGTAAAATCAGTAGCAGTATATTCTACTGCAGATAAAGAAAGTTTACATGTAAAATTTGCAGATGAAGCTGTTTGCATTGGGCCACCAGCTAGCAGTGAATCCTATCTTAAAATGTCAAATATAATTGCAGCAGCTGAAATCACAAATGCTGATGCAATCCATCCAGGATATGGTTTCTTGGCTGAAAATGCAAAATTTTCAAAACTATGTGAAGAACATGGTATAAAATTTATTGGGGCATCTGCCGAAATGATCTCCAGAATGGGAGATAAGGCATCAGCAATTGCAACCATGAAAGAAGCTGGCGTTCCCACTGTTCCTGGCTCAGATGGAATCATTCCAACTTTTGAAGAAGCTGAGAAAATGGCTGAAGAAATTGGCTATCCAGTAATGCTAAAAGCTACTGCAGGAGGCGGCGGAAAAGGAATGCGAGCCGTATGGAAAAAAGAAGAATTAAGAAATGCTTGGGATGGTGCCAGAATGGAGTCAAAAGCTGCCTTTGCTAATGATGATATGTATATGGAAAAACTTATTGAAAATCCTAGACATATCGAAATTCAAATTATTGGTGATTCAACTGGTCGTGCCTGTCATTTATCTGAACGTGACTGTTCCGTACAAAGACGCCACCAAAAACTCCTTGAAGAAGCTCCTTCTCCTTTTATGACTCCTGCTCTTCGCAAAAAAATGGGAGAAGCTGCTGTATTAGCAGCTGAATATATAAAATATGAAGGTGCTGGTACTGTAGAATTTTTAGTTGATAAACACAGAAACTACTATTTTATGGAGATGAACACACGTATTCAAGTCGAGCATCCTATTACAGAACAGATAATTGGAAATTACGATTTGATTCACGAACAAATAAAAGTAGCATCTGGAGTTCCCATTCAAGGAAAAAATTATTTACCTAAAATGCATGCAATTGAATGTAGAATAAATGCAGAAGATCCTTATAATGACTTTAGACCAAGTCCTGGTTTAATTAAAACATTACATATACCTGGTGGTCATGGCGTTAGAGTTGATTCTCATGTTTATGCAGGCTACAATATTCCACCTTATTATGATTCTATGATTGCAAAACTTATCGTTACTGGTGAAACCCGTAAAGATGCTATTTGTAAAATGAAAAGAGCTCTCGAAGAGTTTACTATTGAAGGTGTTAAAACAACTATACCATTCCATATTAAACTAATGGACTATCCTGAATTTGTTTCAGGAAAATATACCACTAAACTGATGGAGTCTTTTTCAATGGAAGATGAATAACCTAAAGGCAAGTTAATTCTTGCCTTTTTTTATATCTTTACTTTTCAATTACAACCTAATGAGTAAAAAAAGCTTACATATTGATGGCATAGATAAAATTATTCTAAAGCATTTAATGAAAAATGCACGTGCTCCCATATTAGGAATAGCGCGTGAGGTAGGAATTTCTGGAGCAGCCATTCACCAAAGATTACGAAAATTAGAAGCATCAGGATTACTAAAAGGTTCTAAATTTATCATTAACCCTAAAGTATTAGGATATAAAACAATGGCATTTGTCGGAATTTTTTTAGACACATCGAGTAAATATAATGAGGCTATTAAAAAACTGAAAGAGATTCCTGAAGTAATCGAAAGCCATTATACTACTGGTAATTATGCTATTTTTATTAAATTACTTTGTAAGGATAACGAACATCTAATGCAAGTATTAAACCATCAAATTCAAGGTATAAAAGGCGTGTCACGTACAGAAACTTTCATTTCATTAGATCAGCAAATTGATCGACAGATTTCTATATAAACCAAAAAATGAATTTAAGTTTTATTACAGATCAAGACTTTATTAATCAGGATTTCTCAAAAGAAGTTTTGGCAAAAGTAGAATATGATAACTGTACTTTCATCAACTGTAATTTCTCTAATTTGCATTTATCTGGTATTCAATTTATAGGATGCTCCTTTGATGATTGTGATTTATCACTATGTAAAATAAAAGATACTGCATTAAAATCAGTAAAGTTTAGATCGTGTAAACTTTTAGGAATACATTTTGATGAATGTAATCCCTTTTTATTATCAGTTACTTTTGCTAATTGCACTCTAAATCTATCGAGCTTCTATAAGCTAAATCTTAAAAATAGTCATTTTACAGATTGTAAACTAAATGAAGTTGATTTTGCCGAAAGTAATTTAACAAAAGTAATATTCAATAATTGTGATTTAAATGCTGCTATTTTTGATAACACAATTCTTGAAAAAACAGACTTTAGAACTGCTATTAATTTTACTATTGATCCCGAAAAGAATCGTATGAAAAAAACAAGGTTTTCTCAATTAAGTATCCATGGACTTTTAAGTAAATATGACATTGAAATTGAATAACAAACACTAATAAAATAATTATTAATGGACATAAAAAAAATTAGATAGGTACTTTTATGTTTATTTTACGTTATTTATCATTTACTTTTCACTATTTTCGTCCACTTATATAATATATTCAAACCTAAATATTCTATAACATTCTAAAAAATAATTAATTATGGTAAAGGCACATACATTTCATATTCCTGTAATGGGAATTGGGTATACCATAGATTCTCCCATAAAAGTAGCTCAATATGGTATCGATTCTGTTGTTTCTTTAGTTGATGATATCCTTCTAGAAAAACTACGAAAAGTTTTTTCTGAGAAATTTGAAATTCCTTATCAAGAAATTTCTAATAAAATTGAAGACTTTAGAGCAAAAAGAATCACCTCCTATTTAAACTTATTAAACAAGATAGTAGAAGGTAATTTTGAAAAAATAAAAAGTAGCACCTTAGAAAAAGGAAGTGAACTCATGGAGTATTTCGATATGCTTCCTGATAGTTCTACGATAAAGCAAGAATTCATAAACTTTATAGACAAAGTTCCAAGCATGCAAGAAATTGGAACTTGGTTAAAAGACAACCTATCAATTGGTAGTATTGATGTCAATATCATGACCAAAGTAGATAAAGAAAACTACTTAAAAGGAGAAAAACTACCTTCTGAATATAACGATGCACATGCGGCACTTAGAGGTTTTGCTAAAAGTGATTTAACTTCTTCAGTGATTCTGTCTGCAGGAATGAGCCCTAGATTGTATGGGTATATGGAAAACTTTAATGATTTCTACCCTGATGTAAATGGGCTAATTAAAAAGAAAATTGTCATCAAAGTTAGCGACTATCGTTCCGCTTTAATTCAAGGTAAATTCTTTGCTAAAAAAGGTTTGTGGGTCTCAGAATATCGCATAGAATCTGGACTAAATTGTGGAGGACATGCCTTTGCGACAGATGGATTTTTAATGGGACCTATTTTACAAGAATTTAAAGAAAATCGTGAAGCCTTGGTTAAAGAAGTTTCCGAAATATTAAAAAGGGCTTTAGAAAACAAAAATCGTGAAGTTCCATCAACAACATTAGAATTAAAAATCACTGCTCAAGGTGGAGTTGGTACAGGTGAAGAGCACCAATTTTTATTAGATTACTATAATATTGATTCTGTTGGATGGGGTTCACCATTCTTACTAGTTCCTGAAGCTACAACTGTTGACGATACAACATTGCAACAACTAGCAGATGCACAAGAAAAAGACTTATATTTAAGTAATATTTCTCCATTAGGAGTTCCCTTTAACAGCTTAAAAGGAAATACAAAAGATTTGGAAAAAATGAAGGCGGTTGATGATGGAAGACCTGGAAGTTCCTGCCCTAAAGAGTTTTTAGTTTCCAATAAAGAATTTACAGAAAAAACAATTTGTACCGCTTCTCGACAATACCAACGTCAAAAAGTTAAAGAATTAGATAATGAAGACGTAACAGAATATGAGTACAAAAAACGATTTGAAAAAATTATTGAAAAAGCTTGTATTTGTGTTGGATTAGGAACTTCTGCCCTATTAGTAAATGAAATTGACACTAAAATAGAAGGTGAAGGAGTTTCTGTTTGTCCAGGACCGAATATGGCTTATTTTTCTAAACTGAAAAGTCTATTTGAAATGACTAACCATATCTATGGAAAATCAAATTTTGCTAGAATGGATAGACCAAATATGTTCGTTAAAGAATTGAATATTTATATAGACTATTTAAAAGATAAATTTGAGGAAACAAAAGCATCTCTTGATTTAAAGCAAGAGAAATACTTGATAACTTTTGCCAGTAATTTAAAAGAAGGTATAAGCTATTATGAAGATATGTTTAGTAACCTTAAAGAATCATTTAAGGAAACAAAAACTACTATTCTAACAGAATTAAACTTTAGTAAAGAAAAGTTACAGTTATTACGTGTTGAGATTGATACTATTTCAATTTCTCATATCTAATAAAGCTATAATTTCATCTAATAGATAATCCAATATCAGAACAAAACATCTCAAAAATTAATGTAATTTCGCCTTTCATCTTTTGTTGAAAATCTATGTTAGATACTATTAAAAAATATCATGAAGAAGTTACTCAATTCAAAGCCTCAAAGGCTGATAAAATTGAAAAATTTCGAATTAAATTTATTGGAAGTAAAGGGATAATAAAGTCACTTTTTGCTGATTTTAAGGATGTGGCTAATGATCAAAAAAAAGCAGTGGGTCAAGCTTTAAATGAACTCAAAAATTTGGCTACTGATAAAGTAGCTACTTTAACTGAATCTATTGAAAACCAAGAGAGTGGCAATACTATTTATGGTGATTTAACACGTCCTGCTGCACCTGTAGAATTAGGATCTAGACATCCTATATCAATTGTAAAAAATAAAATAGTAGAAATATTTTCTCGAATTGGATATATAGTATCTGAAGGCCCAGAAATAGAGGATGATTGGCATAATTTTTCTGCACTAAACTTACCAGAACACCATCCAGCACGTGATATGCAGGATACATTCTTTATTGAAAAAAATCCTGATTTATTATTGCGTACACACACATCATCAGTACAGGTTCGTTATATGGAAAATCATGAGCCACCTATTCGTACCATTTCTCCTGGTCGCGTTTTTCGTAATGAAGATATTTCAGCTCGTTCACATTGTATCTTTCATCAAGTTGAAGGTTTATATATTGATACCGATGTGTCTTTTGCTGATTTAAAACAAACCCTACTTTATTTTACAAAAGAGTTATTTGGAAAATCTAAGATTAGATTACGTCCATCTTTCTTCCCTTTTACAGAACCCAGTGCCGAAGTAGATATTTATTGGGGTTTGGAAACTGAAACTGATTACCGTATTACGAAAGGAACGGGTTGGCTAGAAATTATGGGTTGTGGAATGGTAGATCCTAATGTGTTAAAAAATGCTGGAATTGACCCAAAAAAATATACTGGTTTTGCCTTTGGAATGGGAATAGAACGTATTGCCATGTTACTATATCAAATACCTGATATTAGAATGTTCTATGAAAATGATGTCAAGTTTTTAGAGCAATTTAAAGCAGTACAATAAGACATAAGGCTATTAGACAAAAGATTTTAGACTAATTTGTTTATGTTTGTTCAACAACAAAATTTAGAGTTATTTAATTGATATTAATCATTTGATTTTCCTTTGCGCCTTTGTGTCTTAGCAGTGAAAATAATTATAATGAAAACCAAAACAACTTTCTTCTGTCAAAATTGTGGCGCAGAATCTGCCAAATGGATGGGGCAATGCAAAACTTGTCACGAATGGAATACCATTGTTGAAGAAGTAATACAAAAAGAAGAAAAAAGAG
>JAOZLL010000099.1 GCA_029934835.1 Flavobacteriaceae bacterium | reverse complement strand
TTTCCCTAATAAAGAAGAAGAGTTGGTCATACGATTAACCAATCAGGTTATCAAACGATTAGGAGAAGACAAACGTCGTAATTATGGACGTAATTATTATTTAGTTGAGCATGTATTAAGTACTGACAAGAAAGCTGATATAAGCTAAATAGTAACAAAGAATTATTACCACGAAGGCACAGAGACGCTAAGTCGTTTTAGAGTTTGTAAAATTGAATATTTGGCACCTAATTACCGTATCAATTACTATTGCTTTTTCCTAATAAATAAACTGTGAACTAACCAAAAAAAAGTAATGGCTATGAATCCAATAAATAGTAATAAATACTTTTTTGTAAATTCGGGAAAATATGCCCCTATTATTATCCCTACTGCAAAGGCGTAGACTTTCATGGCGCCCCAATCCCAAATATTCATCTGGGCTACTCTATTTCTAAAATATTTCCACATGGTGTTGATTTTAAAGTTGTTAGTAAAGTTACAAAGAAAAGTATAATAGACACCACGAATGCATAAATAATCTAATTGAAGTGAATAATTCTATAAGCTATGTAGATTTCTCGACTCCGCTAGGCTTCGCTCGGAATGACAGTACGTTGTCATTTCGACCGTAGCGGAGAGATCTTTTAGTCAATGCTGTTTTTTATTAAAAAAAGCCACGAAAGCACGAATAATATATTTGAAGTGGATTAATTATAAGAGATTAACAAAGCCACGAACACACGAATAATCTAATTGAAATGAATAATTCAAAAAGTCATGTAGATTTCTCGACTCCGCAAAAGCTACGCTCGAAATGACAGAGAACTTCGACAAAAGTTACGCTCGAAATGACAATCGGATGTCATCTCGACCATAGTGGAGAGATCTTTAGTCAATGCTGTTTTATTAAAAGATGCCACGAATACACAAATATTACATGGCAAACGTATCAAACTAAGAAATGTTTGCCGTGACGAGTATTCTAATTAATCTATCACATTTTTCACACGACCCACAACACCCGATTCTAATTGCACTTTTATACCATGAGGATGGTTTGGCGAATTGGTTAGTAGTCTTTTGACGATTCCTTGAGTTAATTGTCCAGTTCGTTGGTGGTTTTTTTGTACGACTTCAACTTGTGCACCAAGTAGTATATTTTTTCTGAGTCTTCCGTCTTTATTATTTTCCATTCTGTTCTGTTTTAATAGCCTAAATCTGTTAAAATTCGCTCAGTTGATTGCTTAGACTCTCTTTTATAGAAGCTTAAAGCCAAATCTGCTCTGTTAGTAAATACTGCTTCTACCCTATTTTGATATTCATTTAGTTGCTGATTGGTATCAAAAGTATAAGCATGAATTTGTAAACCAGAATTATGAATTAAATCAGTCATCCAAATTGCCGTTAATTCTTTATAATTATTTGGTTCACCAGCAATACTTGTTCCAATAATTTGTACATGGTTGTTTAGGGCAAATTGAATGACTTGTTTATAAGTTTCTTTTAATTCTCCTTTCATATCATCTTTCCACAACAAAAAGCATTTTGGGATATTGGGTAAATATTTTTCTAATTGTTGAATACTTTCAGATGAAAAGGATTGAAGAATTACTCTTGCTTTTGTATTGGCTACACCTACTCTATTATCTTTAGTTTGTATCGTTTTAAGACTCGTGTTTAAATTCCAACCTAAAGAGGTTAATTCATCTGCGAGCAGTTTCTCTACAGCTAGTTTTGGATGTTTTGTTTCAAGATAAATTCCAGGTCGGTTTCCATTATCTTGAGGATCAATTTCATAAAGGTAATTTCCTGTCCATGCTTTATCTATTAATTCTTCTACAGAAATTCCTTCATCTGTTCTTTTGATACGAAAGCCTTCAGCAATCATAATCACATCTTGCAGCGTTAAAATGGATTGATTAATATAACTCTCTTTTGCTCTATCAGGATTAGTTAGATTAAACCAAGAACCTATATCTAAACTTCTTAATTCTTTAAGTGTGAAATCATGAATAGTTTCATCAATTCGGTCTGGAAAAATGTCCTTTATATTGGTGGTTCTTTTTAAATCATTATCATGAAAAGCAACTAGTATGCTATCTTTAGTTAATTGTAAATCCAATTCTAAATAATCAACACCAATATTTCTTGCCCAACGATAAGCTGGTTCAGTTTCCTCTGGTGTCCAATACGTGCTACCTCGGTGAGCTATTATTAAATCCTTTTTTAGATTAACTGAATTTATTTCAAAATCATTTAACTTAGATTTATTTTTATTTGATTGACATCCAATAAAGATAAAGAATATGATTACTAACTTTAATACTATATTCATTAATTTGAACTTAAATTGTTAGTATAGTGATTATTCTCATGACGCCATGAAAAACCAATTAGAATAATTGACATAACACATGCAAATATTAATAGGTTAAAACCACCATCCCATCCAAAGCTATCTACAATATAACCCATTGCGATATTAGCAGTAACTGCTCCACCTAAATAACCAAATAAACCTGTAAATCCTGCTGCTGTTCCTGCTGCTTTTTTCTGCACTAAATCTAATGCTTGTACACCGATTAGCATTACTGGTCCGTAAATTAAGAAGCCTATGGCAATTAAAGATAAGTTGTCTATCATAGGGTTTCCTGCTGGATTTTTCCAGTAAATAACTACAAAAATTAATACTAAAACCATATAGATGATACTAACTGGTGCACGTTTTCCTCTAAACCATTTATCACTGACATAACCAGCAAGTAAAGTACCTGGAATTCCTGCCCATTCATATAAAAAGTATGCCCATCCTGTTTCTTCTAGAGAAAACTGTTTTACTTCTGATAAATACGTTGGTGCCCAATCTAAAACACCATATCTTACTAGATAAACAAAAGCGTTAGCAAAAGCAATAAACCATAATAATTTGTTATTAAAAACATGTTCAAAAAATATCTCTTTTGCAGACACTTTTTTATCAACTTGAACTTTATTATAATTGTCAGGATAATCATCTTTATATTCTTCAATTGATGGTAAACCAGAAGCTCTAGGTCTATCTCTTACTAAAAAATAGATTAGAAAAGCTATAAATACAGCTATCATTCCAGGTAGATAAAACTTAGCATGCCAATCATTAAACCAAGCAACTCCCAAAATTGCCAATGGACCAATTAAACCACCTCCGACGTTATGTGCTACATTCCATATAGACATTTTAGTACCACGTTCTTTAATTGAGAACCAATGCACCATTACACGTCCGCTTGGTGGCCATCCCATTCCTTGAAACCAACCATTCAACAATAAAAGTGAAAACATGATTGCAATAGATGAAGTTGCAAAGGGAAAAACACCCATTACGATCATTGTAATACCAGATAATAGTAAACCTATTGCCATAAATTTACGGGCATCGCTCCTATCGGATACATTACCCATTAAAAATTTACTCAAACCATAAGCTATGGAAACGCCTGATAAAGCCAATCCTAATTGTCCTTTTGAGAAACCTTCTGCAATAAGGTCTGGCATTGCTAATGAAAAATTTTTCCGAACCAAATAATAACCTGCATAACCAACAAAAATCCCTAAAAAAACTTGTAATCTCAGTTTTTTATAATTTGTGTCAATTTGATCCCTTGGTACTGGATTCTTATCAGGTACTGGTTTTAAAAAATTTATCATATTTTTCTAATTTATTAAGTATTTAATAGCAAGTTTATTATATTTTTGGACTTGATCATCTTCCCATTTCTTATCCAATTTCAATTCTTTTGCCATAATTTCAGCAACTTCAGGCGCTAATTTAATACTTTCTTTTGCATCTAAAATTAAAGTTCGTGTTCTTCTAGACAGCACGTCTTCTACATTTCTAGCAAACTCATGTCGAACAGCCCATACTACTTGTGCTTTGTTAATATGTAGTTCCTCATTTAACCATTCACCTAATTCTGGTTTCTCTTTTATCAAAGTTTCAATCCCTTCTAGATCTGAACCATAATAGTATAATGGATTGCTATGATTCATATTTTTTTTATATCCGTGAATATGTAATTTTTTTGTAACTGATTTTTTCTTAGGAAGTTCTGCTATGGTAACTAATTTATCAACGGCATCTTCTCCCATTTCACGATAGGTAGTCCATTTTCCACCAATAATGGAAACTAACCCAGAATCAGATGTAATAATTTTATGCTTTCTAGAAATTTCTTTTGTTTTTCCATTTGCTCCTTTTTTTGGAGCGGCCAAAGGTCTTAGACCAGCAAATACACTTTTAATATCTGCACGAGTTGGGTTTTTATCTAAATATCGACTCGCAGTTTCCAAAATAAAATCAATTTCATCATCAGTAACTTCAGGTTCTATAACCGGTTTATCTTTAGGAACATCTGTTGTACCTAAAATAACTCGGTTATGCCAAGGTACTGCGAACAGCACTCTACCATCACTTGTTTTAGGAATCATTAGCGCATAATCTGATTGTAAAAACTTCTTATCAATGACGATATGAACACCTTGACTTGGTCTTACAATTTTATGAGCATTTGGATTATCCTTTTTGAGTATTTTGTCTACAAAAACTCCTGTTGCATTTAAGACTACTTTTGATTTAATGTTATAGATCTTTCCTGTTTCTGCATCTTTGGCTACTACTCCACTTATTTTTCCATTCTCTTTTACAAAATCTTTAACTTTCATATAGTTTAAAGCTGTCCCTCCATTTTCTATAAAAGTCTGTACTAAATTTATACCTAATCTAGCATCATCAAATTGTCCGTCGTGATATAATACACTTCCGTTTAATTTTGATTTTTCTAATGTTGGAATTTTTTTTAATGTTTTTTTTCTGGAGTAAGGAACAGATTTACCAAAACGAAGTCTGCCAGAAAGCAAATCATAAAAAGTTAAACCTATCGTATAAAAGGGCTTGTACCACCAAGTGTATGATGGGATAAGAAAAGATTGGTTTGTTACTAAATGAGGTGCATTTTTCAATAATAAACCTCTCTCTTTTAAGGCTTCTAACACAAGGAATATATCACCTTGTGCTAAATAGCGAACACCTCCATGAACTAATTTTGTACTTCGACTTGAAGTACCAATAGTATAATCATATTGTTCTAATAATAGGGTTTTATATCCTCTAGTTACTGCTTCAACAGCAGCACCTAAACCAGTTGCTCCACCTCCGATGATAATGACATCCCAAATGGCTTCTGTGTCAATCCGATTGATTAATTCATTTCTTTTCATTTACTTATTGGTTTTCTTTAGCTTTCGTTTGAAACTATACAAAAGTAATAAAATATTTGTAAGACACTAGCATAAACTAAATATTTTTATTCATATCTTATCCTCAGAGAATTAGCATTTATATATTTTTAACTATATTTGTTATCATTATCATCAGTATATATGGAAAACAGACATAAAAAAATATTAGAGGTTTTAAATAAACAAAAACAAGTTAAAGTCCAAGATTTAAGCAAGTTGTTGCAAACATCAACTGTTACGATAAGAAAGGATTTGAAACTTCTCGAAGAGAAAAGGTTATTATTTCGAAACCATGGTGGTGCTTCATTAGAAAGTCCTTATGTAAATGATCGCTCTGTAAATGAAAAGGAGTTTATCAATGCACCCGAAAAAGCAGCAATTGGTTTGCAGGCGTCAAAAATGATTCAAGATGATCAATTTATTATTTTAGCATCAGGAACTTCCATCTTAGCAATGGCAAAATTTATAAACCCCTTAAAAAAGCTCACGGTAGTTACTTCAGCCCTAAATGTAGCTATGGAATTAGCAAAAAGAGAGAATATTGAGGTTCTTCAGTTAGGAGGCTATCTTCGTTCCAATTCCTATTCTGTTATTGGTCATTATTCAGAACTGATTTTAAGAGAAACAGCTTGTAGTAAATTGTTTTTAAGTGTAGATGGTCTTGATTTAGACTATGGTTTAACGACTACAAATGCGCTCGAAGCACATTTAAACCAGCAGATGATTGCATCAACTAAAGAAGTTATTATCTTGGTGGATTCTACTAAGTTTGGTAAAAAAAGTTTTGGTAGAATCTGTGGAATCGATCAAGTTGATCATATAGTTACAGACCGTAATATTGCACCTGATATCGAAAAAAAAATCAAATCTTTAGGAATTGATTTGACTATTTGTGAGTAATGACCTGAGTTCAACCTAAGCTTTTCTCATAGTTTCAGATAATTAGCCAATAAGCAATCCAAATTTGTGAGAACTATCTAGAAACTTAAGTGAATTTGGGGCAGTGTATGGGCTAATTATCGAAATCTATTAATAGAAAAGCCAATAGTACAGCATCTTTTCACTAAAAACCCTTTGCAATAACTAGTTATAACTACTTGATTTTTAGCAAAAACCTACTGTACTCTT
>JAOZLL010000098.1:4116-6431 GCA_029934835.1 Flavobacteriaceae bacterium | reverse complement strand
ATATACTTAGTTTAGTGAATTACTTATAAATTCAGGACAAAATTAGACGAGAGTTTCATGTCTTATCGTGATATTTATCACATTTAGACAAATTGAATGTAACAGATGTTACCGATAATGAAATTTAGAACCATTCTAAATAACAAAGGATACATAGTGCTGAGAACTAGCACTCTATGTTACTTGTTTTGAGTAGCGGAAAATATATAAAGAATAATTGTTTTATTGAGGAAAAATTAGCAGATTAGATGTATCCATGACAAACCTGTGAATTAACATCATCTAATGGAATTTAAATGAACTTTTATTGCATATTATGCATCTATTTAGCATAATTCTTATTTATTCAATAAACTTGCCTTTTTTACAGATTCTTTTATAAAAGCATCAATATCATTGATAGAACTCTCGATATTACAATTTTTTGTTATCAAACTATTCTCAAAATATCCATTTTTGATAGTTAATATTTTACAATTTTTGTATCCTAATTGGTATAGTAACATAAATGGAGCAATCGTTTCATTTGGATTATTTCCGTATAGAACAATTGTTTTATCCTTTTTTTGTAATTCTTTAAAAAAATTAGAATTCGTATCATTTAACAATTCTGGGGCATAAATGTTAACTGCATTTTCTAGATGTCCTCTATTAAATTCATTTTGATTTCTAATATCAATCAGCACAAAATCAGGGTTATCAATTTTATCAAAACCTACAAAATAATCATTTGTAATTACTTTTTCTAGCGTGTTCTTTGAATTAATATCATAAATATGCTTAGGCTTTTTATAGGAGATCAAACCTACAAGAACAAACAAGATAGTAAGTACTGAGGCTATTGAAAGTCTTTGTGTTTTTTCTAATTCCTTCATAAGTTTATATATATTCTAATACAATTAATTTCTACCGGATCACTATTTTAATACTAACAACCACCTTCAGCAGCCATTTTTTTCTTTTTTCTTACAATAACACGTTTTTTTATTGGTTTGTTTTTTGTGTCTGTTGCAGGTTTTACTTGTTCAGGATAAGCAACCCCAAAATACATACTTGCAGCCTTTCTAAAAGAATACAAATCAAATGTAATTTTAGGCATATTTTCAATTGGTTTTTTGGGATTTATAATTGTAGTAAACCACTCATTAAGACCTCCTTTTAAAACACGATGGTTTTTATAATCTAATCGATTGCATATAATCCAGGCTTGATCCGCATAAAAATTACCATTTGAATACAGAATGATATTGTACTCATCTTGATTTAAGAAAGTTTCAGATTCCTCATCTAATAATTTTTCCAAAGGAATGTTAATTGCATACGGAAGGTTATATTTTTTAAAACTTTCTTCATCTCTAACATCTATCAGCAAAAAGGAGGGATCTTGGTTTATTAATTTGTCTGCTAATTCATCGGTTGAAATATATCTTTCGGGACTAATGGCGTTGCTTAGCAACTGCTCTGGGCTTATGCCTTCATGTTTTTCATACTTTGGCAACAATACTAAGCCCGCCGCTAGCATAACAAGTACGAAGGCTATTATTTTATATCGAAAAGATAAAACTTTTGCTAAATTTCTATTAATCATTGTTGACTCTTTTTATTAATAAAATACCTTTTTTACTCTTTTACGTATCAGATCTACAACAAAGAAAGCAACTAATGCAATAATGGTAAATACTAACACAAACCAGTAGGGCGAAACGCCAAGAGAATCCATTAAAGTAAGGTTCCCTAAGAAATAGCCATCATATATGGGTTCAAATAATGTATACAGTTCTGAAAAAATAAATACACCTATTAAGATTCCTACTATATAAACCATAGCGTCAATTTTTCCAATCGCAGCTGCACAAACACTTGTTCCAGGACAAAATCCTCCTGCTACAAAACCGATACCCATTATGACACCACCAATGATAGCTCCCCATATATAAGTAGGATGAATATATAGTTTGTTAAAATCAATAAAGCCTAAATAATCTAGATACAGAATACCTATAACGGCAATAACGGCAGCTGTAAAAAATACTTTTAATACAACAAAGTCGTAGCCATAGAATACACCGGCTAATTTTCTAGATGATGAAAAGCCTGAAGCTTCAAGGATAAAGCCAAATGCTAATCCGATAAGTATTGCCACTATGCTATTCCACTCTTCAGGAATAAGTCCGTTTGGAATTAAAGGTCCCATTTGTTTATGTTTTAAAATTCTTAAAGTTTATAAAGTTCTTAAAGTTGAAAGATTTGTGAAAGCGCAACTTTCTACTTTCTACTTTTAACTTTTAACTATCCGCTACTGTTTATATCCAATT
>JAOZLL010000098.1:0-4016 GCA_029934835.1 Flavobacteriaceae bacterium | reverse complement strand
TTTAAAGGTGATTTATCATCGCTTGTAAATTTGCTGTAATAAGCATTATTCTCAGCATGTGTTGGTGCAACAACATCAACGATAGCAACTACACTACTTTTCATCGCGCCACTTGCTCCTAATCCTCTACCCGTCATATAAAACGTGAATATAATTAACAATCCTAATAAGAAACCTCCAAAATAAGGATTCCAATAAATGTGTCTGTTTTGATGATCTAAGTTCATATGTTTAAATTTTTAATATAGATAGCGGGTTAATTGTCCTGCCTCTACCATTACAAAACGAAATACTAAACCTCCTATGATGACTAAAATTGCGGGTATTGCCGCAGGAAGCTTATAACCAATCAATTCAATAAGTTCCATTATTGCAGGAATAAGCAATCCAAGGATTACAACAAATCCAAAAAATGCTACTGTAAATTCACCACCAATTAATAAATGTATTGCTTCCATTTGAACTTCTGGACCTGCATAAAATCCCATAATCATATGGACAATTAATGCCAATTCAATAATAATTAATCCTAAATCAATTTTGCCGAATAAGTGTTTTTCTTTTTTTGTTTTAGACAATAGTATGATAGTTGCTGCTCCTGTAGATAATCCTGATACTAAAAATAAAGGGCCTAAGATTGCATTGTTCCATAATGGTCTTGCATTAAAAGCTGATAATAGTATACCTGTATAAACTCCTAAAACTATTGTTAATGGAATTAAAGCATAAGCCATATACATTCTATTGGCGATTAGGAACTTTTCAAATTTTTTGAGAAAATCAAATTTCAAATTCCATTTAGGAAATAACTCAGAATAATAACTGAATACCCAAAGCATGGAAAGTGGTGTGATAAACATAAGTACCCAAGCACCCCAAGACATTGGTGACTCTAACCTAACTGTTGTATAAAGCCTCCAAAAATAAATCTTATGAGTTAGGTCGTAAAAGAGCGCTAACAAACCTATAACTAAAGCTATCGGAGCAATAATTGCTGCATATTTAACAGCTGTTGGATACTCTTTGTCTTTGCCAAGAATAGTTATTAACGCTGCAAAAAACAAAAGTCCTGCTGCTAATCCTCCTAAAAACAGGTATACAGATATAGGCCAATGCCATATTTCTAATGATGGATCTATATGTGGGATATTTCTTCCGCTGATAAATATTTCTTCCATAATTATATCGTTCTATAATAAATAATAAACATTAGGTTTGGTTCCTGCCTCTGGAGCCAATGTTTTGTGTTTTCTGTTATTTAATAGTTGGGAAACCTCTGAGTTCGGATTATCCAAATCACCAAAATACATGCAATTTGTAGGACATACCGAAACACAAGCTGGTAGTTCTCCTTTTTCTAAGCGATGATGACAAAAAGTACATTTGTCTACATAACCATCAGGATGCTGATAACGTGCATCATAAGGACAAGATTCTATACATGCACCACAACCTATACATTCATTCTCAGTAACCATAATGATACCACCATCAACTTTATGACTTGCACCTGTAGGACAACATCTTACACAAGGTGCATTATCACAATGATTGCATCTTTCTGACTTTAATTCTAGATCTAAATTCGGATAGGTACCTGTAACAACTTCAGTTACCCAATCTCTACAGTAGCCAGTAGGTACATTATTCTCCGTTTGACAAGCAACCACACAGTCACTGCATCCTACACATTTTAATGTGTCAATCACCATTGCATATCTCATACTTCGATGTTTTTATATGGATTTTCAGTTAGTATTGCAACAAAATTTCCTCTCATTCCTGTACCACCCATAATAGGATCAGTAAATACTCTTGAAATTAATTCTGTATCATCTATTCCTTTACCAAATGCTCTTGTTAATTTTTTATTATTATGACCAAAACCATGCACCATATAGACTGAATCCCAACGAATTCTTTCTGTAATTCTAACTTTTATTGCAAAAGTTGAAATAATATCATCTTGATTCTTTAACCATACTTTTTGATCATTTTTTAATCCGATAATACGAGCAACTTTAGGGTTAACCCAAAGTTTATTTTCATCTTGTAAAGCACTCAAATTAGGATTATTTACTGTTCTTGTAAAAGTATGCATGGGTGCCCGACCATAATTCAAACGATAATAGCCTTGTGGTGGCTCAGGATGTTTTGTGAATAGAGGAAGTGGATCAAAACCTTCGTCTTTTAAATCATGTGAATACAATTCAATTTTTCCACTAGCAGTTGGAAATTCATGTTCTTCATTTTCAACTAGATATAAAGGTCCTGATTTACGTGGATATTTTTTGACTCCAATCTTTTTCATTTCTTCTAAAGAAGTCCCTAGTTCTTTAAGTTGCCATTCAACAACTTCTTTCATATCCTTGTAATTATAATACTCACCTAAGCCTAAACGCTCTCCTATTTCTTTAGCAATCCATGAACCTGGTTTAGAATCATATTTAGGTTTTACAGCTGGAATCCGAAGTGCAATATTAGGTTGTCTATTGGTTGCAGAACGTATGATATCACAACGTTCTAAATAGGTACACTCAGGTAGCACCACGTCAGCATAACCAGTAACATCCATCGGCATAGTATCAATGACTACTAAGAAATCTAGTGCATCTAAAGCCTCTGTTAATAGTTTTTTATTGGGAATAGTTTTGGTAATATTAGTACCGGCAATCATCCATGCTTTAACTGGATGCTTATTACCTTTATGTGGTATTGATGCCCTGATTATTTCTGTTGTAATTCCCATTTGAGCTAATGGATATTTTTCTCCTAGCTCTTCCCAACCCCATTTTGGTTTTGGATATGGAGGATGTGGAAATGTAGGTACTTTAAGCTTTTCTTTAAAGTAGAAACCACCTCTACGACCCCAAGAACCTAAAAGTGCATTAAGAATTGCCATAGCTCTTGCACGTTGCGTGTCATCACCATACCATACTACATGTCTTCCTGGATGTATAATCACTGAAGGAGAAGCAGCACCCATTTCACGTGCTGTTTTTCTAATTACTTCTGGTTTAATTGTGGTGATACCATAAGCCCATTCGGGAGTAAACTGTCTTACGTGTTCTTTTAATTCTTCAAAACCTGTTGCGTATTTTTCAATGTAATCTTTGTCATACAAACCTTCTTCTATCAATACATTCATCCATGCTAATAATAAGGCAATATCAGTTGATGGTTTTATCGGCAACCAATAGTCAGACTTACTTGCAGCTGTAGATAATCTTGGGTCAACCGTAATAATGGTTGCTTTATTATCAATAGCTTGTGACATTTCTTGTACTTGGGTATTGTGCATATTCTCGCCGATATGAGAACCGATTAGCACTAAACATTTGGTATCTCTAATATCTGTAGGTTCCGGCGAACCAACCCAAGAACCAAAGGTTAATGCAAAACCTGTTTCACGTGGGCCTCTACATTGTGCATAGGCAGGTTCAGCAATTGTATCTGAACCATAGGCCTTAAACAAATGTTCAAAATGAGCTCCTGGACATCCATGTTTTAATAAACCAAGTGCTTCA
Source organism: Flavobacteriaceae bacterium (assembly GCA_029934835.1). Taxonomy (GTDB): domain Bacteria; phylum Bacteroidota; class Bacteroidia; order Flavobacteriales; family Flavobacteriaceae; genus DQTL01. The sequence continues at coordinate 489 of JAOZLL010000098.1, read as the reverse complement.
GCACCGTATTCTTTCTTAATGGCTTTAAATTTTGTAGCAATTAAGCCTAATGCTTCATCCCAACTGGCTTCTCTATAAGTTTGTTCACCGTTGACAATAGTTCTGATTAAAGGAGTTTTTAAACGATCTTCATCATTATACATACCTACACCACCAGTTCCTCTAGGACATAATCTACCATTACAATGTGGATCATCATCATTTCCAACAATTTTTTTAATGGATCCTTCTTCATCTGTATAAACCCATGCAGCACATTTCCAAAAACATATTTCGCAATAGGTAGCTGTTCTTTTATATTTTTTTTCAATTTCTTGAATCGTCAATTCATCTATAATTGAATTAGAACCAAACATATTGACTACTCCTGCTGTAGTAGCAACGCCTCCTAATCCTAATGCTGAAATTTTAATAAATTTTCTCCTAGTAGTATTCATACAGTTATATAAAAAATATTCGGCTAAATTATTTAATGAAAATGAGACTGAT
>JAOZLL010000038.1:14297-19301 GCA_029934835.1 Flavobacteriaceae bacterium | reverse complement strand
AAAGATACCATTATAAATCATTTAAACGAGAAACTAGATTTTGAAAAACTGATTAATATGAAAAATGTTAGTGTTGGTGACGATTTTATCTATTCGATTAAAAAAGGAAAAATAAAAATAATAAAACCTCAAGAAATTTATTATGACTATGATTGTAGTAAATTTAGAAATTGGATAGATAATTTGTTTTACAAAGATGCTTCAAAAGAATATAAGAATGCATTAAAAGATTTAGATTTAAGTTTTTTAGATCTTGAATTAAATCTCAAAGTATATATAAATCTAACTTTTGATAGTAAGTTGAAATTAATTGAAGGTAATTAAAACTATTGCCAATAACTAAGCGTTCAACATTACCTAAAATCCAAAGATTTGTCTAATTTTATAAACTGATAATTAGGGTTTTTAAAACCCACAACGTTTTCTTAGCCGCTCATTACAAATAAAAACACAAAATAAAACAACACTCAAAAATATGAATACAAATATAAATTTAGCCGTACTTATAGACGGTGATAATATTCCATCTGCTCATGTAAAAGAAATGATGGAGGAAATTGCAAAGTATGGTAATCCGACAATTAAGAGAATTTATGGTGATTGGACAAAACCTAATCTCACCAAATGGAAAAACTTATTATTAGAAAATGCTATAACACCGATACAACAATACGGCTACACTACAGGCAAGAATGCAACGGACTCCGCTATGATCATTGATGCAATGGATATTCTCTACAGCGGTAAAGTCAACGGTTTTTGTTTAGTTTCAAGTGATAGCGATTTCACACGATTAGCGACTCGATTAAGAGAAGCTGGTATGCAAGTAATAGGAATAGGAGAGAGGAAAACTCCAAATCCTTTTATAGTTGCTTGTGATAAGTTTGTTTATATAGAAATTCTAAAAAATCAAGCTGAAAAGAAAAATGATGATGACAAAGATTCGGGTAAAACCAATGTAGATAAAATAACTAGAAAAGAAGTTAACTTAATCAAAACCACTATTTCGGCACTATCTGATGAAGATGGTTGGGCATTTCTTGGCGATGTTGGTAGTCTTTTACTAAAAAAGCAACCAAATTTTGATTCTAGAAATTATGGATTTGAAAAACTGACACCTTTAATTAAATCAATTGGAAACTTTGAACTAGAACAACGAGAAAGTCCTAAAGGTAGAAGTAAATTGATTTTTGTAAAGAATAAAGTAAAGCATACAAGAAAACCTAAAAAGTAGTAGTAGACTTTTTAAACAATCCATTCACCTAAACATCTTGGGTCAAAATATTACATTAAAATTACATAAAAAAGCCTAAATCGTAAGATTTAGGCTTTTTGTTATTGAATATAGTAATTATTAATAATTTTTCTTACGTCTTCCACGATGTCCTTCGCCGCCTCCACTTTTCTTTTTACCACCACTATATGATTTTCTTCGTTCGCTACTAGTAGGTTTACTTCTGCGGTTTCCACTATAGCCACCGCTATCACCACTACGTTTTTTCTTGAAATCTCTTCTACCACTGCGTTGTTTTTTTTCTTCAGAGAGTTCTACAGAAACTACTCTACCATCAAATTCAAAACCATCATTTATGTTCGTGATTAAATCAGATGCAGATTCTTTGTCAATTTCAAAGAAAGAGAAGTTTCCTAAGATATCAATCTTTCCTATTTCAACATTACCACTATCTAAAGCTTCGTTAATAACGCCGAGTAATCGGGCAGGAGTGAGGTTGTCTTTCTTTCCTAAATTAATGAATAAGCGAGAGAAGTTAGCGTTGCTACTACGTTCTTTACGTTCTGATCTTGACTGACTTTCATCAATATTTATGTCTTTTGCATGTTTGTAATAAGAAAGAAAACGATTAAATTCAGCTGAAACAAAATGCTTTATAAGTTCCTCTCTAGAAAGGTCAGCAAGCATTTCATATATTTTTGGTAAAAAAGGCTCTATCTGATGATCGTCAACTTTGATGTTATCAATTTTATCAACTAAAGTGTATAATTGAGCTTGACAAATTTCATCTCCTGTTGGAATCTTTTCTTTTGAGAAGGTTATTCCTGAAAATTTTTCAATATCTCTTAATTTTCGAGTTTCTCTTGAATGGATAATTGCAATTGAGATACCACTTTTTCCAGCTCTACCTGTTCTACCACTACGGTGTGTGTATATTTCAGCATCATCAGGTAAATTATAATTGATAACGTGTGTTAAATCAGTTACATCAATACCTCGAGCGGCAACATCTGTTGCTACTAATATTTGTAAATGTCGATTTCTAAAACGTCCCATAACATCATCTCGTTGGGATTGAGACAAATCTCCATTTAATGCATCGGCATTATAACCTGCTTGAGTAAGTTTATTGGCAACATCAGTAGTTTCGCGTCTTGTACGACAGAAAACAATACTATAGATTTTAGGATTTACATCAATAATTCGTTTTAAAGCTTCAAATCTATTTCTCGCTGAAGTCATATATTGAATATGATTGACATTTTTGGTAGCTAAATTTACTTTAGATACCTTAATCTCAACAGGATCATTCATGTATTTTTTTGTAATGCGAACCATAGCACTCGGCATAGTCGCAGAAAACATCAATGTTTGTTTATGATCAGGAGTTTTTGATAAGATGGCATCTAAATCATCTTTAAAACCCATGGTTAGCATTTCATCAGCTTCATCAAGAACCACACGAGATATACTTCCTAATTTTAAAACACCACGATTGATTAAATCTTTAGTTCTACCAGGAGTTCCAACAACAATATGTGCGCCTTTTCTTAAGCCTTTAATTTGAGTATCAATACTACTTCCACCGTACACAGCAAGGATATTTACGCCTTTGGTGTATTTAGAATAGTCTTTTAAATCTTTAGTTATTTGTAAACAAAGCTCTCTTGTTGGAGAAAGTATGATGGTTTGTGTATTTCGATTATCGGTTTCAGTTAATTGCACTGAAGGTAAACCAAAAGCAGCTGTTTTACCAGTTCCAGTTTGGGCTAAACCCAATATGTCCCTATTATTATCTAATAGTAATGGAATGGTTTCTGCTTGTATTGGAGTAGGTATTTCAAAACCTAATTCGCTTACTGCTTTTACTAATGATTCCTCTAATCCTAAGTCTGTGAATTTGTTCATGTTTTATTTTTGCAAAATTTGGCGCAAAGGTGCGGTTTTTTAATGAATAAAGTGTCTTTAGATGAATAAATTACTAAGACACACGTATTTAATATGTTTTTAGGGTCATAATTAGTTCTAAAACTGATAATTATTATAACATTTATTTATAAAATAGCATTGTTTAAAAACTCATAAATATTTTCTGAAGTTTTTAAACCTAGTTTTTTACGTAAAATATGTCTAGCCGTCTTAACGCTATCGGGTGATATAGTAAGTAATGCCGCGGTTTCTTTAATACTAAAACGTAATTTTATTAAGGCACTCAATTTAAGTTCAGATGGTGTTAGTTTTGGATTAATTTTATGTAATTCCTTAAAAAAATCTTTATTAATTTCTTCAAAATAGTGTTTAAATAATTCCCAGTCTTTATCGGAATGGATGCTATTCTTTAGTTTTCTCTTTAATTGGGTAATTTCTTTATTTGAATTAAGACCAAGACCTTTGTTTTCTGAGATTGTTTTTAATATATCATCTAATAATTTATTTTTTTGCATCATCATTAAGGCTTGAGAGGTCAATTGACGATTTTTATAATTGACATCTTGGCTTAGCCGCTCTTTTTCACCTTCAAGAAGTTGTTTCTCTAACAAATTACGTTTTTTTCTATGTGAAAAATCTCGAAGTAGCAATAAAAGGGTAAGTATAAGAAAGAATAAACCAAAAATTAAAATTCTATTTACTTTTCTATTTTGAGTCTCATTAATTTTTAATATTTTGATATGCGCTTTATTTTTTTCATTTTCATATTTTGATTCTAAATTTGCAATGGTGATATTATTTTTTTCAATATCTAAAGAATCCGTATAATCAATAAAATCCTCAAGGTGTTTTAAAGATTTATTCCACTTTTTTTTAGTTTTATATATTTGATATAACCTAAAGTTAGCTAATTGTAAACCATACCAACTATTTTCCTTTTTACTCAATACAAGTGTTTTTTCAAAATAGGGAATTGCTTTATTTACTTCTCCACTTCTCATGTAAATTTTACCTTGACGATCATAGATATCTTTAAGTAAAGATTTATCAGTCTTTATAGCAAATTTAATTGCTCTATTATAATAAAATTGAGCTGAATCCTTATTACTTTGTAGTGCAAATAAATTTCCTAAATTATAGTAATCTGAGGCTAAGCCTCTATTATTTTGGGCAAGTGAATTCTCATATTCCGATTTGCGATAAAAATACAGCGTACTATCTAATCGATTTAAATTTTTATAAACAATCCCCATATTCCCATATAAGTAGCTTTTATTATATTTTATATTGTGTTGATCAATATGCTGGATAGCTTTTTTATAATAGGATAAAGATTGCTGATAATTATTAAGTGTTTCATGTAGTAAACCAATATTACTTAGGGAGGCAATAATACCTTTATTATTTTTTCCTTTTTCAAAATTTTCTAAAGTTTTAAAAGATATTTCAATGGCTTTATCATAATTCTGCATGTTATAATAAATACCAGCTAAAACCTTATATGAGTTGGCTAACTCATCTGAAAGTTCCAACTCGTCTAGAATATCTATAGCCAGATTAATCGTATCTATCGCAGGATAGTATTGTGCCTTATAAACATAATAAGTTGCTTTATTTTGATATGCTCTGGCCTCATATTGTCGATTAGCCATTTTTTTTGATTCTTTTAAGAGTTTATCAGAATAGAAAAGAGCACTGTCTAAATCATTTAATAAATAGTAATCATTCAATTTATCTAATAATTGTAATTCATTTTCAGCTGATGAACTTGTTTCAAGAATAAGTAAACTATCTTTTTCTTTAAGTGATGTTTGTCCGATTACAAGGGACTGACAAAGAAT
>JAOZLL010000038.1:0-14197 GCA_029934835.1 Flavobacteriaceae bacterium | reverse complement strand
GCACAAAGTATCATTAATATTCCTATGAAATTAGATAAGGTGAATAAAATTAAAGTAATTCTAAAAACAAAAGAGCAACTTATACAAAAAACTTTCACACTAACTAAAAATAAAAATAAAGTACAAGCAAAACAATAGTATTCATTTAAAAATCAAATATTATGAAAAAACAATTCCTTTTAGTTATTCTATTAATAAGTGTACAAATTTATGCACAAGGTGGTGGTTTTAATTACAAAGCTATTATCACGGATAATGGTACGGTGCTAGCCAGTCAATCTGTAACGATTCAATTTACCCTATTAGAAAACGGAACTACTACGGTATATCAAGAAACACATACCACCACAACCGATACTAATGGTATTGTAAGTGTTATTATTGGTGAAGGATCTACTTCCGATAACTTTAGCACAATTGATTGGGCAATAAACCCTATTTTTTTACAAGTTGAAATTGACACAGGTAGTGGTTACACCGATTTTGGAACTACAGAGTTTAATTCGGTTCCTTATGCTAAAGTAGCAGAAAAAGCAGATAATGTATTTAGTGGTGATTACAATGATTTAATTGAAAAACCTGAACTATTCTATATAAGAGATACTTCAAATCCAGCAACAAATATATGGTCTAATATGTATCACTCAGGAAATCTTTCCCTTGGACATGGAGAATCTACTAACATAGGTAATAGTTATTCCAAATTACAAATATTTTTTGAAAATCCTTATGATTATAAGGCAAGAGGCATTGAAATAATAATGAGCGAAGCTATCTCAGGACCTATTACTGGAATTAGGAATATAATATCAGCAGATGGTGAAGGTATTCATTATGGAATACTTAATAATGTAGGTGGTTCTGGAGGAGGTTTGCAATATGGGACGTATAATCAAGTAGGTAGTCAAGGACATGGTGATCATTTTGGAACTTATAACCACCTTGGACAATCAGGAAATGGAGATCATTATGGAGTGTATAATAAATTAGATGGGGCAAACACAAGTTCAGATGAATTTGGAGTTTATAATATTCTTGAGGGAACGACGGGGAAGCAATATGGAGTGAAAACTTTAATCACAAACACTAATAGTAATAATAACCCACACTATGGAATTTACAATGAGTTAACAGGAACTGGACCAGGAGCTAAATATGGTAGTTATAATCTAATAGCAACAGTGGCAGGAGGAACACATTATGCCGTGTATGGTGAAGCTGAAAAAACAGGTAGTTATGCAGGTTATTTTAAAGGAGATGTTACAATAACAAACAATATAAAAGGTAAAATCAAGGCAGAAACCTCTGGTGATGCAGATATGAAGGCTTATCTCTATGGATATATTACGGGATCAGGTGGTATTGTAACAGAAAAATCATCAAGTGGTTTTACAGTATCAAGAATTGTAGAAGGGAAATATCGTGTTCATTTTTCTGATGATACATTAACGACAACTAACTTTGTAGTAGTAGCTAATTCTATTTCTACATCAGATCCTGAGTTTATTACTTATGTAACCAACACTAGTGAATTTGACATCTATGTTTGGAAACACGATGGGACACACCAAGATTCTGACTTTAGTTTCGTAGTCTATAAAAAATAATGAAATGAAAAAAATAGCCAGCATACTAGCATTATTACTATCTGTTTCAACATTTAGTCAAACTGCTATTCAGAAAAGCACGTTAGATAGTGGTGGAACTATTGCCATAAACGGGTCTATAAAGATTTTATGCACGATAGGTGAGATTGCCATACAAGAAAATACAGTGGCTACTACACATCTTTCTGAAGGCTTTATAAGTCCTGATATAATGTCGACGGTTGGAATTAGTGATTATTCAAGCATAAGCGGAATAACTATTTATCCCAATCCTGTTATGGATCTATTATATATTTCTAGTAGAGATAGCACTCATTATGTATATCATTTTTTTGATCTTATGGGAAGAGAAATTCTACTTGAAAGTTCAGATGAATTACAAAATATGATAAACGTATCTTTTTTATCCTCTGGTGTTTACGTTTTGCTAATAGTAGATCATCAAAACAGAAGAGCAACTAGTTTTAAAATTCAAAAAATATAAAATGAGAACAAAATTGATTGTATTAACGGTAATGAGCCTTTTGTTTTTTTTATTGGCAAATGGACAAAACAATACATTAATGGGAAATTGGCAGGCTACTAATGGAACAATTATGAATTTTAGTGAAAATAATGTCAGTGTCGGTAGCGATACATATACTTATGCAATACAAGGTTATTATTTAAGCATGTACAATCAACAAGGTGATATTTTAACTTATACTTATCAGGTTAAAGCTAATCAATTATATCTTTATCTTGAAGGTACTGGTACTTATATTCTAACTAAAGTAGGTAATTCTGTCTCAACAAGAGCTCAAGAAAGAAATACCTATAACACAAATAGACAGGTTGCTGGAGCAAGAGCAGAAAGACTTTATGGTTCACTCTGTAATTATTCTTCATCAGGTTATAGTGGCTCCAGTTCATATTCCACAACAAAACGAATTTCATTTGATGGACGCGGTCATTATCAATATGGCAGTAGTAGTTCATATAGCGGTAATGGCGATGGTTATAGTGGTGGAGATGGTGGTTATAGTGGTACCTATAAGGTAGTTGGAAATAAAGGTGTTATCTTAACTGCATCCGATGGTAGTGTCTATAATGTTGCCCTTGAATCTTGGGAAGGTTCTGGTGAAATTACAGGCTTGAAATATGATGGAGTTGTTTATGCAAAAGCACTTTGCGATTAATTATTTAAACTTTTAGTAATGAAAAAATATCTACTTATACTGCTAGTGAGTTTTCAAGGAATTCTTTTAGCGCAAGAAACCTATGTTCCAGATCTCAATTTTGAAATGTATCTAGAGAATTATGGGATGGGAAATGGTATAATAGGCGATCAATATGTAACTACGGCCAATATTGAGACTGTTACATCGCTTTCTATAAGTGATTTAGATATAGCAGACTTAACTGGTATTCAGGATTTTAGAGACTTGCTTAATCTATATTGTTATAATAATTTATTAACCTCTCTAGATTTAAGTCAAAATACACAACTTAACCATTTAAATTTTAATAATAATGATATATCATCTATAGATCTTAGTCAAAACACACAGTTAACTTATCTAAATTGCTCGATGAACAATCTCTCAACATTAGATGTTAGTCAAAACACGCAGCTAACCAATATATATTGTTCTAATAATAATTTAGCATCCTTAGATATAGGTAATATGAGTGATTTATCTGCCTTATGGTGTGAATATAATATATTAACGACACTTAATGTAAGTAATTGTCCTAGCTTATCAAGTGTACGTTGTAGAAGTAACCAAATATCAATACTTGATTTTAGTAATAACCCTGCACTGACACAACTATATTGTTGGGAAAATATAGTATTGTCTGAAATAGATTTTACAAATGGTACCAATACAAATATAACAAATGCCAATTTTGGTGTTACTAATGAGCATCTTACCTGTATTTATGTTGATGATCCAGCATGGAGTGAAGCAAACTGGACTCAGATAGGCTCTAATACTCACTTTTTAGCATCAGGTGATATGGCTACTTGTGAAATGTACCAAGCAACAACCTATATCCCAGATGCAAATTTTGAAAATTACTTGGAAACGCATACTGCTGATGGCGGTACTAATGGTGATTTTATAGGTAATGGTATTCCAGGTGATCATTTGGTTTATACCTACAATATTGATAATCTAACCATATTAAATATTAGCAATAAAGGGATTTCAGACCTTACGGGAATTCAAGATTTTACAAACTTAGCAGAATTATATTGTTCATATAATGATTTTACTTCAATTGATTTAACTCAAAATACACAATTGACAAAATTTTTCTGTGACACTAATAGTCTTACTACGTTAGACTTGACTCAAAACACGCAATTGGTAGAGCTGAACTTAAGTGATAGTCCTTTAGCAACATTAGATTTAAGTCAGAATACACTAATTAGTATTTTACGATGTATAAATACACAAATTTATGAATTAGATTTACACGATAACACTGCTCTTACTTTAGTTTATGTAGAGGGAAATAGTTCTTTAGCTTCTTTAGATATTCGAAATGGAAATAATATCAATATCTCTGAAATGAATTTCTTTGCAATTGATTGCCCTAATTTAATTTGTATATATGTTGATGATAGTCAATGGAGTGCAGAGAACTGGAGTCAGCAAAATTTTAATTCTCATTATGTAGAAACAGATGCAGAATGTGATTTTTTTCATCAAACAACGAATATTCCTGATCCAAATTTTGAACAAGCACTTATCGATTTGTCTTTAGATGATAGTATAGATGGAAAAGTTTGGACTTCTTTTATCTATCAGAAAACATTTCTTAATATAGCAAACAAGAACATACAAGACCTTACTGGAATACAAGATTTTATAGCTTTAAATCATTTGAGATGTGAACAAAACCAATTAGAAACATTAGATCTAAATCAAAATACAGATTTAGAATTCCTTGATTGCTTTCAAAATGAATTAAGCTCATTAAATTTAGGTACAAACACATCATTTGTTAGCATCAACTGTAGTGCTAATAATCTGACAGCAATTAATTTAGATTCTTTTATAGATTTAAATTACTTAACTTGTGACAACAACCAACTCACCAGTATAGATGCAACTGATTGTACACTTGACGAATTTATAGCAAATGATAATCAATTGACTTTTGTAGATTTAAGAAATGGATATAACTACTATATAGATAATGCTGATTTTTCACTTGAAAATAATCCAGATTTATTGTGTATTTATGTTGACAGTGTCAATAATACCTGGTCGGCAATAGATTCTCAATCTTTATTTGTTGAAAGCGAAGCAGAGTGTGATTTATACGGGCAACAAACACTTATTCCAGATGCAAATTTTGAACAAGCTCTAATTAATTATGGTTATGATGATGTTATTGATGGACAAGTATTAACTACAAATATATATCATGTTAGTGATTTATCTTTAGGTGATCAAGAGATTTCTGATCTAACAGGAATTCAAGATTTTTTAAATCTTGAACATTTGTATTGTGCAACAAACAATTTAACTTCTATTGATCTTAGTCAAAATACTGCTCTTGACTATTTAAACCTAAATAGTAATACATTTACAAGCATTGATCTTAGTCAAAACACTGCTCTTACCTATTTAAATCTAGATTATAATTTATTAACAAGTATTAATGTGAGTCAAAATCCTGCTCTAACTTACTTTTCGTGTAATTCAAATGCCTTAACTGTTGCGGATATTAGAAACGGGAATAATACAAACCTTTCTAATTCTGATTTTCGTCTAAATAGTAATCCAGATCTAATTTGTATTTATGTAGATGATGTAGTTTGGAGTGAAGCTAATTGGTCTCTTGCTAATACTTCCTCACATTTTGTAGCTGATGAAGCAGAATGTGAGTATTATACTGATACAACCTATATTCCTGATGATAATTTTGAACAAGCATTGATAGATCTAGGTTATGATAATGTTCTTGATGATTATGTTTACAGTTTTGATATTATTGATATAGCCAATTTAGAGGTTAATGGTCTAGAAATTTCAGATTTAACAGGTATTGAAGCTTTTAGTAGTCTAGAAATTTTAAATTGTAGTACTAATCAAATAGTATCAATTGATTTGAGTTCAAACATAATGTTGACAGATTTACTTTGTTCAGACAACCAGCTTGAAGCATTAGATTTATCTCAAAATACTGTTTTAGAATCTCTCTATTGTGAAAACAATCAATTAGCTAGCTTAAACGTATCTTCCAGCAGTAATACGCTAATGGTATTATATGCATCACACAATCAACTAACTGATTTAGTATTAGGTGCAAATACGGTATTATCTATATTAGAATGCAAGAATAATCAAATCACTTCTTTAGATATTAGTGCCAATACGAGTATTTCATATTTGGAATGTAGATTAAACCAACTCACCTTTTTAGATGTTCGGAATGGAAATAATATTAATTTCAATGAATTTTACGCACAAAGTAATCCCGATTTAAGTTGTATTTATGTAGATGATGCGGATTATAGCGATAGTAATTGGTCAAATATTGATCCAGATTGCTTTTTTGTAGAAGATACAGCTAGTTGTGAATACTATACCGCACAAACTTATGTTCCTGATGATAATTTTGAAATAGCTGTGGCTGAATTTTTAGGTATTGACGATCTTATAGATGATTATATTCCTACCTATCTAATTAGCGATCTCCAATATTTGGATATTTCAAACCGAAATATAGCAGATTTAACAGGTATTCAAGACTTCTTAGGATTAGAACATTTGAATTGTACTGACAATCAACTTGGTGTATTAGATTTGAGCAATAATGTCGCCCTTAAAACTTTATACTGTTCAAATAATCAATTAACAAACGTAGATGTGAGCAGTTGTATCTTGTTAGAAGAGTTTGATGGCATTAATAATCAATTAACTTCATTAGATGTAAGTCAAAATTTAGCATTACGAACTTTAAATTGTTATAATAATCAACTAACAGCACTTGATATTTCACAAAATCCAGATTTAGAAGCTGTTGGTGTAAATAATAATCAATTGACTAACTTAATTCTGGGAACAAGTAGTGCTCCAATGATGCAGATAGATTGTTCAGAAAATCTACTAACTGATATTGATATTTCGCAACTAGCAGATGTCGAATTTTTGGATTGTTCAAACAATCAATTAGCTAGTTTAGATACACGAAATGGAAATACCATGCTATTTGTAGACTTGTTAAACAATCCTGATCTATATTGTGTATTTGTAGATGATGTGGTTCAAGCAGAAGATCAGTGGGCATACAATCCAATGGTGCATTTTGTACCCGATCAAACAGCATGTGATTACTTAGATACACATACCTTTGTTCCTGATGATAATTTTGAACAAGCTTTAATTGATTTAGGATATGATGATGTAATTGATGACTATGTACTTACCAATACAATTAATCAAATCGCTGTACTTGATGTCAGTGATAAAGAGATTGCAGATTTAAGAGGTATTGAAGATTTTACAGCACTTACAAATTTAAGTTGTCACACTAATTTTATAACAGATTTATATTTAATATACAATACACTTCTTGAAGTGTTAGATTGTTCCTCAAATGATCTTAGTGTATTAGATATAAGAAATGGAAACAACAGCAACATAACAAGTTTTAATGCACTAAATAATTATCCATTACCTTGTATTTATGTAGATGATGTGGTATATAGTGAGACAAATTGGATAAATATTGATTCAGACTCTTATTTTGTAGCAAATGAGTCTGAATGTCAGTTTTTCACAACACATACCTACATTCCTGATGATAATTTTGAGCAAGAATTGATAGATCAAGGTTATGATGATGTATTAGATGACTATGTGCTAACATCAACAATTGAGAGTTTATCAACTTTGGAGGTACCTGGTAAAAATATTTCTGATTTAACAGGTATTCAAGATTTTACAGCTTTAATAGGCTTAGATTGTAGTACTAATAATTTAACGGAATTAGACGTAAGTGCTATTTCATTAATGGGCTTAGATTGTCACAACAATGCTATAACAAGTCTTGATTTTTCAAATAATTCAAGTTTAATTGCTTTTGATGGACATGCCAATCAATTGACTTTTTTAGATCTTAGAAATGGCAATAATAGCTCCATGTCAGATAGTTATTATGACACTACTGAAAACCCAGATTTAACCTGTATTTTCGTTGATGATGTTGCTTATAGTACAGCCACTTGGACACAAGTAGATGTAAATTCTCATTTTGTGACAAATCAAGCTGAATGTGAAAATGTTTTAGATATTGATAACTATGTATTAAATAGTATTGAATATTATCCAAACCCAATTGTAGATTATATTTCAATAAAAGCAAGTCAAGATATAAGTGATATTGCAATCTTTAGTATTTTAGGTAAAAAAGTAAAAGAACTGAAACCTAATAATAATTTGATTAGTATTGATTTTTCAAACTTAAGTTCGGGAATATACATTATTAGAATTCAGATGTCAGGTAATATATCTAAACCCATAAAGGTTATTAAAAAATAATGATTCTTAATATTTTGTCTAAAGATATCGAAATCAAATACAATTTAATAATTTATTCTTAGTACAAAAAACCCTTTGATTACTAATCAAAGGGTTTAGTATAAAAAATTTAATTATAATTTTTATAATAACAATTACAAAGCTTTCATCACATTAACTAAAGCTTGTACACTTTCTATTGGCATAGCATTATAGATACTTGCTCTATAACCACCAACAGAACGATGGCCTTTAAAAGCGTGTATTCCTGCTTCTTGCGCTAATTTTTCGAAATGTTCTTTTTTACTTTCATCAACAAGTGTAAAAGTAACATTCATTGGAGAACGGTCTTCTTTAGCAGCAAAACCAACAAAATTAGGATTGTTATCTATTTCACCATATAATAAATCTGCTTTTGCATCATTAATTTTTTCCATCGCAGCAACACCACCTAAATCTTTAACCCATTGCATATAAAGCATGGATACATAAATAGAAAATACCGAAGGAGTATGAAATAAACTATCTTTACTAATATGTGTTTGATAGTTCATCATGCTTGGGATAGTACGACCTGTTTTGTCAAGAATCTCTTTTTTAACAATTACAAGTGTAGTTCCAGAAGCACCAATGTTTTTTTGAGCACCTGCATAAATCAAATCAAATTTTGAAAAATCTAGCACTTTACTAAAAATATCAGAACTCATATCTGCCACTAAAGGAATACTAGTATTTGGGAAATCTTTAATTTGTGTTCCAAAAATAGTATTGTTACTAGTAACGTGTACATAAGCCAAATCATTTGGAATATCAAAGTTTTTAGGAATGTAATTATAGCCTTTATCTTTAGAAGAGGCTAGTACAACCGCATTTCCCATTATATCAGCTTCTTTGATTGCTTTTTTACTCCAAGTACCTGTATCTAAGAAACCTGCTTTGCCATTTTCAGGAAGTAGGTTATATGCAGTCATCAAGAATTGTAAACTTGCACCGCCACCTAAGAACAAGACTTCGTAGCCTTTACCTTCTAGACCAGCTAATTCTAAAACTAGTTTTTGAGCTTTTTTTATAACCGCATCAAATTGTGGACTTCTATGTGATACTTCAACAAGAGATAAGTCCATATTATCAAAATTAAGGACTGCAGCTGCTGCTTGTTTTATTACGGAATCAGGAAGAATTGAAGGACCTGCACTAAAATTATGTTTTTTCATGGTTTATGTATTTAGTTATGCAAAATTGGTGAATTTAAAATAAAAAACACATGATATTAGTTCATTTTTTTAAGCTATTTTCATTTTTATATATGATTCAAAAATGTATATTTGTAATCTTATAAATTCTAAAATATGACTTTCAAGCAAAGTAGATTTTTACTAATATCTATTTTCATCACATTTTCAGTTTTTTCACAAAACAATTCTTATAATTGTTTTTCAGTTTTAGTTGGAAAAGATGCAAGTATTGATGGTTCTGTTTTTCTTGCTCATAACGAAGATGATGGTGGAGAAAGAGCAATTAATTGGTATAAAGTACCTTCAGAAGATAATATAAATAGAATTAAACTTAAAAGAGGAGGCTCTGTTGAACAAGTTGAAAATAGATTTGGCTATTTGTGGTTACAAATGCCAAACTTAGAATTTTCAGATACTTATATGAATGAACATAGTCTTACTATCACATCAAATGGATGCAGCTCTCGTGAAGACAAACCAGATCTAACAGATGGAGGTATTGGTTATTGGCTTCGTAGAATGATGATTGAAAGAGCAGTTACAGCAAGAGAAGCTGTTGAAATAGGAGGAAGGCTTATTGAAAAATATGGTTATGCATCATCTGGACGTACCTATTTAATAGCAGATTCTTATGAATCTTGGATGTTATCTGTGGTAAATGGGAAACTTTGGGTAGCGCAAAAAGTTCCTGATAATCATGTAGCAATTATCCCTAATTATTATACGATTTCCACAATTGATTTAAAAATAAAGTCTACTTATCTAGGTTCTCCAGATCTTGTTGAATATGCTATTGAAAGAGGATGGTACAACCCTGAATTAGACGGAGAATTTAATTTTAGAAAGGCATATAGTGATCCTACCAAACTAAAAACAAAGTCAAACATAGCAAGGCATTGGGTAGCCTTAAATCTTTTATCATCAAAGCATTATGAATTGTCTGATGAATTCCCTTTTTCGTTTAAACCTAAGAAAAAAGTAGGTTTAAAAGATATGTTTGCACTTTTAAGAAATCATTATGAAGGAACTACATTAGATATAACTGAAACTTATCAAACTGGAAATCCACACCATCAAAAAACCATGACTATTTGTTCTGAAACAAATCAGTATGGTTTTGTTGCACAGTTAAGAAGTTGGATGTCTGTTGAGGTAGGTTCCGTAATGTGGGTGGCACCTCGTCGCCCTTGTAATCATGCTTTTATTCCAATTTATTCTGGGATACTTTTTGTTCCAGAAAGCTTAGCTTCAACAAATTATCACATTGCTTTAGAATATCATTTTTCTAAAATTTCAGATTATGCACATGCTGTTGATCATCCTTATTGGTATTTTAATACTAAAGTAAAATTTATTGATCAAAACTATAAAAAAAGAATTGTACCCTTTCAAGAGGATTATATTAAAATTGAAAAAAAATTACTGGATAATCAAGAAAGATTTGAGAAAAAAATTCAAAAAACACTAATTGATGATCCTGAATTGGCTAAAAAAAAGTTGACTAAATTTTCTAATGATCTCTTAGAGGATTTAATTAAAGAAGCTCAAGAATAGAGTCTGATAATTTTGTTGTCGTTATACATATACTTGTGGTTTAGTGTATACATATTTTAGGCTTGGATTCAAGGTTCTAACGCAATAAAACGTTATTATTTTTTAGTGATTTAATTCTCAAATATACTATTTTTTTTCAGTTGTTGGCATTGTTGAAATGGAATAACTTTTTCTTAACGGAACTTCGTTTCTAAAAAAGTTATTTCCAGTTCAACAAGCGCTGCATCATCATCATGATTTAATAACTTTTTTCAGTTATAATTTTGTGCCAAAATTATTAAGGATATTCCATTTCCATAACTTCAGCTGGTGTTCTGTATCCCAACACTTTTCTGGGACAATTATTTAGTTTTTCCTGTACAATTTTTAGTTTTTGTTCACTTACCTTATTAAAGTCTGTTCCTTTTGGGAAAAAGCGTCTAATGAGTCCATTTGTATTTTCATTGGTTCCTCTTTCCCAAGAAGAATATGGATGCGCAAAATACACAGGCATTCCAGTCTTTTTTGTGAAGCGTTTATGGTATGCCATTTCAGTACCATTATCATAGGTTAAAATCTTTGTAAATAGCTTGCCAGTTTTGTTAAATTCTTTTACAAATCCTTTGACGACAGTAGCTGATTTTCTGTTTTTGAGTTTGACTATATAAGTATATCTTGATTTTCTCTCAACTAGTGTTCCTATTGCACTTACCTGTCCTTTTCCTATCACTAAATCACCTTCCCAATGTCCGATTTCCTTTCTTTTTTCTATGTGTTTAGGTCTATCGTCTATACTGACTTGATCCTTTATTTTAGATCCTCGTTTACTTTTGGCATTTGCCCTTCGTCTTACTGTTTTATGATAGGGTAGAAGGGCTATTAATTTACGATTTAATCTAGCTTGACGATGTGCATAAATATGCATATAAATTGCTTCGTAAGAGATTGTCATAATTGAATCTCTGGGATAATCTAGTTTTATTTTCCCAGCTATTTGTTCAGGTGACCACGAGCTTAAAAGTCCACGATAAACATAGATTTTCAATTTATTATAGGTATTTATTTTGTCTCTATTTCTTTTGTTTAAATAGACTTCTTTGGCATTCCAATCAGCTAGTTTTGCATCATACTTATCCCAAGGATCTTGTCCCCATTTATTTATCTCTCGAGTGATGGTAGAACGGGAACGTTTGAGTTTTTTGGCAATATATGTTTTTGACTTATTTTCCTGTAATAACGTTTCGATTATTACACGTTCTTTTAAAGATAATCGTTTGTAATGTTTTGCTTTCATACAACAAATCTAAAGTTTTGATTTGTTGCGTTAAGTTCTTGAATTCAGGCCTTCATAAGCAACAAAAGTTAGTGATGCAACTATTAGTATTGAAAAAATACTGGAATGTTCCGCATCTAAAAACATATTTCCAATGAATGCTCCAAAATCTGTAGTTCCGTGTTGCATTAATACAATCGAAATTATGGTTAAAATGATTAATTTGGTATAAACCATTAAATATTCAATTTTCCCCATTCCATTTACACTCCAAATGTTAATCAATGCAAAAATTCCGATTACGCCAATTGCAATGGCTTTTCTAATCCAAATATTATCCGCAAAATCAGTACTGCTAATAGCGTAGGCAGAAAATGTATAGGCATATAACGCTAAAGTACTTATATAACCAAAGATAATAAACCAACCAATTGCAGATGCAGAAAAATTAGAATTTTGATAAGTTTGTTTATAGAATGAATATGTTGCTCCTTCATCTTTGTAATAAACTCCTAATTTTACATACGAATATGCTGCTAATGAAGCAATCAAGCCTCCTATAATTATTGCAATTGGTGTTAGATAGCCAATCATTGAAACTGATATACCAAGAATTGTAAAAATTCCACCACCAACCATTCCACCTAAAGCAATGGCAATTAATTCGGTAAGCCCTAAATTTTTATTTCTTTTTCTGTGTTGTGTCATTTGGTTAACGCTAAAATAATGCAAAATTGAGTTTAATTATTTTCATACAAGCGTAACCTGTTTTTAAGTGTACTAATTTCTTCTCGTAGTGTTTTTTCCTTTTGTAAAAGGTTAAACACAATATCAATACCTTCTATATTTACATTCAATTCGTGATGAAGTCTTATCATTTTTTCAATATTTCCAATTTCATCTTGATAAATATACTTGTTTTCTTCAAATGTTTTAATTTCTATAAGTCCAATACCTTTTAAAGCATCAAAAAATGAAACTTCAATTTTGTAGTGTAAACAAAGTTTTTCTATAAGGATTAAATCTTGTGTAGCCATTTTATCTTATTTTTTGTAGTTCAGTAAATAACTCTCTTTCTTTAGCATTTAATTTTGTTGGGATTTTAATATAATAAGTAATGATTAAATCACCAAATTGATTGTCTTTTTTGTAAACTGGAAAACCTTTTCCTTTTAATTTTACTTTTGTTTCATTAGGTGTTTCAGGTGCAATTTTTAATTTTACTTTACTCTTAAAAGTATCAATGGTCAATTCTCCACCTAAAACAGCGGTATATAAATCTAAATCAACTGATGCATACAAATTGTTTCCTTCTCGTTTAAACTGTGTATGGTTTTTTATAGAAAACTTAATGTACAAATCTCCATTTGGACCTCCATTTATTCCTTCTCCGCCTTTCCCCTTAATTTTAATAACTTGGTCATTTTCTACACCTGCTGGGATTGTAAGTCTTATTTTACTGTTATTAATAGTTAAGACCTGTTTATGAGTTTCATAAACGTTCTTTAAATCTAAATGAAGTTCGGCATTGAAATCTTGACCTCTAAATCTTCTACTGCTTTGGCTTGAAGATGCTCTTTCCCCACCAAACATAGAACTAAAATAGTCTGAAAAATCTTGTTCTGAATATTCTTGATTTCTACTCGAATGACTTTGATGTTGAGATTGCTGTTGTTGTGATTTTTCAAACTCTTCTCCGTGTTTCCAATCTTTTCCATATTTGTCGTACTTCTTCCTCTTTTCCGTATTGCTCAACACTTCATTTGCTTCATTAATCTCTTTAAATTTCTTTTCGGCTTCTTTATTGTCAGGGTTTAAATCAGGATGATACTTTCGTGCTAATTTTCGATATGCTTTTTTTATATCCTTAGCAGTTGCCGTTTTCCCAATTCCTAATATTTTATAATAATTTACAAATGCCATTTATTGATTTTTTATTTGCTTAATTAGTTCAACATTCTGATTATGTTGAGTGTAGCCTTCCCCTTTTTAGGACACCTCTAAATTCGACAAAATATTGTAATTAAG
>JAOZLL010000037.1:2702-19327 GCA_029934835.1 Flavobacteriaceae bacterium | reverse complement strand
TCAACAAAACAGGCGTATAGCGTATAGCGTATAGCGTATAGCGTATAGCGTATAGTGAAAATCTAAAACTTCATCAACCCAACTTTTTCATGTCCTCCAAGCCAAGCCGTATTTTCATCCACAAACTGAATGGTATAGTAATCATCACTACTAACTTTTCCCCAAGTAACACCGGCATCATTTGAAAAAGAAATGCCCATTTTACCAACTGCAAAAATTTCTTGTCCGTTGGTATTTGGAACATATTGCACACAACTTCTATAGTTTGGATCTTGTCCATCAGATACTGAAGTCCATGTTTCACCACCATCTTTTGTAATGGCTTTATTTTGGTTGTTTCCGTCTGGATTGGAATAATCTCCACCAATAACGATTCCGTTATGCTCATCATAAAAGTCAACCGAATAAATACCTTGTGGTCCATTTCCTTGAATAATTGGTGTATCAAATACTTGCCAAGTTTCTCCTTTGTCAGATGATTTAAAAACTCGTGCATTTGTTCCTCCTGTTACTATCCAAACAGTAGAATTGACAATTGCAATGTTTGTATTACTTGCGGCAAAAGCTGCTTCACCTTCAACTAACTTTGGTAAGATAGAACAATCTATTTTGCTCCAGGTATTTCCACCATCAGTTGTTATTATGATAGACAAACAATCATCTGTTGGATCACCCATACCAATTCCGTTTTGCTCATCAAAAAAAGCCATGGAATCATAAAACACTTTAGGATGATTCTCTGTGTAGACCACTTTGGTTTTGGAATCGGATATTTTGTAGATCAAGGCAGGATTAGCCACGTTTAAAATAAATAGATTTTCTCCGTTTTTAGCAATACTTCTATATTCTGGTTTTATGGAATCTTGATAAACAACATCTTGGATATTCCATGATTTACCGGCATCAGTAGTAAAACCAAACTTGGCATTTGCCCCTGTAAAATACATTGTATTTTCATCTACTGCAACAATGGCTCGTATGCTTGTACTATCTATCTTAAATTCTTGGATACTTAACTCAATATCCAATCTGGGCTGATAGGTTTCTTTACAAGATGAAAGGAAAAAAATCATTATGAGTAGTACAAACATTCTATTCATTATTTTAGTTTTAGGTTGCCACTGCATCTATAATACTCTTAATCGATTTCAACACTTTTTCATTAGATGTGGCAATATTCATTCTCATAAACAAAGCACCTTCTCGTCCAAACCAATGTCCTGCATTCAGAGCAACTCCAGATTTCGAAGTGATCTGCGAAAACATTTCTTTAGTATCTTGAAAAACAGCTCTAAAATCTAACCACACCTGATAGGTTCCTTCTGGTTTTATCAATTTAATTTTAGTATTAGCTAATTCCTTTTCTATAGTTAATACATTTGCTTCGATAGTTGTAATAAGCTGATCTAGCCATTCATTTCCCATAGAATAAGCTGTTTCTAAAGCAATTCTTGTAAGCGCATTGGTTCTTCCTAAATTATATTTATCAAAAGTGTTTTTTATGCTATTTCTTATATTCTCGTTAGGGATAATCGCCATAGAATCAGAAATTCCACATAGGTTAAAGCTTTTAGCTTCAGAAGTACAAACTACTATTTTGTCCCATTCTTTTGTATAGTTTAGCACGGATGTAAACTGATTTTCAAACAAAATTATATCCTTATGAACCTCATCTGAAATGAGTAAAATATCATATTTTTTACAAATAGTAACAATTCGTTCTAACTCTTCTTCTTTCCAAACACGACCAACTGGATTATGAGGATTACAAAGTATTAATACCTTGTTGCTTTCAGATTTTGCTAATTCCTCTAAATTAACGAAATCGATTTCATAGTGGTTATTTACTAGTTTTAATGGATTTTTAATGATTCTTCGTTTTGTTTTTCGAATTACACTTCTAAATTCCATAAAAACAGGTGGCTGAATAATAATTCCATCCTTTTCTGAAGTGAAATTTTCTATAGCGATTGCAATTGTAGCAGTAATACTTGGACTATATAAAACTTGTTCTTTAATTATCTCAATATCATATCTCCTTTTATACCAATTTTTTTTGGCTTGAAAGAAAGATTTGGGTTTATATTCATAGCCAAATCCTGAGTTTGAAATTCGATCTATTAGAGCATTTTGAATCGGTTTGGCAATTTCAAAATCCATGTCAGCAACCCACATAGGCATACTATCAGAGTTTCCAAATAAACTGTCTAAAGTTTTAGGATTTGATTTTGTTAAGGGTAATGTAGCTAGTTTTCGATCTAATTTCATTAAAATAAATATTTTAGTATTAGTACAGAAAAAGCTTCTTTTTCAAATATAATCGTTTCTTTTTATAATCAATGATCGCTTTTCCTTTTTCTAATACATCAGCTCCTATTATCCCATCAACCGGTTTAACAAGGTGATTGATTAATGCTGTATTTACATGACTTAAATCAAAAAGCACTAAATGTAAGTTATAATACTTCCATTTTCCAATTTTTATCTTTACATCTGAAGCTTGTTGGGTATCCATTTCAGTTGCTCCTGCTCCTGCAGCTTTTGTTTCAGATGCTTCTGCGGTTAAGTTGAATTTCTCAACTAAATCAATTCCAATACAAGTATTTGAAGCACCTGTATCTAATATAAAATGACCCTTGATGCCATTTATTTTGGCAGATAGTGAAAAATGATTGGTCTTTGTTTTCTTAAGAGGAATACTGTAATAATCCTTTTTTAGTAAATACTCTTTTAATGACATGCTACAAATGTGGGAAACTTATGGCAAACGAACTCATTAAAACAAAAAAAACTGCCTAACAAAAGACAGTTTTTCACTATTTTGGGGTGATGTAAAGAGTAAATCCTTAAAAAACTATTGCTCTTTTGCTTTAGCTTTTTCTATGAATAGTTTAAAATCCTCAGGTGATTTTATGATTATATCACTCATCTTAGTAATTGCAGCATTCATCTTTCCTGTAGCCTCACAATTTTCTAAATCATAGATTTCACTATAATACGTAACGGCTCTATATGAAACATATACCTTTCCGTCTTTGGCTTGATACGCTAAAATTTTCAAGGGTAAATCAAGTCCTGATTTAGGGTCTTTTGACAACATTTTAAGACCTACTTTTGGATTTCCAAAAATTATTAGCTCTGAGTCAGCTACGTTTTCAGCACCTGTATTTCGAGAGTTTTCTGCATGGTTAATTCTATTAAAAAGATTTAGACCTTTCTTTTTGGCAATCATATTTTCTAGTCTATCCATTGTTGTTTTAACATCAACAAAACTTTGTTTCGTAACAATACCATAATCTGGTGTTTGAGATGGAGCTTCTATTTTATTCTCTTGAACTGAAACTTCTTCTTTTGGAGTTGATTTACAACTTGACAATACTAAAATTGCCACCAACATACTTAGTACACTTCTTGTTTTCATCTTTAATCTATTTAATAATTATATTAATACTTACTTTATCAATGTAAAACCTGCACGAGTCCAATGATTGGTTCCTCCTTTTAGATCATATATTTTAGTGAAACCTGCTTTTTTTAATTTTTTTGATGCACTACCCGTTCTATTACCACTTCGACAATAAATATAAACTGGTTTTGTTTTATCTAAGGTACTCATCTGTGATATAAAGGTTCTTTTGTAGTAATCAAAATTTAAAGCGCCTTCAATATGTCCTTGAATAAACTCTCCTTGAGTTTTTATATCAACTAATTGCACATCATCTGCTTCGATTCTTTGTTTAAAATCAACTGCTGACAATACTTCAATAGGATTTGCTATTACTTTTTTGGTTGAAATAGTAGCTGATGTTGCCGTTTTAGTCTGTGCTTTAGGTGTACAGCTAAAAATAAAAAAGCTAGCAATAAAAATTAGAATAGTTGTAAATAATCTCATGGTTTATTTAGATTTAATAGTTTTTGTTATTCTGCAAAAATAGAATTTGCATTCTTTTACTAAGTAACATTAGTTACTTTTTAAAAGAAATGCCAGTCCTAATTAAAGGACTGGCGGCCAATGCTTCTAAATATTTTCTATTATAATAGTGTTGTCGGACAAACATAGTCCGTCAACGTAGCATCAGTTTCTTTAATTTATTCAAATCCACTACAAATATCCGTTACATTTTCCACTCTATTTGCTTTTAATATTGATGCAACGGTTAACGAACGATATCCTTCGGCACAATATAAGAAATAATGTTTAGTGGTATTAATCTCTGCAAAGTTAGTTTGAATATGCTCTAGTTTTTAGTATTCGTTATTTAATCTTGTGCAATATACACCGATAATTTATGTTCTTGACCTAATTTTTTCCATATTGCGTTTACAGCAACTTCCCATTTTAACCCTGAAACTCCCAATCGACCACCAACAAATCTATAGGCTTCGTCATTATAATAAATCTCTAAACGATCATTTATTTGTGGGTTTATGGTTTGTAAATCATCAAAGTTTAAGAGTATGTTTTCTTTATCAGATAGATACTCAATAAGGATTCTATCCCTAAATAATTTTAAGTTTACTCTAGCAACATATTCCAATTTTCCTGCTGTACTACTATGATAAAAATAGGAGTTTCTATCCTCAAAAATTACTGTACTATCTTTAGAATCTAATTTTTCTTTAACATAATCTAATAACCACTTCTCTTCCCAAAAATACCAATCTCTTATGTTATCAAAAAATAGTTTTTCTTTTGAAATTCTTTCGAAAAAACCATACGAATCAATATGAATATCATATTGGCAACAAGAACATTTAAAACTATTTCCTTTAGCATGAAAACTATCTATAGCTTGACAATTTGGACATACATACAAGGCATGAGTAATGTGTTCGGCCTTATGCTTGGAATATATCTTATTCATTGTAACCCGTTGGTAAGCAACTTCATCGTGTGACAAAGTTTTTTCTAAACGGATAAATACTTCTTCGTTTGATAGCTTTTGTAGTTCTCCTAAATTAAATAGTAAGTAGTACTTTACTTCTACTTTGGTATATCGTAGTTTAGTTGACCATCGCGGATTGAATAAATTCATTCCTTTTAAAACAGGCACTACTACGGGTACATTTAATAGCTTAATTAATTTAGCAATCGATGGATCCATTTTAAAACTACTTCCCGACCAATTTCGCAAAGCCTCTGGAAATATTCCAACATTCTCACCTTGTCTTATAACTGATATAATATCTCGGATAACCTTAGTATCACGAATGTTTTTCTTAATTGGTATAGTCCCCAATCTTGTTAAAAAGAAACGAATTATTGGACTACGCATAGTTGTGTCAGATGAAACAAAATGCGTAAAATGTGACAAAAAATGTCCTGTAATAAATGGATCCCAATAACCCACATGATTTCCTAAAACTAAATATGGAGGTTTAAGATTCCGTACCTCTTTTGGCATATTTTTCTTAATCCTAAATACTTTAGTAAATAGGGCAAATACCAACCAAGTTAAAAACCTGATATATTTTTTGGTCGGATAATAGCTGTCATTTTTCATCTTAAAAATACTAAATAACAAAATAACTAAAAAATACTCACATTGAGTATTGTGTAACAAAAGTTACTTTTGTATATTGGCAACCAAACCTAAATAGTTTAAAAAATGAGAAAAGTACTTATTGTACTCGTTATTATAGTATCCTATAACTGTAATGCGCAGACTTATAAACTAAGCTATACTTTTAAAACGTATAAGTTTCACACTGATTCATTTACACCTAAATCACTTACAAAAGAAACTATAGAAACCTATCAAAATGAAGATTACATACCTGATTCAAAAATTGAAACTATCAACTGTTCTTTAGTATCTGCTACTGACACTTATTTTTGTGTAGCGTTGAGGGTAATTAAACAAATAGAAACAGAAATTGGATCTACAAACTTTTGTGAAGCTGTAACATTTGCAAAAAATGAAATGAGAAGAAGAAATGTATTTATCAAAACTAAAATCCAAATAAGAAACGATGAAATTACACGTCCATTAACTGGTGCCATGAGTATTTATTTAAATAATCCGAAAGATCCTTATTGCTCAATCTTGTCCAAAACTTTTAAAGGTTTAATAGATTCAAAAGAACCCTCCTTTTTTAAGAACAAACGCTACACAAAAAAAGAATGTAAATGTGTAAATACTGAAGCAGAAAAAGAGGACTTGGCTTTATGGATCAAAGACCAGCCAAAAATTAATACAAAAAAAGAAAAAGTAGTTGATTGGATTTATAGTTTAGACAGAAAGATTTTTCATCATAAGAAAAATCAAACTGATGGTATGTATTATAATCTACAAGCTGACAGTCTTGAACTATTTGCTAAACACCTAAATAAGCCACTCCTAATAGTAAATGTTGGTGGACTCAAATACAAAAAAGGTTCTCTTAATCTCGATGAACAGAATATTAAGTTCCTTGAAAACAAAATAGTTGCTGGAGTAGATTACGGCTACACTAGGGCTTTTAGCAAATGGGTAAAGGAAAAACAATTAACACTAAAAACTATACCAGCTCTGATTTATATCAATGCAGAAGGTGAAATTATTGTGGCTCAGTCATCAACTTTTGAATATCTACAAACTAATCTAAGTAACTGGTTAAAAGATATTGAAGAAAAAGAAAGCAACGAGAATAAAACGATAAAACAAAAAGCTACAGAACAAGATTCCATAAAAAAACAAACCAATTATTGGTAAAAATATTTTTCAAGCTAAATACAAGCAATTATGAAACTCAAAACACTAATTATCTCCTTTTTTTTTATTGCAATTAGCACTACAAATTTTGCGCAAAATACTGTTTTAGCAAAAGCATTTTTAAAAAAAGCACAAAAAGCCTATGATGAAGGTCATTGGAAAGATGCCATGACACATATAGAAAAAACAAAAGAATATATAGATGGAACAAATCCTGATATTGTCTATCTAGAAGCTAAAACACGAATATGGCATGATAGTAACATCAATAAATCTAAAGAATTATTCTTACAATTCCTCAATGAAGCTGATGCCGAAAATGACACACGTATTGAAGAAGTTGCTGATATAATTGCTGATTTAGAAACTTCAAATAAGTATTATAGTAATGGTAATAATAATTTAAAAACCTATAAAAACCAAAAAGGACACTATGTCAGCGAATTCTATAACTTCGAAGGACAATTAATCAGAAAAGTATTATCGGCAATTGATGATATCGACCAACTACGGATTGAAAAATATTATAACAAGGGAAATCTATACCTAAAAAATAATTATACCGAATCTAAAAAATTGTATTCGCAAACTTTCTATCAAAATAATGGCAAACCACTGATGCAAAAAACATTTGAGGAAGGAAAATCAAATGATATAGAATGGATTGCCGAAGAAACAAAAACAGTAAATAATACCAAAATTGTAACAAAACCAAAATCTCCTATAGTAAAAAACAAACCAAAATTCGTTTGGATGTATAACTCTAAAGGAAAATCAGCACAATATTGGGGCTATAATGAAAATGGAATTGTAGATAAATTCTACACTTTTAAATTTTTCAACTCTTGGGAAGACTATGCTACACATGAAAAGTTAGAAGCAAAATACTATCCCATGGAAATAATACAAGAGTTTGACAACGGAATGGTAAAAGAACTAAGATATTGGTCTGATCAATATAAAGGCGAATCACAAGTATATTTTTTCTCTGAAGAAGGAATTCCTTTAGAAAAAAAATTCTTTAGAAGATGGAAATACAAAAGCACCATGTGGTATAATATCAAAACTGAATAATAAAAACAGCTGCAGAGCTCTTTGCTAAGCTAGAATACCAATCTAAGATTATAAAATCAATAACATGTCTAAATTAACAACAACAATCACCACTATATTCTTTGCACTACTAATCACGCAATCTTGTAATACCAGACAAGAAAAAATTGCTGAAGTTCCAAAAACAGAACTAGAGCAAAAGTTTGACAGCGTTATGATTCAAACCAAATCTGGCGAAGAGCTCTCCTTATTAAGCTATCTTGATAGTTTAAAAACAACAAAACCCATTGTGCTTATCACCACTTTTGATTTTTGTGGAGGTTGTAAACAAGTCATTAATAAGGTAAACGACTACAAAAAGAAAAATCAAGATTTTGAACTCATTGCTTTCTATATTGACCCAATTGATACAACGGGCAAATTATCTAAAATAAAAGATAACTCAGAATTTAAGGTAATGGTCAAAAACTCAAAACTAGAATGTAAAACCATTTTTGATCCTACAGGCTCTTATATAAAACATGTATTAGGTGGTAAGGGAGCAACCCCACAAACAAACATCATTTTAAATGATAGTATTGTCTATTATAATTTTGCATCTAACTATATTGATTATTGGGATGAATATGCACTTATTATTGATGCGTTGGCTTCTCGAAAAAAGCCTATCTATAATAAAAAGACATATAGAAATGGAAAAAAACAACTCTCTTATGGCTTTGATAGTTTTAAAAGAATAGGCGAATGGGAAAGACACCATAAAAATGGAAAGTTACACTCAACCAGAAACTATATCAACGGTAAAAAAGAAGGTGAAGAGAAACTATATTATGAAAACGGAAAGTTAGGAATTTTAAGAAGTTATAAAAACAATCAAAAAGATGGGGAATCCAAACAATATTATGAAAATGGAAATGTAAGATATATTTCTAATTATAAAGAAGATAAACCTCACGGAGAGCTAAAAATGTTTTTTGAGAATGGACAAGTTAATTTAATTGACAACTATATAAATGGAAAACGAAATGGAATATATAAAACCTATTATAAAAATGGAATAGTAAATAAAATTGGAAATTGGTTAGATGATGAACCTCAGGGAGAGCATAAAGTGTTTTTTGAAAATGGTCAAGTAAAAATAACAAATAACTATGCAGATGGAAAACGTACAGGATCAGATAAATCATATTATGAAAATGGACAAATAAAATACAATGAAAATTATTTAGATGGAGAACTATCAGGGGATTGGATAAACTATTTCGAAAATGGAAAAATAAAAGAAATAGGGAGTTACGATGATGATAAAGCTATAGGTGAATGGAAAAAATTCTATGATAATGAGCAATTAAAAAGTAGTGGAAAATATTTGGATGGGAAAAAAATAGGTGAATGGAAATACTATTACGAAAATGGAGAATTAAAGAAAATTGGACAATATGATGAATATGGGGGACAAACAGGTGAATGGAAGGTTTATTCAGATAAGGGGAAACTATCAGGAATAGTTAATTATCTTAAAGGAAAACTATCAGGACAGTGGAAAAACTATCATAAAAATGGACAACTTAAACAAATTGGAGAATATATAGAAGACAGAGCAAACGGTGAATGGAAAAACTATTTTGAAAATGGAAAGTTAAATTATGTTAGGAAATATTTAAAAGGAAAAGCCAACGGAGAATCAAAAGTTTTTTATAAAAATGGGAAATTACAATATATTGGGGAATATATAGAAGACAGAGCAAACGGCGAATGGAAAAACTATCATGAAAACGGACAGCTCTACCAAACCCGTTTATGGAAAAAAGGAAAGTATATGGATCTACTCTCTTGTTTTGATGGCAATGGAAAATCCTTAAAAAAAGGCACGCTCGCTAATGGCAATGGTACTGTAAGAAATTACAATCAAAATGGCAAATTAATAAATACAGTTACCTTAACCGAAGGCTTTAACATTAAAGGCAACTGGAACGATGCCCAGCAACTAAATAGTTTTGCTTGGAATACCTATGAAAACGTAAATGACAAAGACAAACTAGCACGTGCCATTACTTGGGCTAAACGTGCTATCAAACTTGAGGAGACATCTGCTAACCTAGATACACACGCAGCCTTATTATACAAAACGGGTGACTTTAATAAAGCACTAATAATAGCAAATAAAGCCATCGCAAAAGCTAAAAAAGAGGAGAAAGATTATAGCTTAACCATCGAGTTGATTAAAAAAATTAATGCAAGTAGTAAACAATAATTACAAAAACAGCATCTTTATGAAAAAATCAAAACTATACCTAACAATAAGCCTTTGTTTACTAATGAGCCTGCAAGGCTTTTCACAAGACTATGATTTTGTGGCGCGAAAACTATTTAATGAGGATTATAATGAGACGCATACTCCTTTTCTAAAAACAACTATAGAAGATCTTGGGAAACAACAGCTAATATATTCACTAAAAGAAAGCTTAAATAATCTTGAACGATTAGTAAAAGAAAGAGATAACAAGCTAGAGAATATCAAAGATAACTTTGAGAATCAATACGATGAACCCGAATACTACTCTGATTGTAAAAATTTTAAAACATATAGCCAGAAAAATGAGTCTAGTATTAAACGAATCAACACATTGAGTGGTTTCGTTAGCCTAGCTGAAACCAACTATAACCTTTGTAAAAATAATGTCTATAGAACTACAAACTGCTCTAGTCAATATAATAATTACAACAGACAAGTAAATTTATACAACGTGGCTGTTTCTGAACAAAAAAAGTATTACAAAAAGGCCATAAGTTATCAATCACGCTGCACTGATTATTTTAATAAATATGAAAGAGCTCGTAAAAATGTAGAATCAAATTATAATACGAAAGAAAACAGCTATAACACAAGAATTAGAAATGTAGGTAATACTGTTAATCGTTACAATGACGAGTTAGTTTCTATTCTAAACAATGCCTTATATCCAGCTAAAGAGTATTATTCAAATGGTAACTTAAAAAATTCTGGAAATAAGTTTTTTGGAACAGGAAAAGCGACAGGTGAATGGAATATCTATTTTGAAAGTGGAGAATTAAGTAATATTGGTAGTTACTTAAATGGCAAACAAACTGGAGAATGGAAACGGTTTTATAAAAGTGGACAGCTAGAGTTTTTAGATAATTATAAAAATGGGAAGCATAATGGCAGCAGTAAAAACTACCATGAAAATGGAGGTTTGAAATCAATTGGTGAATATCAAAATGACAAGAGAACCAATGAATGGAAATACTATTATGAAAACGGAAAACTAAAAGAAAAGGGAAGTTTTATAAACGATAAACAAACGGGTCTATGGAAATACTATCATGAAAATGGAAAGTTGAAAACAACTGCAGAATGGGCAAATGATAAATTAACTGGTAATCAAATAAAATATGACGAAAACGGAAATGAAAAAATCGATGCAACAGATTATAAACAAAACCTCAGGTTAGCCCAAGAAGGTGATGCAACAGCACAATACAACTTAGGACTCATGCTTTTCAAAGGTCAAAAAACTAATAAAGATCTAGAAAAATCGTTTTATTGGACAAAAAAAAGTGCCGAACAAGGATACACAAATGCTCAATTTACTTTGGGGCGTAAGTATATGCTAGAAGAAGGTATTGAACGAGATGGAGATAAAGCATTTTATTGGGCTAAAATAGCTGCTGAAAAAGGTGATAAAGATGGGCAATTTCTTTTAGGTTACCTCTATTTTCATGGAACTTATGATAAAATGTTTGGAAACACAAATTGGTCTAAAGCAAAAATTTGGTTAACCAAAGCCAAGGAACAAGGCCATACTGGATCACAAAATTTATTAGATCAAATAGGTGATGATTAAACATTAATTCAAAAAACCATAAAATAAGTATGTTTGTATATTATTTGACATAATTGATTTCCCAAAAAAGTGAAAAGTATTTATTACTAATTAACATCAAATAAGAGAATTTCTTAAAACGAATAATCCCCTAAGCAGATCTATTGGAATGTTTTGTTCATTTTATTTTATTCTCAAAATAAAAATAGGAATTCTGTTATTCTACCTCTCACAAAGCTTCTCAAAAAAAGCTCTGACCTCTACAAAAGAAGGGTATAACCAGAAACACAGAGGTAAAGCCCAGAGCAATTCTTTTTGATTAGATTATTTTTTATTAGTATAATAATTACCTGTAGATATTTCTGTCATAATGGATAGTAATTATTGGTTTTTCACTAATTTTGCCAATGATTATTTGTACTGGATTTCTTAATTCTTATTCTTTTCCTAAAATATCATTAAAATATAAAACAAGTATATCCATTTTTGACACACAAAGGAATGACTAATGGTGAACACCATGTGTTACCAGTAAAAAATAAAATTTAAACATATGAAAAATATACTTATTCTACTATTCCTTTTTAGTTTTGCTAGTGCTGGATATTCCCAAACTGCCAGACAATTAAATTTTGTACATCGCGTAAAAACTAAAGAAAGTTGTACGGTCAAAAATGGTTATTGGTACAACAATAAATGTTGGGCAAATTTCAAAGAAAGAGAACAAGATTCTCCAGTAATAGACATGGATAGCCTTATAGTAGCACACAAAAAACTAGTTAAAGAATCCAAAATAACTATAAGTGGAAAAGAATATGCTCTCGATGCATTCTATCCACAGGATAATAATATTTACCTGCAATTTTCAGTTGTTTTTACAGATGCTAACTCTCAAAAAACAGTACAACAAAAAGTGCGTCGTACTATTGTAAAAGCACGTAAACAATTTCTTACAGAGGTAAAACTTTTTGATGGTAACATAAGTGAACTTCCTGATAGCATTACACCTAATCCTATCGCAATTGGAAGAATAAAGGCAACTTACACCGATTTAAATAAAAAGGATTTTAAATACACTGGAATACTTCGAGATTTGATTAACAGAAAAAATACATATCAAATTGATTTCACCAGTAATAATGCCTTATGGAAAAAAGGAACAAGTACTATAAAATTTCAAGGTAACAAGGCAATTTTAAATGGTAAAATTGGAATGAAAACCTATGCCCAAATTCAAAATATACTCAATAAACATCCTGAAATTAACACACTTATTCTTGGTGAGATTCTTGGATCTGTAGATGATAAGATAAATGAAGAGATAGGTCAATTAATTAAAAAATCTAATTTAAGTACTAAGTTAATTGCTAGCAGTAAAATAACTTTAGGTGGTGTTAAAATATTCCTATCGGGAAACAAGAGAATTATCACACGTGGTGCTAAAATTGGCGTAAACTCATGGGATAATGGTGGTTACAAAGGAAAAGACTTACCAAAAGATCATCCGATACACCAATACAAAACACCCTATTACGACCTGTGTTTGGGAGACAAAGGAACTGATTTTTATTTCTATACGCTAAAAACGAACTTGACTAATGACATTATTTGGCTAAATGAAGAACAGCTAAACACATGGAGTATTGCAACCGATATTATTGATGATATTCCTATAATAATCAATTATCCAAATATTCCTGAGAGTATAGCTAATTTGGGATATTCTTTTGGTAATAAACAGAGTAACGTGGTTATAATTAACGCACAAGAAAATCCTGAGCCCTACTTGTATACCGATAAATTTAAAGAACTTTTTACCAAATATGGTGCTATCAATCCAGAAGAAGCTTTAGTAGTTAATGTACATCAAGTACAAACATTACATCCAGAAAACATTCAAAATAAAGAAATTTCATTTGAACAAGCCAAACAATACAATAGTGAAACAACCGAAATGTTGGCAACGGTTGTGAAATATTTTAACTCGCAAAACAAAAAAGTCGTTTTAGTCGGAATGTCTTATGGTGCTTTTGTCGTACAAGATTTATTGGCAAAACACGGAAATATAGTTGATGCTATCTTATTGTCTGTAGGAAGACTAGATATGCCAGATGCAACTTGGAAAGATCTTTCTCAAGGAAAAATGCTACCCACTAACAATGAAATAGAGAATAAACTAGAAGTTCAAGAAACAAGCCTTCTGGAAAAAAATAAAGCTAAACTTATTGCAGCATACGGATACAAACGATATTCAAAATTATTAAAGGATATGAATCTTACCAACACTATTTACGTTTATAGTAAAAAAGATAAAAAAGTAGGAAGCTTATCGAAAGAGGAAAAAGCATTTTTAATAAAAAAAGATGTTTTGGTACTTTCTGTTGATGATGGTCATGTGGAAACACAAACTCGATTCCTTAAAAAAGGATTACAAATGCAATTAAAATAGAACCTTAAAAAAATTCTCTTTTTTTGAGTCTACTGCGAATTTAGGGGAAATAATAGTTAACAATTAAAACAACGTATCTGGCTGATAGCCTTTTTCTCTACCTAAATGTTTATAGGCAAGATCTGTTACCTGCCTACCACGAGGTGTTCTCATGATAAAACCTTCTTGTATCAAAAATGGTTCATAGACTTCTTCAAGCGTTTCTGCATTTTCACTAACAGCTGTTGCTAAAGTAGTGATACCAACAGGTCCTCCTTTAAATTTATCAATAATGGTCGTTAATATTTTATTGTCCATTTCATCTAAACCATGTGCATCAACATTCAATGCTTTTAAAGCATATTTAGCAATTTTAATATCAATATTTCCATCTCCTTTTATCTGTGCAAAATCTCGTACACGGCGTAAAAGCGCATTCGCTATACGTGGTGTTCCACGACTACGACCTGCAATCTCTACGGCTGCCTCCATACCAATAGCAACTTTTAAAATTTTGGCACTTCGCTGAACAATGGTTGTCAATAACTCTGCATCATAATATTGTAAACGACTACTGATTCCAAAACGTGCTCGCATCGGGGCTGTCAGTAAACCCGAACGAGTGGTTGCCCCAATAAGTGTAAAGGGTTCTAATTCAATTTGTACCGTTCGTGCATTTGGACCACTTTCAATAAGAATATCTATTTTATAATCTTCCATTGCAGAATATAGATATTCCTCAATAACGGGACTTAATCGATGGATTTCATCAATAAACAATACATCTCTAGTGCCAAGATTCGTCAACAAGCCTGCCAAATCGCCTGGTTTGTCTAAAACAGGCCCCGAAGTTACCTTGATTCCTGCGTTAAGTTCATTGGCTAATATATGTGCCAATGTTGTTTTCCCCAATCCTGGAGGTCCATGAAACAAGGTATGATCTAAAGCTTCTCCTCTTTGATTTGCTGCTTTTACAAAGATATCAAGGTTTTCTAGTATCTGATCTTGCCCTGTAAAGTCACTAAAACTTAAAGGTCTTAGTTGTTGTTCAAAGGCTACTTCTTCTGGAGAAAAATTAGTATTATCTGGATCGAGATTTTCGTTCATGTAAAGAATTAATTAGTAAACGAAAGTAGGGATTTCTATTCGGATAAAAAAAAAGCTACAAATAATTGTAGCTTTTTATAAAATCCTTAATCGAAACAAATCGACAATATGTTTTTTAATTAGTCGCACAATGTGCTCTATTGTATTCAAAATTCATACGTGCAATATCTAATAATTGAACTTCTTGTGGACAAACCATGGCACATGCTCCTGTATGAGTACAGGATCCAAAACCTTCTTCATCATGTGCTGTGACCATCCATTCAATACGTTCTTTACGT
Organism: Flavobacteriaceae bacterium; assembly: GCA_029934835.1. Classification (GTDB taxonomy): domain Bacteria; phylum Bacteroidota; class Bacteroidia; order Flavobacteriales; family Flavobacteriaceae; genus DQTL01. Next base: position 3,918 of record JAOZLL010000037.1, on the reverse strand, counting down.
TCTACTTGCCCTTGTGGTAACTTGGCTAAATGTGAAACCTTAGCAGACATAAATAAGGCAGCAGATGAGTTTTTACAAGTGGCAATACACGCACCACAACCAATACAAGCAGCACTATCAAAAGCACTTTCAGCAATATCATGATGAATAGGAATTCCATTTGCTTCAGGAGCCATTCCTGTAAAAGCAGAAATATAACCACCTGCTTGGATGATTTTATCCATAGAACTACGATCTACTTTCAAATCTCTAATAACAGGAAATGCTTTTGCTTTAAAAGGTTCAATAAATATGGTTTCACCATCTTTAAAAGAACGCATATGTGTTTGACAAGTAGTATAATGTGATTCAGGACCATGTGCTTGTCCGTTAATCACCAAAGAACATTGCCCACAAATACCTTCCCGACAATCATGATCAAATTCGACAACACGTTCTCCTTTTGTAGCTAATTCTTCATTAAGCATATCTAACATTTCAAGGAAAGACATATCCTCTTCTACTCCTTCTAAATCATAGGATTTTAGTTTCCCTTTTGTTTTGGAAGAATCTTGTCGCCAAATTTTTAGTGTAAATTTCATATTATAGTTTATTAGCCATTAGGCAATAGGCAATAGTTTACTTGCTTATTGATTTAATAAAGGCATTTAACATTTTATTTTCTTCAGTAAATAAACTGATGATATTATTATATTTGAATTCATTAATTAAATTCAACTCCTTTGAAATAATAATCTGGGTTTCTAATTCTAATAGAGAACCTCTTGCTATTTTGAGAAACCGAATATAATTCTGCGTGTAATTTCTATCATATCCTTCAGCTATGTTTGACGGAATAGAAATTAAAGCTCTTTTCATTTGGCTTTGTAAACCATAGATTTCATTTTTTGGAAAATCAGTACATAAAAGATAAATTTCTTTGACAATAACTATTCCTTTTTGCCAAATTAATAAATCCTTATATGATTTGATTCCACTCACTTATCTATTGCCTTTTGCCTTATGACTTTTGCTTATTTGTAAGAACGTGTCTTAACCTCAATATCATTAAACTCAAGGTGTTCTTTATGCAATTTCCAGTCTTTTCCACCTTGCCATTCCCAAGCAGCAGAATACATATAGTTTTTATCATCACGAACAGCTTCTCCATCTTCAGTTTGATATTCTTCACGGAAGTGTGCACCACAACTTTCCTTTCTGTCTAGAGCATCAATAG
>JAOZLL010000037.1:0-2602 GCA_029934835.1 Flavobacteriaceae bacterium | reverse complement strand
TATTCTTCACGGAAGTGTGCACCACAACTTTCCTTTCTGTCTAGAGCATCAATAGTCATTAATTCTGCTATTTCTAAATAATCAGCCAAACGACCTGCTTTTTCTAGCTCTGAGTTCATACCATCTGCATTACCTGGAATCGCAACGTTTGACCAAAATTCATCACGTAGTTTCCGTATTTCTTCAATTGCCCATTTCATGCCTTTTTCATTACGAGACATGGCTACTTCTTTAAACATTATTTTTCCCAAACGTCTGTGAATTTGGTCAACTGGTACTGTCCCTTTTATAGCTAATAACTTTTCAACTTGCGCTTTAACAGCTTTCTCTGCTTCATCAAATTCAGGTGTATCCGTTGGTATAGGTCCAGTTCTGATTTCATCAGACAAATAGTTAGAAATAGTATTTGGTAACACAAAATTACCATCAACTGAAGCTTGCAAGAGTGAATTAGCACCTAAACGATTGGCGCCATGATCTGCAAAATTGGCTTCACCAACAGCATATAATCCAGGAATAGTTGTTCCTAACTCATAATCTACCCAAAGTCCACCCATTGAAAAGTGAGCTGCAGGTGATATTTTCATGGGTTCTGTATAAGCATCTATTCCCGTTATTTTTTTATACATGGTAAATAAGTTACCATAACGCTCTTTGATAGTCTCTTTTCCGTGAATACCAATAGCTGTTTTAAAATCAAGATATACTGCATTTTTTAAAGAACCTACACCATGTCCAGCATCCATTCTTTCTTTGGCTGCACGTGATGCTACATCGCGTGGCACTAAGTTACCAAAGGCAGGATAACGGCGCTCTAAGTAATAGTCTCTATCTTCACTAGGAATATCTCCTGGTTTTCTTTTGTCATCTTTATTTTTTGGCACCCAAATACGTCCATCATTACGCAAGGATTCAGACATTAAAGTCAGTTTAGATTGATGTTCACCAGCTTGTGGTAAAGCAGTTGGGTGAATTTGTGTCCAAGACGGATTAGCAAAATAAGCTCCTTTTTTATGGGCGCGCCAAGTAGCTGATCCATTAGAATTCATTGCTAATGTAGAGAGATAAAAAATCTTTCCAAAACCACCTGTTCCTAACACAACTGCATGAGCAGAATGTCTTTCTATTTTACCCGTTACTAAATCACGAACAATTACACCACGAGCTTTTCCATCTACCATTACATAATCTAACACTTCATGACGTCTATATTCAGTAAGATTACCCGCTTTTACTTGTTTCATTAAAGCTTGATAGGTTGCCATTAGTAATTGTTGTCCTGTTTGCCCACGTGCGTAAAAAGTACGAGATACCAATACGCCACCAAAGGAACGATTACTTAAATAACCACTATATTCACGTCCAAAAGGAACTCCTTGTGCTGTCATGTGATCAATGAGATCAACCGACAATTGAGCCATTCTATATACATTAGATTCACGTGAACGGTAATCACCTCCTTTTATGGTGTCATAAAACATCCTATAAATGGTGTCACCATCATTTTTGTAGTTTTTGGCAGCATTGACACCACCTTGAGCTGCAACAGAGTGCGCACGTCTTGCAGAATCTTGAAAATAAAAATTCTTTACATTATAACCTAATTCTGATAAAGATGCAGCAGCACCACCGCCAGATAAGCCACTTCCCACTACAATAATATCAATCTTTTTTCGATTAGCAGGATTAACAATATTGGTATGTTCAAGATAATTTCTCCACTTATCTTTTAAAGGTCCTTTAGGTTCTTTTGCGTTTAATGACATAAGTTTTTTTTTAAATCTCAAATCTTAAATTCCAAAAACTTGGTAATGAAGATTTATCGTTAATTGTTTGTTAGTTATTGAAAGTATATGATTAAAGGAATAATTCCATAAAGAAATGCCATTAAAATAGCAAAACATAGTCCTATATACTTCATTACATTCATAATTGAAGCAGGATAAACCCCTAACGAACGATGTGCGCTAAGAATACCATGTGCTAAGTGAAAACCTAGAGAAATGATTCCTATCTCATAAACAATAACAACCCATGTTTGTTTGAATGTACCGACTACTAATTCATACAAATCATGTTCTGTTCCTAATACTTTATATTGTAACCAAAATTGTCCCATGTGTATAACAATAAATATACCTATGATACTACCTAATATCCCCATATTACGAGAATGCCACGTGCTTGTAGAGTTGTCTGTTTTTATATATTTTTCTCCATGAGCTTTCCAATTAGTTAAAGTTATAATTAGTGCATCTATTACATGTAAAGCTAATCCTATATATAGTACATAGGCAACAATAGTAATAGGCCAAAAATGCACTAAGAAGTGCGAATAGGCATTATACATATCGTGTTGATTAGCTACATTACCCCAAAATTCTATCGGAAAAAAAGAATCAGGAAGTATAAGTATTAAGTTTCCTAGTAAGTGAATAATAAGGAAAAATGCAGTAAATAATCCAGTAACAGCCATTAGGTTTTTACGCCTAACTGATGTTTTGAATAGTCCTTTTATGAATGCCATAGGGCCAAATTTTAAGAATTAACTGCGCAAATATAGTTTGATGGTTTACGATTTAATATGACATTTATCAGAATT
>JAOZLL010000010.1 GCA_029934835.1 Flavobacteriaceae bacterium | reverse complement strand
GATTCAAAATCCAGTGATAGCAATATCGTGTGGGTTCGATTCCCACCTCGAGTACAAAGGTGTTATCTAGTAATAGTAACACCTTTTTTCTTTGCTAATAAATAAATGTACTTTTGTAAAACTACTAAAAGCTTAATAAATTGTCAGATAGTAAAAATTCGGTTATAGCATTGGGGACATTTGATGGTGTACACTTGGGACACCAGAAAATAATAAACCAACTGTTACAAGAAGCCCAATCCTTAAACTATGAGCCAATCATTGTTACTTTTTTCCCACATCCTACGCATGTTCTAACTCCTAAAACACCCTTAAAAATGATTAATAGTATTGACGAGCGAGTTGATTTATTAAAACTTAGGGAAGTCAAACAAATTGAAGTAAAAAAATTTTCAAAAGAGTTTTCTAAAAAAACAGCTTTAGAATTTATACAAGAAGAACTTCTAGGAAAACTAAAAATGAAAACTCTTATTGTAGGCTATGATCATAGTTTCGGAAAAGATAAAGAAGGAGATTTTGAGACACTTTCAACTTATGGAAATACCTATGGTTTTGATGTAAAAAGAGTTTCAGCTTTAAGCAAAGATGATACTATTATCAGTTCTTCTTTGATTAGAAACCTTCTGTTGCAGGGTGAAATTAAGAAAGTAAACAAATATTTAGGATATACTTTTTGTTTGTTTGGCGCTGTTGTTAAAGGAAATCAATTGGGTAGAAAAATTGGTTTTAATACGGCAAATATTGTTTTAGACTATCCAAACAAGATAGTTCCTAAAAAAGGAGTTTATGTTGTGCAATCTAATATTGATAATAAGGTTTATTATGGCATGATGAATATTGGATATCGACCAACAATCGATGGTAAAACACAAACCATTGAGGTACATTATTTTAATTTAGATAAGAATCTATACGAAAGTAAGATTCGTGTTAAACTACTATCAAGACTGAGGGATGAGTTTAAATTTGATAGTTTAGATGCCTTAAAAGAGCAATTATTACTTGATAAAAAGAATTCTTTAGACTATATAAAAAGCCTTTAATCTAAAATCAAAAGCTTTTTGAATTTATTTATTTTCCAATTTTATTGTTTTACGATTTTATATGTTCTAACGGTTTGTTGACAAGCTGATATAAACTCAATATGAACAAAATATATACCTTGACTATATTTTGAAAAATTTATAGGATTTAATCCTGTATCTAAGGCAGTGTCTAATAATAGTTCCCCATAGACATTATATACTTGTAAATGAATAGCACCAAGACTTCGAATGTAGAGTTCATCGGTTACAGAATTAGGAAAAACCTCTAAGTTTTTTTCTAGAATATTTAATGTTACAGTATAGTTTTTTGTATTAAAGTTAGAAGAAGCAATAACATTTATAGCGTATTCACCATACATTTCGTCGGTAAGATTAGTTATCGTTAAAGTTATAGGAGTTCCGTTTATTGCTGTTTCTGAAGGATTAAATGAACAAACCGATCCTTGTGGGTTTCCAGTAGCTGAGAATACGGTAGTTTCTGAAAAATTATTAAAAGTGGTATACGTAAAATTGTAAATTGCTTCTGAATAAGGACAAACATTCTGAATAGAGTTTTCGAAATTGACAACAAAATTTGTTTCCTGAATATGTAGATTAGCACTATTAATTGCATAATAAATAGAATTACTGGCTTTTAACATAATTCTACCCTCTGTAGTTGTAATACCTGTTGGAACTGTTATGATATATGAACCTGTATTTGGAATCCCTGAAGCTACTTCGATAAAAGTTGCACCATTATCAGGTGTTATATAAACATCAATTGATGAGGCATTTACCGGTGCAATATCAGTTCCTACAATATCCCAAGTTATAGTTTGATTTGTTCCCGCATCCCAAGATTCTGGACTTATTTGAGAGGTTACACGGAATGGTCCAGAATTCCCATCAACTGTTACTGACATTAAATCGGTTGCAGTTTGGCCACCAAAAACATCATTATCTCTTACAATAAAAGAAAACTCCATATTTCTGCTAACCGTTGGTGTCATTTCCCAAGTTGGACTTAAGTTTCCAGCCAAAACATCACCAAACTGAGGTAAGTATCTTTGTGGCGATATGATAGGCAATTTTGCTCTGTATAAAGGTCCTTCATCCCATGTAGACAAAGGAGAACCGTTTGTAGGAGCACGTTCGGTATCATTTTGAGACCAATTATAAGTCAATGATGCAATACCATCCATGTCAGTTGCAACACCTTTTAAAACAAATGCTGTGCCTTGTGGAATTGTATAGTCTGAACCTGCATCAGCAGTTGGAGGATTATTTGCTAAATTAGTTATTGTGCCACAAGTACTATTACCATCTGGTTGTACATTTGCTGATATATCTCTTATATTGACGTAATTAAAATGTGCATCACTATTCATCTGCACATTAGTATCACAAATTCCGGCGTATCCCATAATTGAACTTCCACTTGCTGGTTCTACTTCAGTCATGCCATTTCCACTTCGGCTACAGGTATTCATCGTATGATAACCTCCAAATTGATGTCCCATTTCATGTGCAACATAATCTATATCAAAAGGGTCACCAGTAGGATCAGATCTACCTGTATAGCCACTTCCTTTTTGCCCGGTTAAACAAACACAAGCAATACAACCTGCATTACCGCCACCTGTAGTGTTAAAATTATGTCCAATGTCATAATTAGCATCTCCTATTGTATTATCTATGGTGTTTTGAGTAGTTGTGTTCCATTCATTATTCCATGGGTCTGTATTTATGTCTCCGTGGTAAATAAGTAGATCATTATTAGAAATAAATTCTAGACTAATCGCTAAATCACGTTCATAAATTTCATTGACACGGTTGATCGTAATAGCCATTTGAGCTTGAATATTTGCTTTCTTTTCAGCATCTGTTCCTGCTCCAGCAAAAATATTTCCGTATTCAGCTGTACAAGATTGTGCTAATCGATAAGTTCTTAGTTTTTGATCGTCCGTATCATTATAAATATTTTCAGTATTTCTGTTTGTGTCAAAATGGTATCCTTCATCTGTTAGACATTCAAAATCAATCAGATTTTCATTACCAGCCAGTGCTTTTCTGTCATAAACTATATATTGTGTTCTATCTTCATTATATGGGTCTATGTAAACGGCACTTCTTGTTCCTGAAAGTGTCATGGTATGCAAGCCAAATTGAGTAATACTAAATCTCATAGTTGCAGTTGGATCATCAACTCCTTGTGCAGCATAGGTTTTTATCTTAGGATATTTAGCTGCTAAATCTGGATGCAAAATTGGAGATTCATAAACTCTAAACTTTGTTAGTTCTCCTTCCGAATTTGGAAATTCGAGAATAGTATTTGATATACTTCTTGCTGAATTTCTATTGGAAACTTGAGTTAAACTATTTTTTAAACTTTCAATATCTAATTTATAGATTCTAAATTCAGCAGGTTGTGAGTTTCTATGAACTAAATTATTTTTTAAAATTTTTTTAGATGAAATTTCAGTCCACAATGAGTCTTTTACTTCTTGAGCCTGTGAAAAGTTTATTGTTAAAAAACTAATTATGATCAAGGAAAATGATAGATAATTTGTTTTCATGTGTCTAAATTTTTATTTTTTATGGGTGACACATGCTGTTCACCATTAGTCATTCCTTTGTGTGTCAAGATTGGACATGCTCGTTTCATAATCTGTTGTTTTGATTGGTTTTCAAAGCTACTAATTTAAAATTTATCGATTACAATACAAATATTTAAGTTTTAAGAGTAATTTTAGCCCCAAAATAAACTCATTATGGGTACAATAAAAATAAATGATATTCGATTGTTTGCCAATCACGGCTGTTTAGAAGAAGAAGGCAAAATAGGAAGTGCTTATAGTGTTGATGTACTAGTAAAAGCAAATTTAAAAAAATCAGCTAAGTCAGATGTATTATCTGACACCGTAGATTATGTACATATAAATAGAATTGTAAAAGAAGAAATGGCAATTCGTTCAGCACTGCTAGAGCATGTTGCGGATAGAATTCTCAACAGAATGCTCAAAGAAATACAAATGATTCATAAAGCCACTGTAAAAGTGGCTAAAATAAATCCTCCAATAGGTGGAAATGTTGCCGATGTAAGTATCATTCTGAGTAAAAAACAGAAACATAAAAAAAAGTAGTTTTCAAAGTATATTTTTTAGTAAATTTGCAATCCATAAATATTGGCGTCATGGCCGAGTGGCTTAGGCAATGCTCTGCAAAAGCATGTACATCGGTTCGAATCCGATTGACGCCTCTAAAACCATCCACTTTTAGTGAGATGGTTTTTTGTTTTTATTAACAAAGATTTAGCTGAATTTTACGCAACTTTGTTCATTAGCATTTAATAATGAAAATATACCCTATAGAAACTGGTAATTTTAAGCTTGATGGTGGAGCCATGTTTGGTGTAGTGCCAAAATCTTTATGGCAACGCACCAATCCGGCGGATGCTAACAACATGATTTCTATGAGTATGCGTAGTATGCTTATAGAAGATGGGAATCGATTAATACTAATAGATACGGGTATTGGTAACAAGCAATCTGACCAATTCTTTGGTTATTTTTATATGTATGGCGACTTTTCATTAGATAGTTCGTTAGCGCTACATGGATTTCACAGAGATGATATTACCGATGTATTCCTAACTCATTTACACTTCGACCATTGTGGTGGAAGTATTCAATGGAATAAAGACAGAACAGGTTACGAACCCGCTTTTAAAAATGCTAAATTTTGGAGTAATGCCAACCATTGGCAATGGGCAACAGTTCCTAATCAGAGAGAGAAAGCTTCATTTTTAAAAGAGAACATAAATCCAATGGAAAGTAGTGGGCAACTAGAGTTTATTGCACTAAACAATACGGATTACATAGAAAAAAGCGAATTAGGTTTTGGAATCTTTTTAGCAGATGGTCATACCGAAAAACAAATGATTCCACATATAAAATATCAAGATAAAACTTTAGTTTTTATGGCTGATTTATTGCCTACTGTTGGGCATATTCCTCTACCTTATGTGATGGGTTATGATACAAGGCCACTGATTACTATGCAAGAAAAAGATAGTTTTATGAAAAAAGCAGCCGATGAGAACTATGTATTATTTTTAGAACACGATGCAGTTAACGAATTGTGCACAGTTAAACATACTGAAAAAGGAGTTCGATTAGATCAGACCTTTAGCTTTAACGAAGTTTTTAAATAATTCGTAACAAATACAGAATAAATTAGACTAATAATAAATTAAACAAATACCAATAACATGAAAATTATCAAATTAGTATTAGGAATTGGGTTAGCCATAACAGTATCGAGTTGTGGAACGACCAAAACAGCAACGACAACAACTACAACCGAAGCTGTTAAAACTTATGTAGTAACAACAGCTACAGATAATGTAGTAGCTAGAGCCAGTGAAATGAGCAAAGAAGAAGTTCAAAATTGGCCACACATGAATGTGTATTCTGATTCTATCCCAGGAATGAGTTTAGCAAAAGCCTATGAATTTGTAAAGGATAAAAAAGGACAAACTGTTATTGTAGGTGTTATTGATTCAGGAGTTGATATTGAGCACGCAGATCTTAAAAATGTAGCTTGGACAAACGAGGATGAGATAGTTAATAATGGAAAAGATGATGATAACAATGGTTATATTGATGATATTCATGGTTGGAATTTCTTAGGTGGAGAAAATGGTTCTACTGCACCAGAACAATTAGAGGTTACACGTTTGGTTGCAAAATTAGCGCCTAAATATGCTGATAAAACGGCAGATCAAATTGCAGAAGCTGACAAAGCAGAATTTGAATATTATACTAAATTAAACGAAGAGGTTACTTCTGAAGTTAAACAAGCAGCTGGTCAAAAAGCATTCTACCAAGGAATGATTAATACAGTAACGGATGCTGATAAAAAAGTAAAAGAGCTTTTAGGTAAAGATGAGTATTCAGTAGATGATTTAATGGGCTTAGAGACTGATGATAAAACTGTTGGGGCTGGTAAAAGGATGTTAATGAACATTAAAGCTTCAGGAGCAACTCTTGAAGAAGGTCTAAGTAGAGTTCAAAGAGGAGTTGATTATTTTAGTAGTCAAGTTGAAACGATGTATAATGTAGATTTTAAAGGTCGTGTAACAGGAGATAATCCAGATGATTTTTTTGATAATAAATATGGAAACAATTATGTAATTGGTTCTAAAGATGGTGAAATGCACGGAACACACGTTTCAGGTATAATCTGTGCGGAAAGAAATAATGGTGTTGGAATGAATGGAGTTGCGCATAACGTAGCATTAATGGTAGTAAGAGCTGTACCAGATGGTGATGAGTATGATAAAGATGTTGCTTTGGCAATTCGTTATGTAGTTGACAATGGAGCAAAAGTAGTTAATATGAGTTTTGGAAAAGCGTATTCTCCTAATAGCGAATGGGTTTATGATGCTATCAAATATGCTGAAAAGCATGATGTATTATTAGTAAAAGCCGCAGGAAATAATGGTGAAAATATTGATATGCAAGAGCATTTACATTATCCAACCGATTCTCCTATAAACGGAGCAACTGAAATTGCAGATAACGTACTTACTGTAGGTGCAATGACACGTCATTTTGATAAACAATTATGTGCTACATTCTCAAACTATGGTAAAACTCGTGTTGATGTTTTTGCACCAGGTTTAGAGATTTACTCTACCGTTCCTAAAGATGAGTATCGTTCTATTCAAGGAACATCAATGGCTTCTCCAGAAGTTGCTGGTGTTGCAGCCTTAGTTCGTTCCTACTATCCTAGCTTAACAGCTAGCCAAGTAAAACATATCATTATAGATTCAGGTATTGAATATCATGGAAATGTAATTGTTCCAGGAACAAAAGATGAAGAAAAAAGCTTTGATGAACTATCCGTAAAAGGTAGAATTTTAAATGCTTATAATGCATTAGTTATGGCACATAATATGGTCAATGCTAAAAAATAAAATCTAAATAATAATTTTTACAACTTTAAGACCTGCTTTTACACTAAAGCAGGTTTTTTTATGGAGTACACATTCAGAAGTATATTAGATAAGTTTCAAAAAAGTAGGGTATGGAGTTACCATTTTAAAATTCCTGATAGAATTTCCCATAACTTACTCAAAGAAGGTAAAAGAGTTATTTGTACAATAAACAACTCCACCTCTTTTCAATGTGGCATATTATCAGCTGGTGATTTAGGTTATTTTGTCAATGTAAATGCTGCTATTCGAAAACAAGCCAAAATTGATTGGCATGATGAAGTTAGCTTAACTTTAAAGAGTGATACCAGTAAATATGGATTACCAATTCCTGAAGTTTTTAAAGAACTCCTAGAACAAGATATAGCTTTTGATACTATATTTCATGACTTAACCAAAGGCAAACAAAGATCTCTTTTACATCTAGTAAATACTTTTAAAAGGGAACAAAAACAGTTGGAAAAGACTATGATTATTAGAGATTATTTAATTCAAGTAAAAGGTAAACTTGACTATAAAGAATTAAACCTGGCTTTTAAGAATAGTAGGTATAAATGATTGTTATTCTGAATATGTTTTACCTATTCGTATTAAACCATTACTCATTCCACTCAAAAGTCTCCATCATTTTCATCATATCATTTTTAATATAATCTACAGCTGGATAGATAGAATCATAATTGGGTTTTACTTTAAAATAAAGTGCAGCTGTGATAACATGTTTGCTACTATCTGTCAAATGAAATTGTACATTTGAAGCACTTTGACCTTGTACTTCAAATAAGACTCCATATACATTTTTCTCTCTATTCTCAAACGGATATGGAATAATTACATCCGCTTTTACGGTATGTTTGGTCGTTAAACGATCCGCTTCAGCTAAAATTTCTTTAAGATTATTGTGTACACGTCTGTAGGTTATATGCACATTTGCATTTAACTTAGGATAATTAATACGTGCTTTGCAACCTTGTTCAAATTTAATGTGGCTTTCGTTAGATATAGCAAATGAATAAGGACAATCATTTTTGAATCGTTGGTATTCAGCAATAGGATAAGCTAAATGCAGATAGGATTTTGGTTTTGGATACACATCCTCTTTACAGGAAGATAAAAAAAAACTTATCCCAATAGTTAATATAACTACAATAAGTTTTGGAAAAGAATTCCCATTCATAAAAAGACTTTTTAATTAATTAATTTAACTAAACGATTTATCTCATTCCTTATTATTTAGAAAGGTAAATCATCATCATTAGATGTTTTTTTAGGTGGTAAAGGTTTGGTCTCCTTAGTAGGAGTTGTAGGTTTTTCTTTTTGTCCTTCACTTTTTTTATTGGTCAAAAATGTTAAATCTCTTACATGAATTTCAGTCATATAACGTGTTTGCCCATCATCAGCAGTCCATTGTCTTGTTTTGATTTGTCCTTCACAATAAATTTTATCACCTTTTGTCAAATACTTTTCACAAATTTCAGCGAGTTTATTACGTACCACTACATTATGCCATTCCGTAGTGGTGACTTTATCACCATCTTTGTTGATGTAGCTTTCGTTTGTTGCCAAAGGAAATCTACCAATAGAATTTCCTTCATCAAAATAGTGCATTTTTACTTCATCACCTAAATGTCCTATTAACATTACTTTGTTTAGTGTTCCATTCATAATACAAAAATTTTATTTTTTCAAAGTTACTATTTATCTTGACCATTCTCCCAATATTCCTCTATAAATTTATGTACAATAATGGGTACTGGTAATGATTTTACCCTACTTAAACTAAGGGTTTCACTATGCCAATCAGAAACCTCTAACAACCAAAACTTAATACTTAAATGCTGATGCGAAAGTTTGTGTATGATACTTTTGGGAGTAAGTTCGATTAAAGTGAAATCTTGATTTTCTACAAAATCCATAAACTCTGATTCTTGAAATAATTGTAAAAAATCAACTTCTGTTGTAGTTTCAATTAGAGGAAATTCATATAAATTTTGCCAAATTCCTTTACCTTCACGTTGTTGCAATACCGTTTCTTGGTTATTTGTTTGAATAACAAGATAATTAAAATAGCGGTTTCTAACTTTTAGTTTTTTATTCTTGAAAGGAAATACACCAACTTGATTCTTTTGTAATGCCATACAAGAATCTGATAGTGAACATTTTTCACAATTGGGTAGTTTAGGAGAACACTGCAAAGCACCAAATTCCATGATGGCTTGGTTGAACAATCCAGGATTTTTAGTATCGATCAGTTCTTGCGCAAGTAATTTGAACTCTTTTTTGGCAACAGGTGTATTAATTAGTGTTTTAATACCAAAATACCGAGCTAAAACACGATATACATTCCCATCTACTGTAGGTGTAACCTCATTATAACAAAATGAAGCTATCGCAGATGCTGTATAATCACCAACTCCTTTTAGTTTAAGTAAGTCGTTATAATTTGTTGGAAATACACCATCTAATTCATTTGAAATATATTTAGCAGTTGCATGTAAGTTACGTGCTCTAGAATAGTAGCCTAAACCTTGCCATAATTTTAATACTTCTTGCTCTGATGCTTTTGCTAAATCATGAATTGTATGATAGGTATTGACAAAATTTTCATAATAAGGCAAGCCTTGAGCCACTCTAGTTTGTTGTAAAATAATTTCTGAAAGCCATACTTTGTAAGGATCAGTAGTCAGTCGCCAGGCTAAATCTCTTTTGTTTTGCTTATACCAAGCTATAATAGTATTAGAGAAAGGATGTTTCATGTGTTTAAATATTTACCACTAAGACGCAAAGGCGCAAAAAGTTTTTAATCATTTCCTTGTGTGTCAAAATTTGACATGCTCGTTACATATGTTTAAATTCCACTTTTTTAGCGGTAACATATGGTGTTCGCTATTAATCATCTTCTTGTATATTAAAATCAAATATGCTCATTTCATTAAGTAGGGCAAGATACTTTTTTCAATTGATTCGTTAATATAATAATAAAATTCCTTTGAATTAGAATTTATACTCTTGCTTTATTATATTTGCAGTATCAAAATATGGCGAAACAACCCACCAAATTAAAAGAAAGATTAACCAACAAATATCGTATGGTTATCTTAAACGAAGAGACCTTCGAAGAGCGATTTTCGTTTAAATTATCTCGACTTAATGTTTATGTTTTTAGCGGTTTGTTTGCTATTATACTAATTATTCTTACTTCACTACTCATTGCATTTACACCTTTACGTGAATATGTACCTGGCTATTCATCAACAGCTTTAAAGAAAAAAGCAACTGACCTAACCTATAAATTAGATTCATTAGAAAATGAATACCAAACAAATAATACCAAATTACGTGTTATGATGTCGGTAATAAAAGGAGAAGAAATGGTGTCAGATTATTACCAACGAATTGATTCAATTATTCAGAATGACAAAGATAGTCTTGATACAAAAAAATTATATGCAAGCACAGCTGACTCAATTTTTAGAGCCAATATTGAAAATCAAGATAAGTTTAATATCAACACGAGTCATTCAAATATAATAAGCACAGTTCTTTTTGCTCCCATTAAAGGGACAATAACAGATGGTTTTAATAGCAATGAACAACATTTTGCTATTGATATTGCGGTAAAAAAAGATGCTCCAATCAAAGCAGTTGCCGATGGAACTGTAATTTTTTCAGAATGGTCTGTTGATACCGGTTTTGTAATCATCTTAGATCATGGGAGTAATCTTTTATCGGTTTACAAACACAATTCACAATTGTTTAAAAAACAGGGTGAATTGGTAAAATTAGGAGAAGTTATTGCGTCTGCAGGTTCAGAAGGATTACTCAGTACTGCAACACACCTACATTTTGAATTGTGGTATAATGGTTACCCAATTGATCCTACTAACTTTATGGATTTTGAATAATGAGTATTAAAGCAAATTTGGCAATAGCTTTTGCCAAGCATGTTCAGAAAAAAGTCTATTTATGGGCTAATAATCCCTATAAAACACAAGATAAAGTTTTTAGGAATCTTATTAAAAATGCACAGCATACACAATTTGGTAATGATCATCAGTTTAAATCAATTAAGACATACCAAGATTTTAAAAATCAAGTTCCAGTACGTGAATACGAAGGTTTAAAACCCTATATCGAACAAATTCTTGATGGTAAATCAGATGTACTTTGGAAAGGAAAACCCAAATATTTTGCTAAAACTTCTGGGACTACTTCGGGTGCTAAATATATTCCCATCACCAAAGCTTCAATGCCTACACATATAAAAGCAGCTCGCAATGCCTTGTTATTTTACATTGCTAACACGGGAAACGCAGATTTTGTAGACGGCAAGATGATTTTCTTACAAGGAAGCCCAATTTTAGATATAAAAGCAGACATAAAAATAGGGAGATTAAGTGGTATTGTCGCACATTATGTGCCTTCCTATTTGCAAAAAAATAGATTACCTAGTTGGGAAACCAATTGCATAGATGACTGGGATACTAAGGTCAAACACATCATTGATGAAACGATACATCAAGATATGACTGTTATTAGTGGTATTCCATCTTGGGTACAAATGTATTTTGAAAAACTACAAGAACGTACGGGTAAAAAGGTAAGTGAACTCTTTCCAAATTTTAACTTCTTTATTTATGGTGGTGTCAATTTTGAACCCTATAAAGCTAAATTTGAAAGTTTAATAGGAAAAAAAATTGATTATGTAGAGTTGTATCCTGCATCTGAAGGATTTATTGCTTTTCAAGATAGCTTAACAGAAAAAGGAATGCTTTTACTATTAGATGGTGGCATTTTTTATGAATTTATTCCTGCAAGCGAATTTTATGATAATAACCCAACACGTATTTCTTTAAAAGATGTGAAAATGGGTGTGAACTATGTCATTATATTAAATACAAATGCTGGACTTTGGGGTTATAATATTGGTGATACAGTTGAATTTACTTCCTTAAAACCACATCGAATTAAAGTTACAGGACGTATCAAACATTTTATATCTGCTTTTGGTGAACACGTTATTGCTAAAGAAGTAGAGCAAGCATTACAAGAAGCTTTAGAGGAAACTCCTTATACTATTAGTGAATTTACGGTAGCACCACAAGTGAACCCAACAAAAGGCTTACCTTATCACGAATGGTTTATCGAATTTGAAAATGCACCTAATGATTTAAAAGATTTTGCTCAAAAAGTAGATGCCTCTATGCAAAGTCAAAATATGTATTACCAAGATTTAATTGAAGGAAATATCCTACAACCTCTTGTGATAAGTCTTGTCAAAAAAGGAGGTTTTCACGAATACATGAAGTCTATTGGTAAATTTGGAGGACAAAATAAAATCCCACAATTATCTGATAATCGAAAAATTGCAGAAATTTTAGAAAAACTATAATTTATTTTCACACGCCAGTACTTCCAAAACCACCAGCACCACGATCGGTAGAATCTAATTCAGATACTTCAACCCAATCGGCACGTTCGTGTTTTGCAATGACCATTTGAGCGATACGTTCTCCATCATTTATGATAAAAACTTTGTTAGATAAGTTTACCAGAATTACACCAATTTCTCCTCGATAATCCGCGTCAATTGTACCAGGAGCATTTAATACTGATATCCCTTTTTTAGCAGCTAAGCCACTTCGAGGTCTTACTTGTGCTTCAAATCCGATAGGTAAAGCAATAAACAATCCCGTTTTAATAATACAACGTTCTAAGGGTTGTAGCTTTACAGGTTCGTCAAGATTGGCTCTGAGATCCATTCCAGCTGAAGCGATGGTTTCGTAGTTTGGGAGTTCGTGTTTTGACTTGTTTATGATGTTTATTTCCATTTTGTTTATTTATTTACCGCGAAGTCGCTAAGACGCAAAGTTTATTATTTATAAGTAAAAGATTGTCGTATTGAACGTGTATGTCAGCAAATTTGCCGAAACACTTTAAACAACCCTATTCAATCTATCAAATAACAATCGGCGCAACTGTGTATAATTCATTATCTCTTCTAGTTGTTCTCTTTCGGGTTTATTATCTTTAATAATAGTGACGATTTCATTAATTTTTTCAGCGATTAAAACGCGTCTTAAATTAAGAACTACATCATTTACTAATTTGATAATATGTGCTTCTTTTGGTTTGACAATAATATTTTGACTTTCCCAATCACTCAGTTGATACTTTTCCTCATCCATTAAAATATGTGAAGTAACTTCAGCTATTGTCACGTCTTCGTGTTGTGATAATAGCTGTATATCAATTTCTTGTTTTACATTAAATTGATTGATAATTACACCATAAAGTTTTTGAAATAATGGATTTGTAAAAATAATTTCATCCTCTTGTAGATTGAGATAAATTTCTTGCGCAACTATATTTTCATAGACCTCTTTGGTGAGTTTTGTATTTCCTACGTTATCTGTTTCCTCAATCCAATCAATAAATTCAGCTTTTTTATTACCGTATAACAGTAATATCTTGATAATCTCTTTTTCGTATTTTTCTAATTGATTAACTTTTGGAAGCTCTTGATGTTGCTGTTTTTTTACAACTTCCATTTGTTTTGCCTCCTGATAACGTTGCCCACTTCTATCTTGACCTGCTTTTGCAATTTGTTGGGCTAGATTACTGAATAATACTTCTTCAGAAATATCCATTAAATAGGCACATTCTTTTACATAAATCTCTCGTTGAATTCTATCTGGAATAACCGAAATACTATGAATGATATCACGTACTAAATCGGCTTTTTTAACAGGATCAGATTTGGCATCATCTAATAAAATAGCAATTTTAAATTTGATAAAATCCTGTGGTTTTTCACTTAAATAGATAGCCAATTCTTCAGAGGAAACTTTTTTAGCATAACTATCAGGATCATCTCCATCAGGAAAAGTTAAAACCCTAACATTCATACCTTGTTCTAAAATCAAATCAATTCCTCGCATAGAAGCTCTAATTCCTGCGGCATCTCCGTCGAAAAGCACTGTTATATTTGGCGTTAATCGTTTTATTAATCGAATTTGATCTGAAGTTAATGCCGTTCCAGATGAAGCGACAACATTTTCAACTCCTGCTTGATGTAGCGTTATGACATCAGTATAACCTTCTACTAAAAAACAGTTATTTTCTTTTGCAATGGCTTGTTTTGCATAATAAATACCATAGAGAACTTTACTTTTATCATAAATTTCACTAGCTGGTGAGTTCA
The DNA here is from genome assembly GCA_029934835.1 of Flavobacteriaceae bacterium. Classification (GTDB taxonomy): domain Bacteria; phylum Bacteroidota; class Bacteroidia; order Flavobacteriales; family Flavobacteriaceae; genus DQTL01. Next base: position 32,516 of record JAOZLL010000010.1, on the reverse strand, counting down.
AGTATTTTGCTGCTTTTTCAGTCATATTTAATATACGACCTCCAAAACCCAAAACACGACCACTCATGCTGTGAATTGGAAATAAAACCCGACCCTTAAAACGGTCAAATTGTTTCGTTTCCTTGACAATAGTTAAACCCGTTTTTTCTAGAAATTGTAGCTCATAACCTTTATCTAAAGCAGTTTTTGTAAAGGCTTCCCATTCGTTTAACGCATAACCTAACTGGAATTTTTTGATGGTTTCTTCTCGATAGCCACGTTCTTTAAAATAACTAAGTCCAATGGCTTTGCCTTGCTCATTATTTAATAAGATATCATGAAAATAATCTTTGGCATATTCAGAAACCACATACATACTTTCTCGTTCGTTGAGTGCTTGTTTCTGCTCATCATCTAATTGAGTTTCCTCAATTTCAATATTATATTTTTTAGCTAAATATTTTAATGCTTCTGGATAGGTGTAATGTTCGTGTTCCATTAAAAAAGAAACAACGTTTCCTCCTTTTCCTGAACTAAAATCTTTCCAGATTTGTTTAACAGGCGAAACCATAAACGAAGGTGATTTTTCATCACTAAACGGACTTAAGCCCTTAAAATTAGAACCTGATTTCTTGAGTAAAACAAATTCCCCAATAACCTCTTCTACACGAGCAGCTTCAAATATACTATCTATGGTTGATTGGATTATCATTGTTTTTCAGTATTCAGTATTTAGTTATCGAACATCCGTCATCTTTCATCCACCTTTAATCGTGCCATTGCCGTTGTCGTATTGGCATCAAATTTACCTGATAAGAATTTGTAATGCCCAACAATGCCTATCATGGCAGCATTATCGGTTGTAAATTCAAATTTAGGAATATATGTTTTCCAACCCTTTTCTATCTCCGTATTTTTTAATCTTTTTCTTATCTCACTATTCGCACTAACACCACCAGCAATAGCAACATGTTTTATTCCTGTGAATTTAACAGCATTACCTATTTTATCCATCAAAATTGAAACAATAGTATGCTGTATAGAAGCACAAATATCGTTTAAATTTTCCTTTATAAAATTAGGGTTTTGTTTTATCTCATCTCTAATAAAATATAAAATAGCTGTTTTAAGACCACTAAAGCTAAAATCTAAATCACCAACTCTAGGCTTTGTAAATTTATAAGCTTTCGGGTTTCCTTCTTTTGCCAATTTATCAATTAATGGTCCTCCAGGATATCCTAAACCTAAAATTTTTGCTGATTTATCATAAGCTTCTCCAACTGCATCATCTAGAGTATTTCCTAAAATATCCATTTCAAAATAATTATTTATTTTGACTATCTCGGTATGTCCACCACTTATAGTTAAACACAAAAATGGAAATGGTGGTTTTTGCTGTGATTCTTCCTCAATAAAATGTGCTAAAACATGAGCTTGCATGTGATTAATCGCAATTAATGGAATGCCTAATGCTTGTGAAAATGATTTGGCGAAAGAAGTACCGACAAGCAATGAACCCATTAAGCCAGGCCCTTTTGTAAAAGCAATGGCAGATAGGTCTTTTTTTACGATATTTGCTCTTTGTAAAGCTTGTTGCACAACAGGAACAATATTTTGCTGGTGTGCACGTGAAGCTAATTCAGGAACAACACCGCCATATTTGGCATGAATTTCTTGATTAGCTACAACATTAGACAACACTTTTCCGTTGTGTAATACAGCTGCACTGGTGTCATCACATGATGATTCTATTGCAAGTATGTAAACAGATTTTTCGATAGAGTATCAATATTATAATTAGGCACAACTATTGTGTCATAAAAAGCAAAAATAAACATATCAAACGGTTTTTAAAAATAACATGGAGAATAGTAGCAGTTTTTTTAATTCTGCTACTCTTATTTAGTATTGCATTTTCTTTTCCAAAAGTTCAAACCTCTTTGGCAAGTAAGCTTACTAATTATTTAAATGAGAAATACCAAACAAATATTAAAATAGAAAAAGTAGACCTATCTTATGTAGGATCAGTTAAATTGAAAAATATTTTGATACGTGATTCTAGAAAGGATACTGTTATTTATGTCCATACCCTTACTACTTCCATTTTAGATTTTAATAATTTATATAAAGGAAAACCACAACTAGATGATGTTTACCTCAATGATGTAAGTGTAATAATGCGAACTTATGAGGGAGAAAAAGACGATGGCTTACGACAATTTATAGATACATTTAACAAAAAGGAGTCAGACGAACCCTCAGGATTTCTGTTAAGTTCTGATAAGGTTACACTGAAAAATGCACATTTTAAACTTCTAGACCTAAACAAACAAAAAGAACCCATTGTAGCCTATACTAGCATAAATGGAAAAGTTGAAAATTTTAAAGTAAATGGTCCTAATATCTATGGAAGTATACGCGATTTACAACTAGAGGATCAAAATGGAATGATTATAAAAAATATGCAAACTGATTTCACGTATACTAAATCGTTCATGCACTATTTAAACACCCGAATAATAACAGATTATTCCAATATTGAAGGTGAGATTCGGATGACTTACCAAGATGGTGATTTATCCAATTTTATTGAAAAAGTAAACATCGAGGCTGATTTTCCAAAAGCTGATGTTTCACTAAAAGATTTGAAATTCTATTATAATGAGTTGGGAACTCAGGATATACTTCATTTTTCAACAAAAATGAAAGGAACCCTTAATGATTTTACAATAAGTAATTTACGTCTTCGTTCTGATCAAAAATCACGAATTATCGGAACTATTCATCTAAAAAACTCATTTAGATCTAAGGATAAATTTGAAATGATCGCAGATATTACCCATTTAGAGTCTGATTATTTTCATTTAAAGTCGTTGTTACCTAATCTTTTAGGAAAAACATTGCCTACATCTTTTCAAAAATTTGGACATTTTACGTTATCTGGACAATCGCATATCACCACCGATTTTATTGTAGCAAAGTTAAAAACAAAATCGGTAATTGGATCTATAGAATCTGATCTAAAAATTATCAATTTTGATGAAATTGATAATGCATCTTATAAAGGAACTATTTTATTAAATGATATAAAATTAGGTCACTTAGTAGGTGATCCGTTGATTGGAGATTTTTCTATGGATGCTGAAGTAGTTGGTAAAGGATTCACTTTAGAATATCTTGATACACAAATTAAAGGAGTAATATCTAAACATCAATATAAAGGGTATACTTATAAAAATATTGCTATTGATGGAACAGTAAAAGAAATGTTATTCTCGGGTAATCTAATAGCAAATGATCCCAATTTAAAACTAAACTTTCAAGGTTTAGCTGATTTATCTCAAGAGAAATATAAGTTTGATTTTACCTCTCATGTAACCTATTCTGAATTTAATAAGCTTAATCTCTTAAAACGAGATAGTATAGCGATATTAAAAGGTGATATCCAAATGGCTATGATAGGAAACACATTGGAGAATATGCAAGGTAGTATTAAATTTAAAAATGCAACTTACACCAATCAAATTCAAGACTATAGTTTTAAAAATTTTAATATCACATCAGTTGTAAAAGATAGTATCCAAACCTTAAGCATCAGCTCAACTGACATCATAAATGGACGTATTAAAGGGAAATTCTTATTTAAAGAATTACCAAAATTAGCACAAAATGCTTTTGGAAGTATCTATACTAATTATAAAGATCACGAAGTAAGTCCAAATCAGTTTTTAGATTTTAGGTTTAACATCTATAATCAGGTAATTGCAGTTTTTTTTCCTGAGGTAAAACTGGGAACAAATACAATCTTAAGAGGGCAAATAGATTCTGATAAGGATTTGTTTAAACTTGCTTTTAAATCTCCAGAAGTTCTTGTGTTTGATAATTATATAAAAAAAATACGACTTCAAGTTGACAATAAAAACCCTTTATTTAACACCCAGCTTTCTATTGATAAAGTGGATAGCAAATGGTATGATATCGTTGATTTTAACTTAGTTAATATCACCTTGAACGACACCTTGCATTTTCGTGCCGAGTTTAGAGGTGGTAATAAATTAAAAGACAAATATAATCTAGCCTTCTACCATACAATCAATGAAGTTAACAGTTCAGTCATTGGTTTTCATAAATCAGATATTAGCATAAAAGATACCGATTGGTTACTGAATCCAAAAGAAAATAATGATAATAAAATTATATTTGATTTTGAAAACAAAAGTGTTGTATATAAAGATTTCTTGTTAATTTCTAAGGGACAAGAACTTTCATTTTATGGAGAGCAACAAGGTGAATATTATCGAAATTATAATATTGATTTAGATCGAGTGAATTTAGCAGAAATAACACCTAGTATTGAAAACTTTGATATTGAAGGTCTTGTTAATGGCGGGATTTGGATAGAAAAACGTAATAATTTTCTCATTCCAACCGCAGATATTCAAATTCTAGATTTTTACATAAATGATGAATTGCAGGGTGACTTGATTACTGAAATAAAAGGAGTTCAATCAAATAAAAAATATCAAATTGATTTATTTTTAGAAAAAGAAAATTTCAATAATTTGGTAGCTAATGGTAGAATTGATCTTAATCCAAAAGAACCAGTAATTGACCTAGGAGTTGAACTTCATGATTATCAAATAGCTATGTTAAATGCTATTGGAAAGGGTGTTATGGAAGATATAAGAGGTAGTGTTTCAGGAAGTGCTAGTTTAAAAGGACTTCTAAAAAACCCCATTTTTTCTGGACTTTTATCTCTTAATGATGCAGGCATGTATTTTCCTTTTATCAATATAGATTATGCACTAGAAAATAATACTAAAATACAATTAGATAACCAATCTTTTATTTTTAAAGATGCTAAAGTATATGACACACTTCATGAAACATTTGGAAATCTATCTGGGAGCCTATCTCACAGTTACTTTAAAAAATGGTTTTTAGATTTACAAATAGACACAGAAAATCTATTGGCTATTAATACGCCTGAAGAAGAATACTCACTATTTTATGGTACGGGATATTTGAAAGGTACGGCCTCATTTGTTGGAAATACAGATAATATTAATATTTCAATAAATGGAAATTCAAATCCAGGAACTGAAATAATAATCCCAATGAGTGATTTAGAAACCATTGAATCATCAAAATTGATTCACTTTAAATCACCACCTTCTGAAAAAGAAATTATAAGTAGTTTACAAAAGCAATTTTTAGAACAGTTTAAAGGGGTTACAATGGATTTTAATCTTGGAATAACCAAAGATGCTGTAATAGAAATAGTGATTGATAAAAGCACAGGTAGCTCATTAAAAGGAAATGGTAAAGGTGCAATTCAAATGGAAATTGACACCAAAGGTACTTTTAATATGTATGGTGATTATGTAGTAGATAAAGGCTTTTATAATTTTAAATATGGAGGGATTATTAATAAAACATTTGATGTGAAAAGTGGTGGTACAATTTCTTTTAGTGGAGATCCCTATAAGGCCGAGCTTGATATTGAAGCACTATATAAAGTCAAAGCAAATCCAAAAGTTTTACTACCTGAATATGATTCAAATAGAGATATTCCAGTAGAACTAGAAACAAAAATTACTGGAGAATTGTTTAATTCAAAACAAGAGTTTGATATAACAATTCCTAATGCTCCATTGGATTTAAGTTCTGAGCTTGATTTTATTTTAAACGACCAAGATACAGGTAATATGATGCGCCAATTTATATCACTTCTCGTATTAGGAAATTTTATTAATGAAACTAATTTGGGATCTATGATTGGTAATGAAATTGGAGCAAATGCGACCATGGCAATCTCTAATGCCATAATGGATATTCTTTCTGACCCAGAAGACAAAATCCAATTTGGATTTGATTACACACAAGGTAACAAAACTTTAGACAACCTTTATACAGAAAATCAATTGGGCGTTTCTGTGGCTACACGCTTAGGTAAAAATGAGAAAATAATTATCAATGGTGAAGTAAATGTTCCGACAGGAAGTCAATCTAATGCTAATATTGCTGGTAATGTGTCAGTCGAATTACCCCTAAATAAGAAAGAAACTGTATTGATGAAGGTATTTAATCGTCAAAATGAAATTCAATATACTGATGATGAATTAGGTTATACACAAGGAATGGGTATCTCATGGCAAGTTGATTTTGATAATGGAAAAGAATTATTTGAAAAAATGGGACTTAGAAAAAAGAAAGAGAAAAAGGAGATCGAAAAAAAGAAAGATAGTATTCCTAAAAAAGACTTGATTAATTTTAAATAGTATTTAAGGGAATTTCTTATCATCATTAATTAATACTCAACAGAATATAATACTACTATATTCGTTATGAATATGCTTTAAAATAACTATTAACTCTTATGCGTTTTACACTTACTTATTTAGTTTTATTAAGTAACCTACTACTTTGGGGACAAACCGACTTTGGTGATCGTTGGGAAGACTTTTACTCTTATAATAATGTAAAAGATTTTGTCAATACAGAAACACAACTAATTGCATTATCAGATAATGCAGTATTTTTATATAACAAATTATCAACTGAAATCGAAAAAATATCTTCGGTAAACGGTTTGTCAGGAGAGACAACAAGTACCTTTTTCTTTGATGAAAATCTAAATAGAATTGTGATTGGTTATGAAAATGGATTAGTTGAAATAATTGATGAAAATCGTAGAATTGTTATAAAACCAGATATTGTAAATTTTAACATTCTAGGATCTAAAAGAATTAATCATATCGCTCAAGACGGCACAGACTTGTATTTTTCAACACCTTTCGGAATAGTAGTGTTTGATATTGAATCTCTTGAATTTAAGGATACTTATTTTATTGGAACTGCTTCTTCTGAAGTGTATGTTAATGAAACCATAGTTTTTAATGGCAAGATTTACGCCGTTACAGAAAATGGTATTTATATCGCATCTCTTGACGAACCTTATCTAATAGATTTTAATAATTGGTCACAGATTTATTCAGAAAACTATTCAAATATTGAAATTTTTGAAAATGAACCATATATTACAAAGAATCACGATTTATTTCGATTAGATAATGATAGCGTTTTAAACTTTATCCATACACAACCTCAGAACATAAGAGACATCAACGCATCAAATAATCAACTAACTATAACAACCCAACATCACATTAGAGTTTATGATAATACTATTAATCTGGTATATACTGTATCTACTAACTCAAATGAAAACTTTTTATTCAGTGCCAATACAGCAATTTTTTCTCAAAATGAACTTTATATAGCTACTGAAACATTTGGTATTTTAAAAAACAATGTCATTACAAATTCTTTTGATGAAATACATCCAGAAGGACCTATTTCAAATCAAATTTTTTCAATTTCAAATCACAATAATCACTTATGGGTAGTTTATGGTGGTTATGGTACCGCTTATGGCCCCTTAGGATTTAAAAAAGGAGCCTGCCATTTTAATGGGGAACACTGGATAAATATACCTTACACAACAGATGCAATCACTGAAAATGATTTGGTGGATGTAAATATTGATCCTTCTCATGAAAATAGAGTTTTTATAAGTTCATGGAGACATGGCATGCTAATTATTGAAAATGATGAAGTAACGACACATTGGAACAACCAAAATAGTGGACTTGAACAGATGGATGGCTATATATATGTATTGGTTTCAAGTAGTGTATTTGATGAAACTGGAGACCTTTGGATAGCTAATGGATGGCAAACCGACCGATTAAAAAAATACTCAACATCTGGAACATGGACTAGTTATAATTTAGGTTCAATAATGACTAATACTTCCTTTGGGCTTAACAAAATAATTATTGATAAATCTGGTAATAAATGGATTGGTTCTCGTAGAAATGGAACTCTTGTCATCAGTGAAAATGGAAGTAGTATGATTTCATTAACTACAAACCCCTCAAAAGGAGATATTCCTGATTTAAATGTTCGTGCTTTAGCTGTCGATAAAAATAATAAAGTTTGGATTGGAACTCGTTCTGGTTTGGTTGTTTTCAATAGCTCAGCCAATATATTTAATAGTGAAGTCTATAAAGCAAAACCTATTGTTTTAGCTTATGGACAAGACGATAATTATGGAGAAGCACTTTTGGGAAATCAAAATATAAATACTATTTGTGTTGATGGGGCAGACAATAAATGGTTTGGGACAGATAGTGGAGGAGTTTTATTCACAAACCCATCAGGGCAGGAGACCTTATTACAATTAGATAAAACCAACTCACCTTTACCATCTAATAGAATTATGAAAATTCAATTTGATAGCCAAACAGGAAAAGTTTTTTTTGCTACAGATAAAGGCATAGTAGCATACAATAGTAATGTAGCACCTTTTGGAAAACATCTTGAAGAAGTTTATGCATATCCAAATCCTGTTAAAAAACATCATGAATTTGTAACTATTACCGGAAGAAATGGAACACATTTACCCAACGGTACAAATGTAAAAATTATTGATGCAGCTGGAAAGTTAGTTTATGAAACTAATGTAAAAGAAGGTCAAGAACTCTATGGAGGAAAAGTAGTTTGGAATAAAACCAACTTAGCTGGAAATAAAGTTGTTTCTGGTGTCTATATCGTCTTATTAACAATTCCTGATGCTTCTGAAACTTCTATGACTAAAATTGCTATTATTAACTAGATGCAACAGAAGACCAAAGCAATAGTAATTAATAGTATCAAATATGCAGATACGAGTTTAATTACGCATTGTTACACTGAAGAATTGGGAATAAAATCTTATCTATTAAAAGGTATTCTAACGAGTAAAAAGGGAAGGTTAAAAAAGGCTTTTTTTCAGCCTTTAACTCAACTAGAAATCATAGCAAATCACAATAACAAAGGACATCTAAATAGTATAAAAGAGGCCAGAATCATCAATCATTATCAAAGCCTCCATACGGATATAAGGAAACAAAGCATCACACTTTTTTTAAGTGAAGTTTTACATTCTTGTTTACGAGAGGAAGAAACTAATCAAACCTTATTTCAATATTTAGAAACAAGTCTAATTTGGTTAGACTCACATGATGATATAGCAAATTTCCATCTCCTTTTTCTACTTCATTTAACAAAATACCTTGGCTTTTATCCAGAAGTCAATCATAAGAATAACTTTTTTGACCTTGCAGAAGGAAAATTTGTTACAAAACCAACTAGTAAATATTTCATTCAATCTCCTGAAATTAATACTTTTAAAATCCTCTTAGGCACAAGTTTTGATACACTACAAAATATTACTTTGAATAGTTTACAACGTCAAAAGATTTTAGATATGCTAATTCAATACATTAGTTTACATTTGCACACGTTTAAAACACCAAAGTCATTATCAGTTTTGCATTCAATATTTAAGTAAAATGTCGAGAATAATAGTATTTATTTTTATTTGGTTTACTAGTATTCAGTTTTGGGGACAAACCATTCAAGTAGTAGAAGTAGAAACTGATTTTCCAATAGATAGAGTACTCGTTTATAATAAAAATAAAAGCTTTTATAACTATACCGATAAAAACGGAAAAATAGATATAACTACTTTTGACACTGACGATATAATAAACTTCCAACACATTTCTTTTATTGATAAATCTATAACAAAGAAAGAAATCTATTCGTTGAATAATATTGTTTCTTTAGAAAAATCATCTGAGCAAATTGAGGAAGTAATTTTATCAGCATCAAGAAGTAAAGAAAAACGAGCACGTATCGCTGAACACATTGAGGTAATTACACAGCATATAATTCAAGAACAATCGCCACAAACTAGTGCAGATCTTTTAGCTTTAACACCAGGTGTAAAAGTACAAAAATCACAATTTGGTGGTGGCAGTCCCGTTTTAAGAGGAATGGAATCTAATAGGGTACTTTTGGTTGTTGATGGTGTTCGGCTAAACAATGCTATTTACAGAAAAGGACATTTGCAAAATTCCATAACAGTCTCCCCTAACCTACTAGAACGAACTGAAGTTATTTTTGGGCCTTCATCAATAATTTATGGTTCTGATGCCTTAGGTGGTGTCATTCATTATTATACTAAAAAGCCACGTTTAAGTGAAAACTCACTAATAAACTCATCACTATTTACACGTTATAGTTCTGTAAATAATGAAATTAGTGCCAGTTATACATTAGAATATAGTGCTGAAAAATGGGCATCATTAACTGCAATTTCTACCAGTAAGTTTGGTGATTTAAAAATGGGAACAAATCATAACCATGGATTTGAAAATTGGGGTTTAGTTCCTTATTATTCTAATAATACAGCTACGTATTATAATGACACACCATTAATCAATTCAAATACTAGTCTACAAAAAAACACAGGCTATAATCAGATAGATCTATTACAGAAGTTTTTAATTCCTCTATCAAGTAATACAAATTTAAGTTTTAATATTCAGTATTCAAATTCAACTGATGTACCACGATTTGATAAACTTAACGAATATAATGATGATGAATCACTACGTTATGCCGAATGGTATTATGGGCCACAAAAAAGATTTTTAGTATCTTCTCAATTAAACTTTAGACCACAATATAAATTGATGGAAAAAGGGCAAATTACACTCGCCTTTCAAGATATAAATGAAAGTAGAATAGAACGAAAATACAATGATTTAGATAAATTCTTTAGAGATGAAAACGTTAAGGTTTGGAGTTTAAACGGTGATTTTCATGTACCACTAACCCCAAATAATAAGCGAATTTTGTCGTATGGTTTTGAAACATCCTATAATGATGTTACATCTAAAGCTATTGGACAAGTATTAAATGTTAACGGAAATCAAATTGATGGATTCTCAGATACTTTTAACATCCAATCTCGTTTTCCAGATGGTGGAAGTAGTTATACTAATTTTGCCATCTATACAAATTATCGTTTTGATCATAGTAAAAAAGGAACCTTAAATATTGGAGCTAGATATACCAATACTTTATTAAAAGCAGCATGGATTGATGATAGTTTTATCACATTACCAGAGATGGAAGTTTCTCTTTCTAACTCAGCTGTTTCAGGTACTTTAAGTTATATTTATAAACCAAATAATAATTGGAGGTTGAGTAGTATTTTGTCTTCTGGTTTTCGTTCTCCAAACATAGATGATATTGGTAAAATAAGAGAGAAACGTGGTAATGTGAGTGTCCCAAATACGGCCTTAAAACCAGAGCACGCCTATAATGCAGAAATAGGTATTTTACATTATATCAATTCTAAAAAAATTATCATTGGTTTTAACACCTATTACACCTTATTACATAATTATATCAATAGAGGAATTCATAGTATCAATGATCAAGATAGTTTACTATATGATGGAGAATGGGCAACAACTTATGCTAATGTCAATAAAGGAAATGCTTACATAGTAGGTGGTACTTTTAGTTTGATATCTCAATTAGGAAAATCTTTTAAACTAAAATCTGCTGCAACTTATACAAAAGGACAAGCCTATGACGATGATGAAGCATTATCCTCTATTCCACCATTTTTTGGAAATTTAAACCTATCCTATCAATTAAAAAAGCTCAATTTTGGAATTGATTTTAAATTTAATGGTCGTAAGAAACCACAAGATTACAATCTATTTGAAGGTATTGATAATTTTGAAGAAACACCTCTGATTGATTCTGAAGCTAGTGACCTTAGAGACAGATATTATGGAACACCAACTTGGCAAACCTTAAATCTTTTGGGGCAATATAAACTTAATAGATATACTAATATTTACCTTCATATTGATAATGTATTTGATATACATTACAAAGAGTTTGCTTCAGGAGTTAGTGCTCCTGGGCGTAATATTTCTATAGCAGTAAATACTCAATTTTAGACAACTTGTCTTATTTTTTATTTGGCATAAGATTTGACTCTTATTTGGCAACTAAAATATACTTATGAAAACTATCTTACGCATTTTACTTACCGCTTTCGCCGTATTAATAATTGCTCATTTTTTAACTGGAGTTACGGTAAACACCTATTCATCAGCTGTTATAGTAGCCATTGTACTCGGTTTGTTTCGAGTCACTGTCAAACCGCTTTTGATACTATTTACACTACCGGTTACTATATTAACTTTAGGTCTATTCCTATTTGTTATTAATGCTACAATAGTGCTTTTAGCAAGTAACCTAATCGCAGGGTTTACAGTATCTGGCTTTTGGGTAGCCTTACTTTTTAGCTTATTGCTCTCCTTTTTTCAATCAGTTTTGTTTTCTTTTTTGAAAGATAAAGAATCCTAATAAGCTTAGGCTGATAACCTCATTTAACACTAAAAAAACTATTGGTTTATATGTTCTAATAGTCTTTCTGTGTATTCCATTATTACTATATCGGGTTGTTCTTTAAGAATCAAATCTTTATCAAAAGAATGTGACCAAATAAGAGTAGTTTCACCAAAACTTTGTTTTATAAAAGGGATCATGGCAGATGCAAAAGAATCTCTAAATAGCAATACTTTATATTTTTTATCAGGATTAATATATCGATGTTCTGAAATATTTTGATTTTGGTAAAATTTAGGAATATCAATTGATTTCGTTATATCCTTAAATAATGGTTTTAATATTAGGTTATTTTCAGTTTCTAAAAGATTAATCATACTAGATAAATCACCTTTTTCTTTAATGATTTCAATTTTATAATCTGATAGACTTAAATTTTTTAAGGGAAACTCTTTATTAATTTCAGTTAAAAGTGTTTGACAAGCATAAAAAGCTCCTATATCATTCCAATGAGAATCATAGTTACGATAGATTTGATATTTTGTTTTTTCAACAGCAAACTGCTTCCCTAAATCAATAATATCAAAATCTATTTCAGTTTTAATATAATTTAATAGTTGCTCTTTACGAATCTCTTTTTCAGGAAAGCTAAAAGGTAAATTTTCTCTATAAACACTATGTTTACTAGGAGCAACAGCAATATAAAATGTAATGTTGTTATTATCTAGCCATTGTTTTCTAGCTGTGATTTTTTGTTGTATTTGTTTCAACTCAGTAGCACTAAATAGTCTAAAGCCAAGACTTTCATTAACGACATTACTAAAACTTTTTCCTAAAAAAAGAAAATCATTTTTACCTACAATTACTTTTGATGGTATAGGGCTTTCATTTAGTCTAGTATATTTAAATTTCAAATAGCCATCAGATAGTAAATTTCTTAGCCCAAAATTATCTTTATAATAAGATTTAAAATCTTTAAGAAATTTGATAGGATTATCTCTTTTAAAAGTTGGAAAAGTCGCTTTTGTCCTATTTTCAGCGTTAAATAATTCTTTTTCTACTCCTGAAATTTGAACAAGTGTAGGCAGAATCAACACTATTAAAAATAGTATAATTAGAGCCTTATGCGCGTATGATTTTCTATCTTCCATTAGAATCTAAAATAAATAAACGGATTATACGTATCAACTGCTATGTACATAATAGAAATAACAAATATCAAGAGTAAAAATAAAACCTTACCAATTGAAAACAATAGATTTTTAGGTGTATTGTTTATGACAAACTGATAAATTGGAAAAGAAGCCAGAATAGCTAAAACAAATGCAATACTAACTTCAGTTGTTAAATAATAGGACAAGAAATCTGCTTTTGAAGTAGTATACATAAACATTCTTTTTATATAATCAAAGGCTTGAGGTAAGGTTTCTGCTCTAAAAAATACCCATGATATTAAAACTATCAATAGTGTATAAATATGAGCAATTGGTTTATAAACTTTAGTTAATACTTTATCAAAACCTAATCGTTCAACTAATAGAAAAAAACCATGAAATAGTCCCCAAATAATAAAATTCCAACTTGCTCCATGCCACAAACCGGTAATAAAGAAAACAAGAATCAAATTAAAATATGTTCTCATGTTTCCTTTTCTATTTCCTCCAAGCGATATGTATAAGTAATCTCTAAACCAAGTAGAAAGAGAAATGTGCCATCTTCTCCAAAATTCACGAATAGATTTAGAAATATAAGGGAAATTGAAATTTTCTAAAAAATCAAACCCAAACATTTTACCCAGACCAATAGCCATATCTGAATAACCTGAAAAATCAAAATAAATTTGAAAAGAATAAGCTATCACACCAACCCATGTCACAAGAGTTGACAAATTTGAAGTAGGTAAATCAAAAATACCATCAGCAATAAAAGCCAAATTATTGGCAATGATCATTTTTTTAGCAAGTCCTATAATAAATCGTTCAATACCTTCATTAAATTGTTGAGAAGAAAATATTCTTTCTTTCAATTGCTCTTGAATATCCTTATATCTAACAATAGGACCGGCAATTAATTGAGGAAATAATGTTACAAACATGGCAAATTCAACAAAATTTCTATTGGCTTTCACCTTTCCTCTATAGACATCTATGGTGTAAGACATCGTTTGAAAGGTAAAGAAACTAATCCCTAAAGGCAGTACAATGTTTGGAATTAAATTATAATTTCCACTCTTTACTCCCAATAATTCAATAAATGAGTAATAGTTTTCAAATAAGAAATTGGTATATTTAAAGTAAATTAAAAACGATAAATTAGCAAGAATAGATAGAGCAAGACCAAAACGTTTACGACCTTTCTCTATGATAATTCCAGCAGAATAATCAATTAGAGTTGAAGCAATTATCAGTAAGACTAATTCTTTTTCTCCAAAAGTATAAAAAGCTAAACTAACCAGTAACAAGATTAAATTCCTTAGCCTTTTTGGAGAAATATAGTAGACCAATAGAACTAAAGGAAGGAAAAAAAATAGAAAAATGGCACTACTAAAAAGCATCTAATAATTTTTATCAAAAATAAGGAAAAAAAGTCTAGAACTTATATTTCTATTAATATCTAACATTTGAATACTTTTCTTTTGTTGTATTAATCCAATAATTAGGTTTTGTTCCTCAATCAATATAGACTTCTCATCTATCCTAATCCATAAAAAAAGCCAACCTTTCAGTTAGCTTATTTGTGCGGGCGGAGAGACTCGAACTCTCACACCTTGCGGCACTAGATCCTAAGTCTAGCGTGTCTACCAATTCCACCACGCCCGCTTTTGAGTGCGCAAATTTACACAATATTTTTAAATGCCAATCAAAAAAATGATTTATGCACTCTTTTCCTTTAATTAAATGCTTTTCTTTGCAAAAATTAAGAAAAAATCAGTGAATAAACGGAACCTTTCATTTTTACTAGCTTTTTTAGCAGCACTTATTTATGGTGTATCTTTTACCATTGCTAAAGATGTAATGCCTTTATATATAAAACCTTACGGATTTATAGTATTGCGTGTTGCTGGTGCAACTTTATTATTTTGGCTAATTAGTCTAACTATTCCTAATGAAAAAATCGAGCGAAACGATTTTATACGAATCTTTATGGCAGCATTATTTGGAGTGGCCATAAATATGCTTGCTTTTTTCAAAGGTTTAAGTTTAACAACACCCATTAATGGTTCGGTTATCATGACAATCTCGCCAATTCTTGTACTTATTTTTTCATTTATTATTCTTAATGAGAAAATTACAACAAAGAAAATCCTAGGAATTTTCTTAGGAATGGTTGGTGCAATAACACTAATTGTATACGGACAACAAGCAGAATATAATGCACCCAATATCAAATGGGGAAATTTTTTAGTCTTTATAAATGCAACTTCTTATAGTTTCTATCTGATTATTGCAAAACCATTGCTTAAAAAATACCATCCTTTTCATTTTGTCAAATGGATGTATTTAATAGGTTTACTACTTGTTTTACCTTTTGGATTAACACAAATTCAAGACGTATCATGGCAATTAATTCCAGTTTCAGCTTTATATAAAATTGCTTTTGTGGTAGTTTTTACAACATTTATTACCTATCTTTTTAATTT
The DNA here is from genome assembly GCA_029934835.1 of Flavobacteriaceae bacterium. Classification (GTDB taxonomy): domain Bacteria; phylum Bacteroidota; class Bacteroidia; order Flavobacteriales; family Flavobacteriaceae; genus DQTL01. The sequence goes on along the minus strand of JAOZLL010000010.1, from coordinate 16,630 downwards.
ATTAGCCCTTAAAAACCTCAAGCCAACAACCTTGAGTGTTTTTATTTATTTACAGCCTTTAATTGCAACAGCCTATGCCATGTTTGTCGGTAGTGATAATTTGAATGCAGTTAAAGTAATAGGAACAGCCCTTATTTTTTCAGGTGTATATATGGTAAGCTATCGTAAAAAATAAACGAACGTAAAATTCCATCAAAAAACTTACCTTTGCACTACTTTAAAAAGCAGTATAAATGATTGAATCAATGACTGGATACGGAAAAGCAATTGTGCAACTTCCAACAAGAAAAGTGTCAATAGAAATTAAAACACTCAACAGTAAAAATTTAGATATAAATGCTAGGGTACCCCTACATTATAGAGAAAAAGAACTTGAAATTCGTAAAAAGTTAGCCCATAATTTAGTACGTGGAAAAGTAGATTTTGGAATGTATATTGAGTCTACAGGTGTTGATAGCTCTGTAAAAATCAATACTAAAATGGTGACTAAATATATGGATGAATTACGTATAATAAGTAGTAGCTCATCAGATAGTTTATTAGAAATAGCAATGAGATTGCCTGAAACAGTGAGTAGTACTAAAGAAGAGTTAGATCCAAAAGAATGGCTTCTAATAGATAGCGCAATTGATGAAGCAATAAAAAATCTTACCGAATATAGAAAATCAGAAGGAGCTGTCTTAGAAAAAGATTTCCTAAAACGCATTAACATTATCACCAATTTATTGAATGAGGTCGCTACTTTTGATAAGGATAGAAAAAAGAACTTAAGAGAAAGATTAATTAAAGCTATTGGTGAATTAAATCAAAAAGTAGATGAAAATAGGTTTGAACAAGAACTTATTTATTATTTAGAAAAGTTAGATATCACCGAAGAACAAGTACGTCTTAAAAGTCATTTAGAATACTATTTAGAAGTATTAAATACAGATGATTCTAATGGTAAAAAACTAGGATTTATCACCCAAGAAATGGGACGTGAAATCAATACAATTGGTTCTAAAGCAAACCATGTATCTATGCAAAAAATTGTGGTTCAAATGAAAGACGAATTAGAAAAAATTAAAGAACAAAATCTAAATATTCTGTAATGGGACTAGGAAAGCTTATTGTTTTTTCAGCACCTTCAGGTTCAGGAAAAACAAGTATTGTCCATTATTTATTAGATCAACTAGATTTAGAAATGGAATTTTCCGTTTCAGCTGCTTCTCGCAAAAAAAGAGGAACAGAACAAGATGGCGTTGACTATTATTTTATTTCTAAAGAAACCTTTAAAAAACATATTGAAAATAATGATTTTGCCGAATGGGAAGAAGTCTATAAAGATAATTTTTATGGTACCTTAAAAAAGGAAATCAAACGAATTCGTGAGCAAGGAAAAAATGTTGTTTTTGATATTGATGTCGTTGGCGGAATAAACATAAAAAAGTTGTATCCAGATGACACCTTAGCCATTTTTGTAAAACCACCATCAGTAGCAGAACTAGAAAAACGCCTTCGTAACCGTAAAACAGATTCTGAGGAAAAAATTCAAGAACGACTAGCAAAAGCTACAGAAGAGTTAAGTTATCAAGATCAATTTGATGTAATTCTTGTCAATGATGAATTATCAATAGCACAACAAAAGGCTTATGATTTGATTAAACAATTTATTTCAAACTCTGATATCTTAAAAAATACTAAGTAAAATATATCCATGAATATCGGTTTATTTTTCGGCACTTTTAATCCTATTCACGTGGGACATCTTATAATTGCCAATCATCTGGTAGAAAACTCTGATTTAGATGCAATTTGGATGGTCGTAACACCATTAAATCCACATAAAAAGAAAAATAGTTTATTAGCCGATAATCATCGGTTGGCTATGGTGCGTATTGCTGTAGAAAACTATCCCAAACTAGAAGTTTCAGATATCGAATTTTCATTACCTCAACCTAATTATACTGTAAATACGCTAGCATATCTCGGAGAAAAATTTCCACAGCATCAGTTTAGTTTAATAATGGGTGAAGATAATTTGAACAATTTTCATAAATGGAAAAACTATGATGTGATTCTTGAAAATCATAAAATATATGTCTATCCAAGAATTTCAAAGACCTTAACTACTTCTCAATTTGAAAATCACCCTAAAATTACCAAAGTTCAAGCGCCAATAATAGAAATTTCAGCAACGGCTATTAGAAATGGAATTAAAGAAGGAAAAGAAATTAGACCTCTTCTAGCATGTGATGTATGGAAATATTTAGATGAAATGAATTTTTATAAATAAATGCTTCTATTGCGATTTTAGTGAAAGCTGTTTTTTACCACAAAGTTCACAAAGGTTTTCACAAAGTTCACAAGAAATTATTTTCATTTCACTTAGTGTACTTAGTGAATTCTTAGTGTTCTTGGTGGTTAAGTAAAATAGGTAATGTGAACAAAAATAACCCATATTGGAAAGTAACTTTAAGGTAATCTATTAGCCACAACCAATTTTCTAGTAATGCTATTGTTATCACTTTTCACTTTAACAAAATAAATACCCGAAGTAAATGTAGCTACATTAATATTGGTAATTGGCTCAGTAAACCTAGTGGTATAAACCTGCTGTCCATTGGTGTTATAAATACTAACTATGCCTGTAGCCAAAGTTGTATTTAGGCTAAAGCTTTCGTTGGCTGGATTTGGGAATATATTTAAATAAGGATTGTCAGCAAATTCATTCAAACCAATATTGCTACTAGAATAAGAGAACAAATGAGGATCGGCAATACCAATTCTGGGATGTGATTCTGTTTTACTATTGTTATTTTCGGCATAAATATAATAAGCTACATCGTTATTCCCATTTAATGCTGGAATAGTTGCTGAATACGTATTACCACTTGTATTTATCATTATTTCTTCTTCCCAACTCCCACTATTTTGTCGGTAATATAATTTTGGGAATTCACTTGTAATTGGACTTCCACCGTAAGAAACTATATCTGCTTCAATTGTATATTCTGTTTGAAAAGTTAAATCACCATATAAAGGATAGTGCTCTATATATAACATTTCTCTATCTGCTACCCCATGTGTTCTACAATGTAAAGCATCACTATTGATCCAACTTCCTGAATAAACTCCAAAGATTTCATAACCTGGCATAGCTGTTTCATAAACTGCAATGGCATCATCATCTAAATCAGAACCAGTTTGTGGAACAAAAACTTTATTATTAAGAATTAACGAATTGCTATAAGGATTTACATCATATTCATTATAATCAGCGGCTTGTACACGAATAACTTCATAAGGATAACCCCACGAACAGTTTTGCCCAGAAAAAAAAGTAGCAACCGCCTCATAATCAGCGTATCTATAATCAGTTACTGGAACTTGTGTGATCATCACTTTATCAACATCCAAGTACTTACCCCAACAATCTATATGCTTTATATATTCATCCAGAGGATCAAGCGTAACATGATAAGTCTCAATTCCTAAATAATCTTGCATTTTAGTATTAATCTCAGCCTGTGTTTGACTTGTGTTTTCTTCCCAAACTAAATCAGTTGATGCTGCCATTCCATAACCATCACACATATAGTTTCCTCCAGTATGAATAACATCCATTCCATAAAGATCAATACCTAACTCATTTGCCATTAAAATAGGTACATCATCGTCATTGGGTCGTGGTCGATTATACGGAAAATTAATAATCGCTACCTCACTATCATCAATAGCAATAAACCAAGGACTATAATCACGAGTCCAATACGAGTCTGGATCTTGATAAACATACGTACAATTAGAAAGATTTACACCATTTGACGAATATATGCTGTGCACTGTCGTTTCCTCAGAAGCTCCAGAGACAATTGTGGTAATATTACAATCTTGTGACATTTCTGCAATAAGGCTTACAGGCACTCCAAAACCACCTGTATAAGCTACTAAAACACTCTCCATTGATTCCCATTCTGCAATATTTCGTACTTCACCTGTTGGAGGAAGTGTTTCCGTGAAACTACGCGAATAATTTTGCATCAATTCTTTCTCAGCAGCACTCATGTGATGCTTTAAAACTTCAGTTTGTTGTGAAAAAGAAATTGAAAAAGTAAAAATACTGATTAGGAAAAGAATATTAGTTTTATAAACCATGGTGTAAAATTTTAAATGTACGAATATAATAACTTTATATAACAAGACGCTTTGCTCCATCCATGTAATTCATATTTGCATATAGAAATATATATTAAGTCTTAAAAAATGTTATAAAAAAGTATAAGCTATTGTTATATATAAAATAGTTTTTTTGATTCCTAAATAAAGATTTTAATAAATGAACATTTATTTTATAGCAATAGGTGGTAGTGTCATGCTCAATTTAGTTCTAACATTATATCACAAAGGATATATAGTTACTGGAAGTAATGAACAATCAAAAGATAAAACACGTGTTGTAATTGGCGGTTCACATGGAAAAACAACCATAACTTCAATAATTCTTCATGTGATGAAATATCATGATATTGAAGTCAATTATATGGTTGGTGCACAACATAGTTATATATAGTCTCTCTATGACATTGACGTATATAACGTGTTGTAAATTAGATGAAATAATTGACGATGTCAATACAAACTTATAACCACTAATAAAAAAATTCTAATTTTTATATGTGCCCGTATTTTTTAAGAACAATCTCAATAAATAAAAAAAATTTAGATCTAGAACCTTCTGTCCATCTTATGAAATTTTATTACTATAATTTCATAAGAATTGACTATCAAACAGCCCAAAAATTTAACATTAATAATTCTGAATTCTGAATTCTAAATCCTAAATTCATTTGTACCTTTGCACAACTATTTTTAAACACAAAATTCTAACAAAATGGCAAACGGATTTTATAAAGTACCCAAAGCAATAAACGAACCTGTAAGAGATTATATTCCAGGCACTCAAGAGCATAAGAACCTACTGGCGATGTACAAAAAAATGTACAACGAAAGTACAGATGTCCCTTTATATATTGGAGCAGAAGAAATACGTACTGGTAAAACAGGAAGTATTAATCCTCCACACGATCACAAACACAGTTTAGGCCAATTTCATCAAGCAGAACAAAAGCATATTGAAAAAGCAGTTTCAGTTGCATTAGAAGCAAGAGAAAAATGGGCAGCAATGCCATGGGAAGAACGTGCTGCTATCTTTTTAAGAGCTGCTGAATTATTAGCAGGACCTTACCGTGATAAAATGAATGCAGCTACCATGTTAGCACAATCTAAAAATGTGTTTCAAGCAGAAATTGATGCTGCTTGTGAATTGATAGATTTTCTACGTTTTAATGTTGAATTTATGTCGGAAATATATCAAAATCAACCAAATTCTTCCCCAGGTATATGGAACAGAATGGAATACAGACCTCTAGAAGGCTTTGTATATGCCATCACACCTTTTAACTTTACAGCAATTTCTGGTAATCTACCAGCAGCACCTGCTTTAATGGGTAATGTAATTATCTGGAAACCAGCACGAACACAAATGTTTTCAGCTAATGTTATTATGCAATTATTTAAAGAAGCTGGTTTACCCGATGGTGTTATTAATATGATTACAGGTCGTTCTAGTATGATTACTGAAGTAGTCATGAAACACCCAGAATTTGCAGGAGTTCACTTTACAGGATCTACACAAGTTTTTAAAAGCTTCTGGAAACTAATCGGTAATAATATGATAGATTACAAATACTATCCACGTATCGTTGGTGAAACCGGTGGAAAAGATTTTGTTTGGGCACATCCAAGTGCTAATGCAGCACAAGTGGCAACAGCCTTATCTCGTGGTGCTTTTGAATACCAAGGTCAAAAATGTTCAGCTGCTTCACGTGCTTATATTCCTAAATCTATGTGGAGTGAAGTAAGAAAAATTTTAACAGCACAAATTGATTCCATGAAAATGGGAAGTCCTGAAGACACTTCAAACTTTATTAATGCAGTAATTGATCAAAGTTCATTTGACAATCTTACTAGCTTTATTGATAGAGCCAAAAAAGATACAGATGCTGAAATAATAATTGGAGGTGATTATAGTGATGAAGTGGGTTATTTTATTCGTCCAACGGTTATTTTAACAACCAATCCTCATTATGTAACGATGGAAGAAGAATTATTTGGACCTGTTTTAACCATTTATGTATACGAAGATGATGAATGGGAAAACACATTAGATATATTAGATAAAACAAGTCCATATGCATTAACAGGAGCTATTTTTAGCACTGATCGTTATGCAGCAGATTTAGCTACCAAAAAACTGGTAAATTCTGCAGGAAATTTCTACATCAATGACAAACCAACTGGAGCCGTTGTAGGACAACAACCTTTTGGTGGAGCTAGAGGTTCTGGTACTAACGATAAAGCAGGTTCTGTATGGAATTTATTACGTTGGGTAAACACACGAACCATTAAAGAAACCTTTGTAGCACCAAAAGACTATCGCTATCCGTTTTTAGGTTAGTTAGAGGTTTTTAAGATCACACAAAACTCCACTATAGTAGTGGAGTTTTTTTTATTAACAAGCTTTAAATTTTAGATTGAGGCTAATACTTAGCATCATCTGGGTATTCAGCCATAAAAGATTCTACTTTTTCGACCATCTTAATGCTACCCACAAAAAAGGGAACTCGTTGGTGTAATTCCGTTGGCTCTATATCCATAATGCAATTATAACCATCCGATGCTCTTCCTCCTGCTTGTTCCGCTAAAAATGCCATCGGATTACATTCATACAACAAACGTAATTTTCCTTTAGGTGCTTTTGTACTAGTTGGATAAATATATATTCCTCCTTTAATCATATTTCTATGAAAATCAGAAACTAATGAACCAATATATCTAGCGGTATAAGGCCTATTGTCTTCTTCAGCTTGACAATATTTAAGATAATCTTTTACTCCTTGTGGAAAATGAATATAATTACCTTCATTTATAGAATAAATACTCCCGTTTTCAGGAAATTTCATATGAACATGAGATAAATACCATGTACCTAATGCTGGATTCAATGTAAACCCATTTACACCATGACCTGTTGTGTAAACCAACATCGTAGAAGTTCCATAGATCACATAACCTGCTGCAACTTGCTCTCTCCCTTTTTGTAAAAAGTCCTCTTTAGTAACAGGACTTCCTATCGGTGATACTCTACGGTAAATTGAAAAAATTGTTCCAACAGATACATTTACATCAATATTTGATGATCCGTCTAACGGATCTGTCAATACAACATATTTATTATCATGTCCTCCATCTTTATCACTAATCACCACAAAATCATCCTCTTCTTCACTCGCAACACCACATACAATATCTCTTTTCTTTAAAATATGCATAAAAACATCATTGGCAAATAAATCTAATTTTTGTTGTGTTTCTCCTTGAATATTGACATCTCCCGATGCTCCAAGAATATCGACCAAGCCCGCCTTATTGACCTCGTGATTAACCAATTTCGCCGCTAATTTAATTGAGTTAAGAAGTCTTGATAATTCTCCTTCAGAATATTTAAACTGAGATTGATGTTCAATAATATACTCACCTAATGTCTTTAATCTATGTCCCATATTTACTTTTTGTTTTTTCTATAATTGCTGAATATAATAGTAGTTGTTACTAAACTAAAGAATAAGAGATTTTAATAAACTTAATAAAGCACACTACATCTTGGTAAAAATACAACTCTATTAAAAATCTAAGATCTAACAATTTAATATCCTGTTATTTACTGTTTTACATATCAAAAAATAATCATTTTTAAAACTTCAAACCTTCGTTACTTATTTAAATAAACTGTAAATTCGCAATCTAATTATCAATATAAAGTGAAAGTTTTCAAATTTGGTGGTGCATCCGTAAAGGATGCTAAAAGTATTATCAATGTAGCAAAGATACTAAAATCTGAAGGCTATTCAGCTGTTTTTTTGGTAATTTCTGCTATGGGAAAAATGACGAATGCTTTTGAAGAAGTAGTTCAATCTTATCTTTCTAACTCAAAAGATTTAGCTATAAAATTAGCAGATATAAAGAATTATCATGATGCTATTTTATATGATTTATTTGAGAAATCTCATCCCATTTTTAATGAAATTAACTTAATGTTTCTTGAGATTAGTCAGTTTTTTATTCAAAATAAAAATTCAAACTATGATTATGTATATGACCAGATCGTTTGCTATGGCGAACTTTTTTCAACAAAAATAATTAGTTCTTATTTAAACAAAACCGGGATTTCAAACTCTTGGTATGATGCAAGACAACTGATAAAGACTAATACTGATTTTCGAAATGCTGTAGTTGATTGGGATGGAACTTGTCAAAACATTCAACAATTAAATACCACTAATAATTTGTGTATTAGTCAAGGTTTTATTGGTGGCACATCAAATTCTATTTCTACGACACTTGGTAGAGAAGGATCTGATTATTCAGCAGCAATTTTTGCTTATTGTCTAAATGCGGAGAGTTTGACAATTTGGAAAGATGTTCCTGGAGTTCTTAACGCTGACCCAAGATATTTTAAAAAGACAGAATTACTGAATCAAATTTCTTATCGAGAAATTTTAGAAATGGCTTTCTATGGAGCTTCAGTTATCCACCCTAAAACTATAAAACCATTAGAAAATAAAAATATACCATTACATGTTCGATCTTTTGTCAATCCAAAGGAAAGTGGTACTATTATAACTAAAGGAATTACTATTTCACCGAGTACTTCATGTTACACTATTAAAAATAAGCAAATATTACTTTCAATAGCGACAAAAGATTTTTCTTTTATGATTGAACACAATATCAGTCATATTTTTCAACTTTTTACGGAATATAAAATCAAAGTCAATCTAATTCAAAATTCCGCAATAAGCTTTTCTGTTTGTATTGAAGATCCCTATACTCAATTTAAACATTTATACAAAAAGCTCTCTGAACACTATATTTTAACATTCAATCTAGACGTTTCATTACTATCAATACGTCATTTTACAACCAAAAATATAAAAGCTATTCAATCAAAACACAAAGTACTGCTCACGCAACAAACCAGCAAAACAATCCAATTTATTGTCAATTAGAACTACTATTTATGTGTTCATCTACTATCATTTGAGCATTTGAGGTATAAATTATAAAGAGTAAAAATACCGATTTATAAAAAAATTTGTAATTTGCCCGCCATAACCAATATATAAACTTTATGAAAAAATTATTATTTGTAGTAACTTTAGTATTAACAAGTACAATGCTAATAGCACAAACTACTATTAGTGGCAAGGTAACAGATTCTAGTACAGGAGACCCATTACCAGGTGCCAGTATCAAAGTTATAGGGGAAAACTTAGGAACTACCTCAGATTTTGATGGAAATTATAGCCTTACTGTAGGCAAAGATGCTCCTTTTAGTCTAGAAGCTTCAAGCGTAGGATTTCAATCTATGACAGCTGAAGTAACTAGCAATAATCAAACCTTAAACTTTAAATTAGAAGAAGCTGCTGAAGCTTTAGATGAAGTTGTAGTATCTGCTTCTCGTACACCTGAGCGTGTTCGTGAATCACCAGTTACTATTGAACGTATGGATGCAAAAGCTATCCGTAATACATCATCACCTAGTTTTTATGATGGCTTAGAAAATTTAAAAGGAATTGATGTCAACACCAACTCATTAACTTTTAAATCAGTAAATACACGTGGTTTTGCCACTTTTTCAAATGCTCGTTTTGTACAGTTAGTTGATGGTATGGACAATACCTCACCTGCACTAAACTTTGTTATAGGAAACCTATTAGGAATGAGTGAATTAGATGTCAATACTATCGAAATTCTACCAGGAGCATCATCAGCTTTATATGGAGCTAATGCTTTTAATGGTATTTTATTTATGACTAGTAAAGATCCTTTTAAATACACAGGCGTAAGCACTTACCTTAAGACAGGTTTAACCATGCAAGAAGCTGCTGGAGATAATGCCTTTTATGATGTTGGTATTCGTGCAGCTCATAAGTTTAGTGATAAGTTTGCTGCTAAAGCCAATTTCTCTTTCTTAAAAGGAACTGATTGGTGGTCTGTAGATTATGATCAATATGATTCAAGTGCCGTACCAATAGGTGAAGCTGCCTTAGTTACACCTTATGACCAGAGAGGCTATGCACATGATGGTGTTAATATTTATGGTGATGAAGTAGCAACAGATATACATGATGTTGCAGTAGCAATGGAAGCAGGAGGCTTATTACCTCCAGGGTACAGTGCCTTAGTTCCAAATGAAAAAGTTGGACGAACTGGATATAGAGAAGTTGATTTAACCGACTATAAAGCTAGGAGTGTTAAAGCTGATTTTGCTTTACATTATAAACCTTGGGCTAATGACAAAGAAATAATTCTTAAATATAGAGTTGGAAAAGGAAATACCATTTATCAAGGAGGAAGTCGATACTATCTTAACAATATGATTATGGATCAACTAATGCTTGAATTCCGTGGTAAAAACTTTTTCTTAAGAGGTTACCGTACTACTGAAGATGCTGTTGATTCTTACGATATGCGTTTTGCTGGTATCAACATGAATAAAGTAGATGCCAATGAATGGTTTGGAACTTACGTTGGAGCCTATTTAGGTGGTATTGGTTCAGGAGCATCACCAGAGCAGGCACATGCAGGAGCAAGACAATATGCTGATGCTACTATCACTTTGCAACCAGGAACTCCTGAATTTGATGCAAGATTTGATGATGTAATCAATGATCCTAATTTATTAACAGGAGCAAAATTTGTAGACCAATCTAAAGTACACCATGTAGATGCCAATTATAATCTATCTGATGCTATTAACGAATGGGCTGATTTACAAATAGGTGGTTCTTATAGACAATATTCATTAAACTCTGCTGGAACTATTTTTACAGATTATGATGGTACTATTGATTATAATGAATATGGTGCCTATATGCAAGTATCAAAAAAGTTTGCTGATGATCGTTTGAAATTTACAGGATCGGCACGTTATGACAAAGCCCAAAATTTTGATGGCAATGTTTCTCCACGTTTAGCCTTAGTTTATTCAGCTGGTGAAAATAGAAACCATAACTTTAGAGCATCTTTCCAAACAGGATTTAGAAATCCTACTACACAAGATCAATATATTGGTCTAGATTTAGGAGCTGCTATATTAGTAGGTTCTGCTGAAGATAACCTTGATAGATATTTAACTAATCCAATTGCTATTAGTGGAACAAGTCAATTTTTAGTAAATACTTTTGGTGCTGGTGGTTTAAATAATGAAGTTCAATTATCAGGTAGAAGAGCTTATGATAATGCTTTTACTTTGAATTCTGTTCTTGCAGGTACTCCAGAAAAAGCAACGATAGATTACGTTCAACCTGAACGAATTTCTGCTTATGAATTAGGATATCGTGGAAAAGTTGGTTCTATAAATATAGACTTAAATGGATATTATAACCAGTTTGATGGATTTATTGCAACTAAAACAGTTATCGTTCCTAACTTCGGTTTTGTTAACACAATAACTGACCCAGCTTCTAACCCATCTGACATTACTGATTTAACTGCAGTAGGTGGAGGCCCTACTCCAAATGCCTTAATTGCACTGAGTAATGGCGATTATACACCATTCCAAGTATATACAAACTCTGATGCAGACATCTCATCTTATGGTGCAACCCTTGGTTTATCAACTAAAGTTGATAAATTTAGAATAGGTTTAAACTATACTTATGCTAAATTTGATTTCGATCAAGCATCTGATCCAGATTATGAAGCAGGATTTAACACTCCAGAACATAAAGTAAAAGCTAGTTTTGGAACTGAGAATTTATTTGAAAATTTTGGTTTTAATGTAAACTACAGATATAGTACAGAATACTTATGGCAACAAACTTTTGCTGATGCAATGATTGATGCACGCTCAGTATTCGATGCTCAAATTAGTTATAAAGTGCCTAGTTTTAAATCTATGTTTAAAATTGGTGGAGCAAACATCGGTGGTAAAGAGTACAGAAGTGCTCCAGGTACTGGTTATGTTGGTTCACAATACTTTATGTCTTGGACAGTGAATCTATAATTTTTAGGCAATAATCTAAAAGACATTAGGCAAAAGCCAAAATGCAATAATCTTAAAAAACACCTCAAATAATTGAGGTGTTTTTTTTATGTTTCTGTTTTTAGTTTTAAAACAAAAAAACTATCTTTGCAACTTTGAAAAAAGCCCTAGAATTAAAAAGGGAAAAAATATAATTTGTAAACTAATATAGCATGGCTAGAGTTACAGGAAAAATTGCCCAAATCATTGGCCCAGTGATAGATGTATCATTTGAATCTGGAGTGGAACTTCCAAAAATCTATGATTCATTAGAAATAACCCGTGATAACGATGCAATACTTGTGCTAGAAGCACAACAACATACTGGTGAAAACAACGTACGTTGTATCGCCATGGATTCTACTGATGGTTTAAGTCGTGGTCGTGAAGTTGTTGCAACTGGTTCGCCTATACAAATGCCAATTGGTAAAGATGTTTTTGGTCGTTTATTTAATGTAAATGGAGATCCTATTGACGGATTAAAAGCATTACCCAAATCTGGTGAAGATGGTTTGCCTATTCACAGAGCCGCTCCAAAATTTGAGGATTTATCTACTAGTGCCGAAGTTTTATATACAGGTATCAAAGTAATCGACTTGATTGAGCCTTATGTTAAAGGTGGTAAAATTGGATTATTTGGTGGTGCTGGTGTTGGTAAAACAGTATTAATACAAGAATTAATTAATAATATAGCAAAAGGTCACGGTGGATTATCCGTTTTTGCTGGTGTTGGTGAAAGAACTCGTGAAGGAAATGATTTACTTCGTGAGATGCTTGAATCAGGTATTATTAAGTATGGTGAAGCTTTTGATAAATCTATGGAAGAAGGTGGATGGGATTTATCTAAAGTTGACATGAACAAATTGAAAGAATCAAAACTATCCTTTGTATTTGGTCAAATGAATGAACCACCAGGAGCACGTGCCCGTGTTGCCTTATCAGGTTTAACCATTGCAGAATATTTCCGTGATGGCGCTGGAGATAGTCAAGGTAAAGATGTTTTATTCTTTATTGACAATATCTTTAGGTTTACACAAGCAGGTTCTGAGGTATCAGCACTTCTAGGTCGTATGCCTTCAGCGGTAGGTTACCAACCAACCTTAGCGTCTGAAATGGGTGCTATGCAAGAACGCATTACTTCTACTAAAAAAGGTTCAATTACATCAGTACAAGCAGTATATGTGCCAGCGGATGATTTAACAGATCCAGCTCCTGCAACAACATTTGCTCACTTGGATGCAACGACAGTTTTATCTCGTAAAATTGCTGAGTTAGGTATTTATCCAGCAGTAGATCCATTAGATTCTACTTCTCGTATCTTAACGCCTGAAATTTTAGGTGATGAACATTATAATACGGCTCAAAAAGTAATTGAGTTATTACAACGATATAAAGAACTACAAGATATTATTGCCATACTAGGGATGGAAGAATTAAGTGAAGAAGACAAATTAGTCGTTCACCGTGCGCGTCGTGTTCAACGTTTCTTATCTCAACCATTCCATGTTGCTGAACAATTTACAGGAATTCCTGGAGTTTTAGTTGATATTAAAGATACCATCAAAGGATTTAACATGATTATGGATGGTAAATTAGATAAATATCCTGAAGCAGCATTTAACCTTCGTGGTTCTATCGATGATGCCGTTGAAGCTGGTGAAAAAATGTTAGCTGAAGTGTAATATCATTTACGATTTCTCGAATTACGATTACTTCGATTCCAGTAAATAAAATAAAATAATAATATGTTTTTAGAAATAGTTACTCCAGAAGCTATCATATTTCAATCAGAAGTTAGTACGGTTGCCGTACCTGGTATTAATGGAGCTTTTCAGATGTTAGACAATCACGCACCTATCGTTTCATTATTAAATAGTGGAATTATACGTGTAAAAGGTGATGCTATTAGCATTGCAAAAGAATATTCTGAAAAATTTATTAAAGAAGGTGATGAATACCAATTGTCTATTAACTCAGGTACTATTGAAATGAATGCTAATAAAATTATCATTTTAGCAGACTAATCTTAATTTTATATAAAATGTAAACGCCAAGTTTTTAATAAACTTGGCGTTTTTTTATGTGAGAAGATGATATAATGATAATTATTTTTATTCTTTTTGTTTGATGTATTATAAGTGAAGGCTTCGCTTAAAGCGAAGCCTTCACTATTAAAATACTTGGGTGTCTAACCACTGTTGTATTTCAAACCTAACAGGTCTTTAAGACCTGTTAGGAGTAGGTTGAATAAAAATTTACAACAAAGACTTTTCTGTCATTATTTCTGGTTTTTCAAGCCCCATTATATCTAGAATAGTCGGTGCAATATTGGCTAAGATTCCTGAGTGAATAGTTTTTCTATCCTTATCTACTAAGATTAATGGAACAGGATTGGTCGTATGTGCTGTATGAGGACTTCCATCAGGTTTTACCATACATTCTGCATTTCCATGATCGGCAATTACTATGCTAGTATATCCATTTTCTAGACCTGTTTCAACCACATCTTTTAAACAGACATCAACCGTTTCAGCAGCTTTCACCGCAGCCTTAAATATACCTGTATGTCCAACCATATCACCATTTGCAAAATTGAGAATGATCAAGTCTGCTGATTGACTTTTAAGTTCTGGTAATAATTTATCACGAACTTCATAAGCACTCATTTCAGGTTGCAAATCATAAGTTGCCACCTTGGGTGAATTTACCATTAAACGTCTTTCTCCTTCAAAAGGTAATTCTCTACCTCCAGAAAAGAAAAAAGTGACATGAGGATACTTTTCTGTTTCTGCAATTCTTATTTGTTTTTTACCATATTTTGCAACAATTTCTCCTAATGTTTCGGTTAGATTGTCTTTGTTGTAAATAACCTCAATCCCTTTGAATTTCTCATCATAATTTGTCATGGTTACATAATGCAGTGGTAATTTTTGCAGATCAAATTCTGGAAAATCAGTTTGTGATAAAACTTCAGTTAATTCACGTCCACGATCTGTACGAAAGTTAAAGAAAATTATCACATCATCTTTCTTAATCGTAGCATTTGGTTGATTATCCTCATCACAAATACTAATAGGTTTGATAAACTCATCCGTTATAGCTGCATCGTAACTATTCTGTATCTCATGAATAATATCAGTTGTTTTTTTACCAACTCCTTTAACTAAAAGATCATAAGCTTGTTTAACACGATCCCAACGTTTGTCACGATCCATTGCATAATAACGACCAATAACAGAAGCCAATTTTGTATTTGTTCCTTTCGTAAAGCTTAGTAAATCACTGATAAATCCTTTCCCTGATAAGGGATCTACATCGCGACCATCAGTGAATGCATGAACATAATTATTGGTTTTATAAGGCTCCGCAATTTTAACCAATGCTTCTAAATGCTTAATGTGTGAATGTACGCCACCATCTGATAACAAGCCTAAAAAATGAACATTTTTATTGCTTTTTTGTGCATATTTAAAAGCATTCATCAGTACTTTTTCTTGTGCTAAACTACCACTTTCAACTGCTTTATTAATTTTCACAAAATCTTGATAAACAATACGACCAGCACCAAGATTCATGTGCCCTACTTCAGAATTCCCCATTTGTCCTTCAGGTAAACCCACATCTAGTCCAGATGTTAATAGACTAGCATTTGGATAAATAGTAGTCAAACTATCAATATAAGGAGTATTGGCTTGTTCTAAAGCTGAAACACTGGGATTCTGCGTCATTCCCCATCCATCTAATATTACTAGTATTACTTTTTTATTCATTTCTATAATTATTTATTGGGTAAAAATACTACCTTTTTAGTCTCAAAAAATTCCTCTGAAAAAAAATCGTTAAGATTATAAATTTTAGCTTTTGGAAAATCAGCTAATTCATCAGCTAAATCACCTCCTTTAAGGTATAAAATTCCGTTAGGTAAAATATGTTTGGATTTCGATTTAATTTTTCCTTTAGTCCAATGCGTGAAAGCATCCATTCTTGCGACTGCTCTACTGATAATAAAATCAAACTTCCCTTCTAATTGCTCCACTCTTATATGATGAGCCGTTACGTTATTTAAACCTAAACCTTCAACCACTTCATGGACTACTTTTATTTTTTTCCCGATAGAATCAACCAAAATAAATTGTGTTTCCGGAAATAATATGGCTAAGGGAATTCCAGGAAATCCTCCACCAGTTCCTACATCTAACACATAAGAACCTGGTCTGAATTCCATCACTTTAGCAATACCTAGTGAATGTAAAACATGCCGTAGGTATAATTCGTCAATATCCTTTCGAGAAACTACATTTATTTTAAGATTCCAATCGGTATATAACTCTTGTAAAGCGGCAAAACGTTTTAATTGTTTATCACTTAAATCAGGAAAATATTTTTGAATTAACTCCATCTGGCAAAATTAGTAAAGTAATACGATTTGACAACTACTATTTTTGAGATACTGTGGATACTGTGGATACTGTGGATACTGTGGATACTGTGGATACTGTG
>JAOZLL010000036.1:8865-19458 GCA_029934835.1 Flavobacteriaceae bacterium | reverse complement strand
TTAATGTAGTTAAATCATGTAATGAAAGGTCAAAATCAGCAAATCCGTCCATATCTGCATCACAAGCCAAAAATGATTCGGTTATGGTCAATACAGAGACTGGCACTTCAGCGAATTCAATATAAATATCATCAGTTGCTGTACAACCAGCTGCAATAGTTACTGCAATCTCATATGTTCCATCTCCCAATCCTCCTGTTGTAGAAGTTTGAGCTGTATAAGTTTGTGAAGTTTCCCCAGGGATTGGATTTCCATTAAAAATCCATTGGTAAGTAGCTCCCACAAATAATCCAGCATCTAGTATATGGGAATCACCACAAGCCGCATTATTGGCCGCTAGTGTTAAATCAACTCCAAAATCTAAACCTAAATTAAAACTACCTGCTTCTAGGAAAATGGCAGTATCCCAAATAGAATCACCTTCATCAGCCATAACCAACTTAATATGATAGGTAGCATTAGGGATCACAGTTGCATTTGCAATTAATGGAATAGTTCTTCCTCCATAGTTTGTATCACCCATGTTATAACCATCAAAATATGGAGTATTATTTGGGCATCCTCCTGAGTTATTAATATTTGTAACATTAACAGGTGTACCATCAGGTAAGATAGCTAGATTTGTATATGTGGTACTTGAAATTTCTCTTAATAAAAATGCAAATCCATCTGCGTAATTACATTCTGTATTACCATCATATTCTTCTGAAGCCATCAAAAATCTAAAGCTGATAAAATTGGAAGTTGGTACAAAATCAAATTCTATAAATGAAGCATCATGTGATGCATGACCGGTATAACCTAAAGCATCTTCAAGATCGGCATCTGAATCAGTTGCTCCTGCTAAATCTGTAGAAACCAAAGCTCCATTTAGAGTGTTTGCACCTGCATAAGCAATTCCAGAACTTATAACGACACCTTCTTCAAATGGGAATGTACTATTGGGGTTTGTACTAAAAAAACCATAGTTTTTTGTCTGGGTTTCCGTTGGTAATCCGTATACCTGCGAATTAAAATTACTTACATTAGCACAAGCTCCTGAAATTAATATATTTTCAATAAGGTATTCTAGTGTCTCTGAAGATTCAGGAACTGCATTTTCGTTTATATTAATTATCTCTTGGGAGACAACACTAATGGCAGTTAAGGCTAATAAGAAACTTAAAACTATTTTTTTGGACATAAAAATCTAATCTAAGTGACAAATATACATTTTAATAACTAAGCTTTAAAGCAAATTACCATAGCTAAGAAATAAGATAATTAAATTAAAATTATGACCAGCTATACTAAAAATAACAATTTCAGATGAAAAAACCCTAGCTTTGTCAAAAATTTAATATTTATGCCAAAAATAGTAAAACCCTATTCTGATTCTGATCAAAGTAAAAAAGAACAGGTTACTCAAATGTTTGATACCATCTCTAAAGAATATGATGGTTTAAATAGGATGATTACTTTTGGGATAGATGTAAAATGGCGTAAACGTGTTATTGCTCTCATTGCAAAAAATAATCCAAAAAAAATATTAGACATCGCAACTGGTACTGGTGATTTAGCCATTATGGCAGCACAAAAAACAATTGCAACAGAGATTATTGGTGCTGATATTTCAGAAGGGATGCTCAACGTGGGTAGAAAAAAAATTGAAAAGCTGAACTTATCAGACCGTATTAAAATGCAAGTAACAGATTCTGAAAATCTACCATTTCAAGATGATTATTTTGATGCAATTACAGTTGCATTTGGTGTACGTAATTTTGAAAATTTAGATAAAGGATTATCTGAAATATATAGAGTATTAAAACCAAGTGGAATTTTTATTGTTTTGGAAACTTCTGTTCCAAAACTACCCATTATAAAACAAGGCTATTTATTTCATTCTAATTTTGTGTTACCATTTTTTGGAAAACTATTTTCTAAAGACCCTAAAGCCTATTCTTATTTGTCGAAATCTGCAAAAAATTTCCCTTTTGGACAAGAGTTTAACAATATAATGATAAAAAATGGGTTTAAAGAAGTACAAAATAAACCACAATCATTGGGAGTGGCAAGTATTTATATTGGTAAGAAATAGGCAATAATGAAAATAAATTCAAGAATAACAACACTGTTACTTCTTCTACTAGTGAGTAATAGTATTTTTTCACAAAGAGATAGAATTGAAAATTTATCAAATTTTGATAAGGCACCCGTTCGATGGGGCTTTTACTTTGGACTTAATAAAAGTGACTATAAGATTTCATATAAAGCTAATGAAACAGTTCCAAATGCCTATGTGGAAACGGATCCAAAGATTGGATTTAATGTTGGTTTGATTGGTGATTTAAGGCTCCATAAAAATGTAAGTTTACGAATTGAGCCAGGCTTATTTGCTAACTCAAAAAATTTATATTTCAGACATTTAAATAACGAAATTGACAGTGTTCGTAAAGTAAGTGGGACCTATTTACATATACCATTGCTTCTGCAACTTAATGCTAATCGGATGCGAAATATACGTCCTTATATAGCAGGTGGAATTGCCTATGATTATAATTTTGCAAGTAACTTTAGAAATCCTGATGACAATTCTAGTGGTGAATTTAGAATGCAAAAAAGCAACTTTATGTATGAAATAGGGATTGGGATGGATTTCTATTTTTATTACTTCAAGTTTTCTCCTTCTATCCGTGGTGTATTTGCCTTGAATAATGAGTTAAAAGAAGATGATGATCCTAATAGTCCTTGGACAGCTCCTATTGATTATTATGGTACACGAGGTGTGTTTATACGACTAACTTTTCAGTAATCTATCTCTTTCATAAGAAATAATCACCTTCTAAATTCACTTAGAAATATTGCTGTAGCCATTGCTACATTGAGACTTTCAGCCTGAGATGACTTGCCAAATCTAGGAATGGTAACAGTATAATCGGCTATTTTTTGAATATTCTCACTTATTCCATTTGCTTCATTTCCCATAACCAGTATGGCATTATTAGGTAGCTTTTCTTGATATAAATTATCACCTTCCATCGTACTACAGTAAATAGGTAATTTACTGTCTTTTAGATATTTTTCAATATTAAGATAAGTAATTGTTACTCTTGCTAAACTCCCCATAGTAGCTTGTACCACTTTTGGGTTATAACAATCAACCGTATCAGTTGAACATAATAGTTGATTTATTCCAAACCAATCACATAGCCTAATTATGGTTCCAAGATTTCCTGGATCTTTAATGCCATCTAGAACCAATTGCAGACCAACATCAGGTACAGATTTATTTTTGGGAATTTTAAAAATACCAAGAATCGTATTTGCATTCTTTAATTGGCTAATTTTTGACATCTCTTTTGCAGAAATTAACAACGATAAATCGGAATCAATTTCTATATCAAAATCTTGAGTAGTATAAATTTGATGAATTTCAAACTTTGACGCAATAAATTCTTTGATAAGCTTAACTCCTTCAGCAACAAATAATTGATATTTTATTCGGTACTTTTTTTGTGCTAAACTCGTTATTAATTTGATCTCATTTTTAGATACCATACAAAAGAACTATTTTTGAATGTTTTTAACAGCATTACGAGTGAAATACAATATTACAATATTTCTTGCTTTTTTAGGATTAATTTTTCTAGTTACTTCTTGTAAGAGTACTAAATACGTACCTAAGGAAAAGCACTTACTAACTAAAAATTCCATTAAAATTAATGGTGATGAAGATAGTAAAGAAAATTTAAATCCCTTTATCATACAAAAGCCAAATACCAAGGCTTTAGGTATTCCTGCTGCCCTTTTGTTTTATAACTTAGGAAATAAAGATGCCACTAAAAAGTGGAATGATAAAATTATCAAATATAAAGATTCAACACATTTTTTCACTAATATTTTATCACTAAAACAAACTGTTGGCTATGCCAATTTTAGAAAAAATTTAAATACATGGTTTTTTGAGAATGGTGAAACACCCGTATTACTCAATCTAAATAAAACAAAAAAAACGATTAGAAATCTAAAACTATATTATAGAGGACAAGGCTATTTTAATGCTTCAATCCGTTATACTATTGATACACTGTCTCACAACAAAGCTAAAGCAATCTATTTTATTGAAACCAAAAATGCCTTTACGATTGACTCAATAAAATATAAAAAAACTTCAGCTGTTATTGACTCCTTATACCATCTTCATCAAAAGGAATCTTTTATCAAAAAAGGGAAACCATTTAAACGTCAAAACTTTGAAAAAGAAGCTGATCGATTAACCAAAATATTTAGAAATGCTGGAGTCTATCATTTCTCCAAACAGTCTATAAATTTTAGAGATATTGACTCGCTTAATCCTAATCATAAAACCAATGTTATAGTTGATATTGCAAATCGTTTTATTGAGATAGGAGATAGTCTTGTTAATGTTCCATATCAAATATCCTATATTAAGAAAGTAAAAGTATATACCGATTACTCTTATTTACAAAAAGACAAGCACCTTAAAGACAGTACTCAATTTAATGGTATCAATTTCTATGCATATAAAAAGATAAATTATAAAACCAAATATCTTAGTCGATCTATTTTTATTAAACCTGGACAAAAATATTCAGACAACAACAATGCACTAACACGTCAACATTTAAGAGAGTTAAATAATTTTAAATCTATACGTATTAATTATGAAGAGATTAGTGATAATCAGTTAGTCGCACATATATTAGTAACACCTACGAAACGATATGCTAGTAAAATTGAGGCAGAAGTAATACATTCTAATCAAAAACCACTTGGTATCTCTGGAAAACTTTCTTTTAAAAATAACAATACTTTTAGAGGAAATGAAATATTCCAACTCAGTTTACAGGGTTCATTTATAAATAGTATAGAATTTGAAAAAGAAAGCAAATTTTTTAATGCTTGGGAACTAGGTATAGATGCATCTTTCAGAGTTCCCAGATTTATATTGCCTTTTAAAACGCAAAAACTATTTCCTAATAATATGACTCCTAAAACAATTTTTACTTTAGGAACAAGTCTTCAGAAAAATATTGGTTTAGACAAACAACGTTTTACGGGTATAATTGAATACAACTGGAAACCCAATAAAAAAACAAATCATACCATTGAATTACTTAATGCTCAGTATATAAAAAATCTTAATGTTGAATCTTTTTTTGATGTATACTCATCTGAATACAGAAAACTTGTAAGCATTCAAGCAAATAATTCTAGTATTTTCCCAATTGTATTACTAGAAAATCCCTTAAATTTTATAGATACTGTTTTAAATGATACAAATTTTGAACAAGACAATCCAGATGACTACCAAATTGTTCAAAACACTGCTAAACGATACGACATTATTACAGAAGATGTTTTAGTACCAGCACTAACTTATCAGTTGATATATAACACACAATTAAACTACAAAGACAACGATTTCTCATATTTCAGAATGCGTTTTGCCTCAGCTGGTGCCCTATCATCATTATTGGCTAAACAACCCGAATATGATAATCCAAAACAGATACTAGGGACAAATATTGCACAATACCTTAAATTAGATCTCGAATACAGAAAACATTGGAGTCTAAATCCAAATACTATTGTAGCTTTTCGTAGCAATATTGGTGTAGCTTTTCCTTATGGCAATTCTAGCAGTATCCCATTTAGTCGTAGTTATTTTGCAGGTGGTCCTAATGACATTAGAGCTTGGCGAATATATGAATTAGGTCCAGGTAGTGAAAACAGCGGACTAGAATTTAATGTGGGAAATCTCAAACTACTGGGTAATTTAGAATACCGATTTGATATTGTCAGTAGTTTTAAAGGCGCTTTTTTTGTTGATGCAGGAAATATTTGGGATATTACTGATAGTGAGTTAACAAGTGATGAAGCAAAATTTAATAGTTTTAAATCACTCCAAAATATTGCTATTGGCACAGGATTAGGCGTCCGATATGATTTTAGTTTTTTAGTATTTAGAGCTGATTTGGGGTTCAAAACTTATGAGCCCTATAATACTTCTGGAGAAAAATGGTTCCGTAGCTACAATCTTGGTAATTCAGTATTGAATATTGGTATTAATTATCCTTTTTAGTTATTAATCATTTCTCGCACTCTTCCAAGTAATATTAGTTACATTAGAATCATTCTAAATAGTTCATTTTTGTGGGCTTATTTATAATCTAATGCAATATTATAAACAATTTGAATCACGAAAACCCTATATTCCAAGCAAATTTTCTGCATGGAATGAGTTTCTATTTCAGATTACTGCAATAGTGTTCATTCTTGTAGGATTTGAATATTTAATATGGAGGTGGAATCATTCTATAAACTGGGATGCTACTTGGGTTTCCATTCCTTTGTACATCGCTGAAATAATGGCATTCTTTGGCTCAATTCTTACTGTTTTAAATTATTGGACACATAAAGATATAGCAAAAGAAACTCCAATCCATTTTTTATCTGAAATGGAAAATATTCCTCAAAACAATATAGATAGACCGATAAAAATTGATTTATACATTGCAACATATAATGAACCATTAGCAATTGTAGAGGACACTGTTATAGATGCAACAAAAGCAAAGTATCCTTTTGATGATGTCGCCATTAAAATCTATTTACTAGATGATGGTCATCGAGACGGAGAAAATAAAGATCAAGAAAACTTTAAAGCTTTAGCTGAAAAGTATCAGATCACCTATTTTTCTAGAGAAAATAACATTGGTTATAAAGCAGGAAACATGAACAATGCTTTTTATAAAACCGATGGAGATATTATTGTTGTGCTAGATGCTGACACACGAATGTTTCCCAACTTTCTCACACATACAACAGGTTATTTTAGAAATAAAAAGATGGGATGGGTACAGACTCCTCAATGGTTTTATGATATCCCATCAGGTGTACCTTTAAACGAATACTTAGAGATTCAGTATGGTATAGTAGGAAAGGTATTCGGAACAATAATTCCTTTTTCTAAAAAATTCACAGTTGGAAAAAATGTGTTCGGTACCGATCCACAATTGTTCTATGATGTTATCTTAAGAAGAAGAAATGCAAGTAATGCTGCCTTTAGTTGTGGTGCAGGTTCTTTGCAGCGAAGAAGTGCTTTAGTAAAATTAGCTCACAAAGAACACGACGAAAATATCACAAATGCTCTAAAAAATTTAAAGAAAAAGAATAAAAACTTAAATTTAGAACAAGAAAAACTGAGGTTAAACCAAGAAATTCCTTTAAGACCTTTTGTACATCATATTTCAGAAGATATTTTCACATCCATATTACTACATTCAGATCCAAATAAATGGGAATCCTACCAACATCCAGATGTAGAATGTAGAATGCTTTCACCACAATCATTTGATGTTTTTATTCAACAATTTGCTCGTTATGGCGAAGGTACAATTGATATTGCTTTAAGTAAAAAGAATCCCGTTTGGATTAAAGGAATGACCCTACGTCAAAGACTTTCCTATTTAGAAACAATTTGGTCTTATTTATCACCTCTTTGGCTTACGATTTTTATTTTTTATCCTGTGGTATTTTTCTTTACGCTAGTACCACCACTTAAAGCTTTTAATTTTGATTTCTTTATCAGAATTGTTCCGTTCTTGCTGTTAAATACAATAGTAACCCTTTTTGGAAATTGGGGTGTTCCAACCAAAAGACCTGAACAATTTTATTTAGCAGGATTTTGGTATAAAATACAAGCTTTATACAAAGTACTATTTGGAGGTAAAATAAAATTTAATGTCACCACAAAATCAGTAAAATATGCTAATTCAAATTTAAAACATGTTTGGCCACATCTATTAGTTATTGTGCTAAGCCTTTTAGGAATTGCCTATAATGGATACTTAGTATATATCAATGCGCATCCATCTTACTCTGCATTTTTTGCTAATATTTTTTGGACTGTTTTTACATTCTACTTGATCATTCCGTATATCAGAGCTTCTTTTTGGAATAAAGAACTCTTTGAAAAATCATTAGAATATGATAAAAAAAGAGAAAATAGAAACAGACCATAAAACAACCTTACAAAAACTATATCTATACGAATTTCAGATAATAATAAACACCTATGCAAATAACAATAAATACAGATAAATTTGTCAAGGCTCTAAAATATTTAGTAAAACCTGTGACTATGCTTATAGCTTTATATGCTGGTGCAAATGCAGTACTATTTATTGAAAAGGCACGTCCTTCTGATTTTGGATTTTATAAAGATATTTTTTCAAAAGAACTAGTAATCAAGCCTTCTAATGGCTATCCATTACGAAAATATGGCGATTCACTAACTGAAAATGATATACAAAACGCACGAATAGCTTGGAAATACTTTGAAAACAATTATCAAAAAGAAACAGGATTATTTAATAGTGTAGATGCCTATCCTGCAACTACTTTATGGGATATTAGTAGTTCTTTTCACGCTCTTATGAGTGCTTATGAAATAGGAATACTTGATAGCTTAGATTTTGATAATAAAATGTCAAAAGGACTAATCTCCATGCAAAAAATACAACTGTATAAAAATAAGTTACCCAATAAAGTATACAGTACTTACACGCTAGATATGGTTGATTATGCAAATCACACTACAAATGAAGGAATTGGTTGGTCAGCAATGGATATTGGGCGATTTCTTGGGAGTGTTTCTCGTATCAGAAAATTTTATCCACAATATACTTCTTTAATAAATCAGGTTGTATCTAGGTGGAATATTAATAGTATACTTTCTGATGCCACACTTCACGGTATTGGATTTAACTTTAAGGATAAAGATGTCACCATCGTTCAAGAAGGAAAGTTAGGATATGAAGAATATGCATCAAAAGGCTATATTCTAAATGGATTTGATGCCTCAGAATCCGTTAAATATACTGACTTTTTGAAATTTTTAGAAATTTATGGAATTGAAATTGCCACAGATACCCGAGAAGTAAAACACCATCCTGCCTACAACTATGTACTTTCTGAATCCTATATTTTAGACGGATTAGAATATGGTTGGGATGTTAATTCTAAAGAATTGGCTTATCGTGTTTACAAGGTACAAAAGAAAAGGGCAAACGACATTGGTATTCCAGTTGCAGTTTCTGAAGGTCATATTGACAAAGCACCTTATTTTGTTTACAATTCAGTCTACACCAATGGAAAAACTTGGGTTTGTCTAGCTGAAAATGGAGATGATGCAGAAGAGTTTAAATCCTTCTCCACAAAAACAGCTTATGCATGGGCAACGTTATATGACGACAAATATTCTAAAGTGCTATTAAAGAACCTTGAAGGGCTCTCAAATAAAGATAAAGGATGGTACTCTGGACGTTATGATTCGGATGCTAGCATCAATGAAACACTTACAGCAAATACAAATGCTGTTATTTTAGAATGTATCAATTATAAAATGAAAGGTCCATTATTACTAAACTTTCCAAAAAAAAATCAATAAATGAAACGAGCATGTATAATTTTGACACTCAAGGAAATGATTAATAGCGAACACCATGTGTTACCGCAAAAAAATAAATTATAAACACATGAAAAAATTATTTATAATTACACTAGTACTAAGTGTCCTAACTGCTAATAGCCAAGAATATGATAATCTAGGTCAAATGCTAAGAGTCCACAATTTTATCATGGGTAAAAGTATTATAAAAGGTGAAGTAGGTCTTAGCACTTCTAGATTAACCTATCAACCAAAAGATGCTGAACTCATTGATTATACAAGATTGGTTTCTACTCTGGGTTTAGACATAAATCCAATCGAACACTTTCACATAAAAACCCAACTATTTTTTGATTTAATTCAAAACGATGAAACGCCTCCTTGGTTATCAAATATGTATTATCAAATTGGTTGGTATAATTGGAATAATAAAACCGTATCCTTTGGTTACGAAAATTACGGACCAAACAGATTTTCTAAAGGAACTGATTGGGGAACAAACTTTATGCGAGGTATTTTCTTTACCAGTTATAATTTGGATTTATTAGCAGACCGTTCTTATCTAAAATTTGATGACAGCTCACAAATAAGAATTACACCTGTGGTTCGTTATTCATTAGAATATCCCGATGAATTTGGTGTTGATAAAGGTGGTTCTAACAAATTTGTTTTAGGTTCATCTGTTCGATGGAGTATTGCAAAAAAATTCTATATTGAAGGAGCTGCGTACTACTATCCTGATGAAACGACGCAACTTGCATGGGATCCAGACTTTACCTATGGTTTTGGTTATTTTAATTGGCAAGCATTTAGAATGAATATTTCTTATGGAAACTGGATTGCCAATCGTTTCCCAGGAAAAGAGATGGAAATGGAACACGGATTTTTAAATGGAGAATTAAAAGTAATGTTCACTTGGGCTTTATAAATGCCTTTTGTTCAGAAATTAAAACACTAAAAATCTTACTATCTCTTTTAATTCTGTAAATTAAATATTAGACTGAATTGAGATTAGATTAGATTTCTTATAGAAAAAGATATTGACAAAGTAACTTAATACATCCTAACTTAGTACCTTTGTCAAATCTAAAAAACAAAATATTATGGCAAATACAATTAAAGCTGGTGTAGCCACTGGC
>JAOZLL010000036.1:0-8765 GCA_029934835.1 Flavobacteriaceae bacterium | reverse complement strand
ATCTAAAAAACAAAATATTATGGCAAATACAATTAAAGCTGGTGTAGCCACTGGCGCTCAAGTTCAAGAACTTTTCAATTTAGCAAAAGCTAAAAACTTTGCTTTACCAGCAGTAAACGTTATTGGTTCTGATACCATAAATGCTGTTATGGAGACAGCACGTGACTTAAATGCACCTGTTATCATTCAGTTTTCTAATGGTGGTGCACATTTTAATGCAGGTAAAGGATTATCAAATGAAAATGAAAAAGCTGCCATTGCAGGTGCAGTTACTGGAGCAAAACACATACATCATCTGGCAAAATTATATGAAATTCCTGTTATTTTACATACCGATCATTGTTCTAAGGGCAAATTACCTTGGATTGATGGCTTATTAGATGAAGGTGAAGCTTTTTACAAAGAAAATGGCGTTCCATTATACAGTTCACATATGATTGATCTATCGGAAGAACCTCTTGAAGATAATATCAGTATTTGTAAAAAATATCTCGAAAGAATGCACAAAATTGATATGACTTTAGAAATAGAATTAGGTATTACAGGTGGAGAAGAAGATGGTGTGGACAACACTGATGTCGATGTTTCAAAACTTTATACGCAACCTGAAGAAGTAGCTTATGCTTATGAAGAGTTATTAAAGGTAAGTCCTAATTTCACTATTGCAGCTTCTTTTGGAAATGTACATGGTGTTTATAAACCTGGAAACGTAGTTTTAACACCAAAAATTCTAGACAATTCTCAAAAATATATTGAGAAAAAGTATAACACAGCTGATAGACCCGTAGATTTTGTATTCCATGGTGGATCAGGTTCAACTTTAGAAGAAATAAGAGAAGCTATATCTTATGGTGTGATTAAAATGAACATTGATACTGACATGCAATATGCTTTCATGACAGGTGTAAGAGATTATATGAAAGAAAAATCAGAGTACTTACAAGGTCAAATTGGAAATCCTGAAGGAGCTGACCAACCTAACAAAAAGCATTATGATCCTAGAAAATGGTTACGTGAAGGTGAAGAGACTTTTAAAACTCGTCTAAAACAAGCTTTCCAAGATTTGAATAATGTAAACACACTTTAAAAGATATTTCAATCTGTCATTTTTTTGTAGATTGCAGATTGAAATCATTTTAAATAATTGTTAAAATAGCAAGAAAAAGCAAGTAATTTTAGAAATTATTTGCTTTTTTGCACCATAATAACCAACTAAAATTTAGATTATGAGTTCATGGTTTAAACGTGAAACCAAAGGAATTACCACTCCTACCGAAGAAAAAAAGAATATTCCTGAAGGTATTTGGTATAAATCTCCAAATGGTATTGTCATCGACACACAAGAATTAAAGGAGAACCTTTATGTTAGTCCTGAAGATGGATATCACGTAAGAATTGGTAGTAAAGAATATTTCGATATCTTATTAGACGATGATAAATTTAAGGAATTAAATCCTAAGATGAAGTCTAAAGATCCTCTTAAGTTTATTGATACAAAACCATATATCGACAGGCTTAAACAAGCTCATGAAAAAACAGAGTTATATGATGCCGTTAGGACAGTTGTGGGGAAGTCAATGGGTAAGGATATTGTTATTGCTGCAATGGATTTTAGTTTTATTGGAGGTTCAATGGGTAGTGTTGTTGGAGAAAAAATTGCACGAGCCATTGATTACGCCATTAAACACAAAACTCCCTTTTTGATGATTTCGAAATCTGGTGGTGCACGTATGATGGAATCAACATTATCACTAATGCAACTAGCTAAAACATCCGCTAAATTAGCACAATTAGATGAAGCCAAAATACCTTATATCTCCTTATTAACAGACCCAACAACTGGTGGGACTACTGCTTCATTTGCTATGTTGGGCGATATTAATATTGCTGAACCTAATGCATTAATTGCTTTTGCTGGACCACGTGTTGTAAAAGATACTACTGGTCAAGATTTACCAAAAGGTTTTCAACGTTCAGAGTTTGTATTAGAACATGGCTTTCTTGATGCAATATACGAACGAAAAAATTTAAAAATGCAAATCAACCTTTACCTAGATTTAATACGGAATCAACCTATAAGAAAAGAAGTTGTTAGCTAATAACAAATAACTTTAATTCATTATCAAAGCCACTTATTTTAAAGACAAGTGGCTTTTTCATATCTACACCTATCTATTTATCAGTTATTTATAAAAAGCAAGATGATATTTTAAGGTATT
Organism: Flavobacteriaceae bacterium; assembly: GCA_029934835.1. Lineage (GTDB taxonomy): Bacteria > Bacteroidota > Bacteroidia > Flavobacteriales > Flavobacteriaceae > DQTL01. The sequence goes on along the minus strand of JAOZLL010000036.1, from coordinate 6,546 downwards.
CTCTGTTTTTTGGCATGGTCATTGAAAACTACTCAGTAAGCGGAAGCCGAAAAGCTAAAAGAGTAGGCAAAATCCTTAAAGACCATATATCATGAAAAAAGGAATATTTTTATTTGTAAGTATGCTTATGATGGTTTCAACGCTTGGAGCCATGGAAAGTATCAAACCAGCCCATAACGTTGTGGATTTTGATCGCAATCGTTATAATGATGAGAGTATTGAATTTGTAGAACGAGGTATTAAATTCTATATCTTTTTAGATGGACAATTTGATTTTAACACCGCTCCAACGGCTCAAGTAGATTATATCTACAGAAATGGAAAACGAACTGCTAGACACAGTTCTCCTAGAGGCACAAGAATTGAACGTGATTACCAAGGTCGTATTAGACGAATAGGAAATGTTTTTATCAGCTATACCTATGATAATAAGATTAAACGAATCGGTTCGGTATTTGTAAATTACCAAAGAGGTAGAATGCATAAAGTTGGTAACCTAAGACTTGTATATAATCGTTATGGAGTACGATTTATTGGAAGTGTAAAAGGACACTATGACTATCACAACCCTTATTACAGTAACCAATGGAATTCTTTTAACACTTGGAATTCATATAATAATTGGGATACTTGGGAATACGGTTACTACGACTCCTTTTTTAGCAATAATGATTTTTACAATAACTATGAAAGTTATAATGAAGATGATGATTACTACTATTACAGAAGCAAAAGTAAAAATGGAAAAAAGCTTTCAGAAGGAAAAGTTATCAAACGTAAAAAAGCCGTAAAAAGCAAACGAACTGAAATAAGGAGAAAATTATAATAGCTTTTATTGCTATTTCATCAACCCCGCAAAAGCGGGGTTTTTTATGTTAAAAATGTTATCTTGCTCCTCTAAATTCATAAAATGAGAACAGTACTTCAGGATTTAATTACTAAAAAATATATTTATTTTCTTTTGTCAAGCATACTACTTGTTGGTTTCTACTTTATATTTAGCTTAGGCAAAGAAACCTTACACATTACACTAAATCAGTTTCATACACCTTTTTGGGATATATTTTTCAAATACGCTACTTACCTCGGAGATGGAATTATTTTTCCTATTGTAATAGTAGGTTTACTAATTTTTAAACGAAAGTATGCAACTGCTTTTATTATTGCAGGTCTACTCACTTTAATATTGAGTTATGTTTTTAAAAACTGGGTATTTACGAATGCTCCACGACCCTATGAAGTTTTTGGTGATACTCTACATTTAATTTCTGGCGAAAAAATGAGAAAATGGCATTCTTTTCCCTCTGGTCATACTACGACTGCCTTTGCTTTATTTATGCTAACTATCCATTACGCTAAGAAGATTAACTGGCAACTTCTCCTTTTACTTTTGGCTTTAATTGCTGCATGGAGTAGAGTCTATTTATCACAACATTTTGTAGAAGATATAATTGCAGGTGCTTTATTAGGAACAAGTATTGCTTTTCTTTCTTTTAGGGTAGCTACTCGTTATCCTTTTTTTAAAAAATAGTCTTTAAACTTATTCCAGACAGCAATTGCTTCGGGTGCAATAGCTAATTTTAGTGTAAACCATAAATATAAAGAACCTAAGAGAATGCTTTTTAATCCTATATTTAGGATGGGATGAAATGGAAAATCCCAAAAGTAAAAAGCTCCAAAAAATACTGCTAATAGTAATATTAACTTAAATGTTTTATCTGTAAAAGGCACAATTCTGAACTTTTTTTTGACATACCATAGTTTTATAGAATTAAATACCATCACAACTATAAGAGTTGCTAAAGCAGCTCCGGTTATTCCAATTTCATCTATTAACCAGTTATTAAGAAAAATAACAGATAACGCCATCACAACTCCATAAGGCAATAAAATTCGATAATATTTTGAGTTGGATATAATCGCTCCATTGTTCCCTAAAAACATGTGATATAATTTCGCTATTGAAATCATTAAAACTACCCAAAGTCCACCAGCATATTTCTCAGGAATAATCTCGTAGAGCTCCTTGATGTTGATATTTACTAGTAAGAAAACTAAACCAGATATCAACAATAAATTAATCGAACTTTTACGGTATAACGAAGCAACTTCATCAAAGTTTTTCTCATTTAAAGCCTTAGCTGTTAAGGGTTGAATGATTTGTGCCATAGCTCTTCCTGGTGCTTCAATCACAGAACCTATATAAACTGCCACAGCATAATAAGCCGTTTGAGCAATAGCTTCTTTTTGGGGAATCATAAATTTATCTATATCCAATAAAATACTACTTGCCGATCCTGCCAATATTATAAAAAAAGCATACTGAATAATCTCTTTATAATTCTCAGGTAATTGAAATGAAAATTTTGGCTTTCGTAAATAAAAAGCATAACTCATCATGACTAACATCCGTAATAAATATGCAAAAGTTAAATAATAAATAAACTCTATCTGTGTAATAATCTTAAGATATACTAAAACTAGCAAAATCATAGCGGCTACTCTAGAAAACATTTCTTTAACCAGATTTCCAAAAACAGATTGTAGTTGCACTTTTGCCCAAGCATAAAAAATTTCAAAATAGGCTGTAAGAATAGCAATTATATAGATGATAAGGGTAAATTCTTTTACAATAGGATTTTCTAAAGAAAGCCAAGTACTTATCTGTTCATAAAACAGATTACCTATAAATCCTAGTGGAATTGCTATAAATAAAGGTAAAATTAAGGCACTTGACAGAAATCTGTCTTTTTCTAGCTCTGAAGTATAAGAGGAATAGAACTTTACAATGGCATATTGTACTCCAAAAGCAGTTAATGGCATTAATAAATTTGCACTTGATAACAAAAAAGTTACCAAACCATAATATTCATCTTTTAAAAAATAGGTATATAAAAACAAAGCATTTACACCACCTATAGCAAAAGCTGTATAAATGATGATGGTGTTTCGTAATGATTGTTTAAAAACTATTCCCATTGTTAAATTTTACCGCTAAGACACAAAGATGCTGAGCTTTTCTGAAATATTTTCTACTATTATAGTATTAACTTACTTATTTCTTTATACATCTGTTTTCCTATTTTATCTCCATATAAACTTATGGAAAAATCAAATTGTGTTTCTTTATAATCAAGATAAGTTTGATACATCTTAGTTGAATCTGCTCCTACTATTGTAGCAAACCCATTTTCTACTAATTCTACCCATTCGGTTTCTGTACGGGCAATGATAACAGGTTTCTTATTAAAAAATGCTTCTTTTTGGAGTCCACCACTATCGGTTATAACCATAGAACAATTTTTTAATAACTCTAACATATCAAAATAGCCTACTGGATCAATAAATCTAATATTATATTCTAAGTTATTATTTTCTAATATTTTTTTAGTACGTGGATGCAATGGCATTACAACAACTTGTTCTTTACTAATTTGGGATAAACCTTCAAAAATCGACAGCAAACTATTCAAATCATCAGTGTTTTCTTGCCGATGGATGGTTGCTAATACAAAATTGTTTTGCTTTAATTCTAAACGCTGATAAATTTTTGCTTTTTCTGCTGATTCTTTACTATAATAAGTAACAGCATCTTTCATAATATCACCTGATTTTACAATCTTGTTGGTAAAATTATCAAATCCTTCATCATGTAAATTCTGAATGGCTGTATCTGTTGGACACAATAGTAAATCGGCTATTCTATCGGTAAGAATTCTATTGATTTCTTCAGGCATCGCCATGTTAAATGAACGTAAACCGGCTTCAATATGAATAAGTTTAATTCCTAGTTTTTTTGTAGCCAAAGCTCCGGCTAATGTCGAATTTGTATCACCATAAACTACTACAGCATCTGGTTTTTCATCTAGTAGAATTTTCTCAATTCTTTCAAGCATTTGTCCTGTCATGGCTCCATGTCCCATTCCGTTTATGGCCAAATTGTATTTGGGTTTTGGAATATTCATTTCAGTAAAAAACACATCACTCATGTTGGTATCATAATGTTGACCTGTATGTATGATTACTTCTTCTATTTTATTATGCTCTGCTATAACACGACTTAAAACAGCTGCTTTAACAAATTGTGGTCTTGCTCCGAGGATTGTAACTAGTTTAAAGTTCAAAGTTTGTCAAGTTTATAAAGTTTGTAAAGTAATAATACTTTCTACTCTAGTTTATGTTTTATTGATTCTTTTGTCTCTTTTTCTAAATGATCTGTAAAAAGAATTCCATCTAAATGATCTATTTCATGTTGAAAAATAACTGCTGTAAATGCCTCTATCATTTCACATTTGTGTTTTCCTTTATTGTTGTCATATTCCAAAAATACAGCATAAGACCTGTTATGCATCATTTCTCTTGTATTGGGAATTGATAAACAACCTTCCATTACATCTTGTTTCATTTTAGAATACTTCTTGATTTCTGGATTAAAATAGACTTCAAAAGGTTCATTATCTTTATCAAATCGTTGAATCCAAATAATTTTCTTTAAGATTCCGACTTGTGGTGCTGCAATGCCAACTCCTCTAGTAGCAGAATCTCTTACCGTATGATAGAGTCTACTTGTAAAATAATCTAGTACTTTATTATCTAAATTAACTTTAAAAGATTGACTTTTAGAACGCAATATTATTGAATCTTTAGGATTGGTTATCAATAACACTCGCATGGGTTCATCAATTTTTCCTGAAAGAATTAATTGAGATTCTTGCTTAGAAAAAATACTTGTACTTGTTGAAGTTTTTTTAGCACTTCCACAGCTTGTCATTAAAAATGAAATCAGCAAGAGTAATAACAGTAATTGCTTCATTGATTATTTAGTTTTCTTATTCAAAAGTAAACATTTTTTATTTCTTGTAACGGATTGTAATTTTACTGTAAAGAGCAATGAACCATATTCTCAAAATAGTTAATAATTAAGAAATCCTTACAATTCTTGTATGCTGTACCGAATCTTGTTTGCTATGGATATGTGTATCTTTAGTTGTGTCAGTTATAAATTAAACTAAAAAAAAAGTTATTAAGTGCTATTTATAGAGCTTTCGAAAAGGAGGTTTAATGTCTAAAAACTAGTAGTAAAGCAGTTTGATTTCTTTTGTAGGACAATACTAAATAATCATTTGGATCTGGAAAACATCTTAATTCTTTGACATAATATCAGTTATAATAGTGTAGGCATGGTTTATTGCCATTGCAATAGAGCCACCTTTACTGTAGATGATGTCACCAGCAAGATATAAACCTTCTACACTTGTTTCAAATTCTTCACTAAAAATAGGTCTTTCTTTCTCGTCTAAGTCGATACTAGAGCTTTGCATAAAGCCTATTGGTGTGGTACCACCAATTGCAAAAATAACACGATCATAAATAATTGAAGTTTTATCAGCAAAACTTACCTGTGCTTTTCCATCTTTATCATCTATAGCAATTGTGGTTGAATTGTGAAGAACAGTTAACCTTTTTTCTTTTTCATATCTAGTAATCATTTCTAGATTGATATCGTTAGCATCTTTTATATGGATGCCTCTATGAGAAAGGGTTATTTTGTTTACAGTAGTTAATTGACAGGCATATTCTACTGCAGAATCACCACCGCCGACTACTAATATATTTTCCTCTCCACCACAATCATAAGCATTGTGATTAATAATTGCTTTTAAAGATCTTGGTAATTCATAAGGTGGTTTATTTGGTTTTCCCATCCTACCAATAGATACGATTACATTCTTAGCGTAAAAATCTCCTTTTGAGCTAGTTACTTTAAAAATGTTCTCTTTTTTTATTACACTATAGACTTCTGAATTATATTGTGTATCAATAATTCCTTTTTCTAAAAGAGAGTCAAAATGATCTAAGGTGCTTTCTTTAGTTCCATCAAAAAAATCGACATTTCCAATTAATTCAATTTCTTGTTTTCTCCAGACTTTATCAACTCTTTTTGAGTCTTTATAATATTTACGGATGGTTTGAGAATGATTGTCTCCTTTTTCAATTAATAAAACTTTTTTTATTTTGAAAATGTAAGCCTCTACAGCTGAAGCAATGCCACCTGGTCCACCACCAACTATTATTAAATCATAAATATCTGACACTATTTGTTCTTTTAAGATTAGCGGGCAAAATTACTATTTTATTGTAATATTATACTAATAGAACCTATAAAAAGCACTAAAAATCCTATTAATAAGCTTTTCCATAGATTGTTAGCTTTTTTCAATTCCATAAATTGAAAAGCAACTGATAGGAATTTTATTCCAGACAAAAAAAGGATAATAAATGTAACATATTTTATATTGTCAGTATTTGAGAAAACAGCAACTAAAACAGTGAGTATAAATAATAATGCAATGGTATAAATGTCTTTTCGGTTCATAATTAAAATATTAAATATAACATAGGAAATAAGATAAGCCAAATAAGGTCACACATATGCCAAAATGTGGCTCCTGCTTCTGCATCTTCAATATTAACGTCTTTTCGTTTCTTTTTAATGCTGAAATACATCGAAATTAGAATAACTAATCCTACTAAAACATGTATGAC
>JAOZLL010000097.1 GCA_029934835.1 Flavobacteriaceae bacterium | reverse complement strand
GTTTATGGTCAGGCAGATGAGATGCCTATCACTGAAAATGCACCTATAAAACCTGCAGAATCACCTTATGGAAATACTAAAAAAATAGCAGAGGATATATTGACAGACACGACAAAAGCCGATTCGTTAAATGCAATTGCGTTACGCTATTTTAATCCTATTGGCGCACATCCTTCTGCCAAAATTGGCGAATTACCGATTGGAGTTCCACAAAACTTGATTCCCTATGTAACGCAAACAGCAGCAGGAATTCGAGAAGAATTAGCTGTTTTTGGCGATGATTATCCAACCCATGATGGAACAGCAATTCGTGATTATATTCATGTGGTAGATTTGGCAAAAGCACATATAGTAGCCTTAAAACGATTAATTGAAAATAAAAATAAAACCCCATTAGAATTCTTTAATATTGGAACGGGTAAAGGTAGTTCGGTATTAGATGTCATTAATGCTTTTGAAAGTGCAACAGGCAAAAAACTAAATTATAAAATTGTACCACGTCGCGAAGGAGATATAACGGAGGCTTACGCCGATACGACCTTAGCAAATAATGAATTAGGCTGGAAATCAGAAAAAACTTTAGAAGAAGCTTTGGGTGCAGCATGGCAGTGGCAATTGCAACAAAAGTAACATTATTGATTGCGAATTAATCTGTAGTTTTAACCTTAACTAATAACCATAATATATTTTTATGAAAAGACACATACTTTTTTTAACCATTGCTTTTTTAGCATCGATTAGTAATGCACAAACCAGTGTAAGTGGCAATCAATCTGGAATATGGACTGCAGCTAATTCTCCTTATGAAGTTACGGGGCATATAACTGTTCCTACAGGACAAATACTAACAATTGAGGCAGGAGTCGAAGTGAATTTTCAAGGACATTACAAGATTATCGTTCACGGTGGTATAGAAGCGGAGGGAACAGCAGACGAAATGATTTATTTTACTACTGATAACCAAGCAACAGGCTGGGGTGGTATTCATTTTGACAATACTGCAACGATTAGCCACTTTTCTTCTTGTAGGTTAGAATATGGAAAAGCTACGGGAGATAATTATCCTGATTTTCATGGAGGAGCTGTACGCTTGATTTCGTCTAATTCAGTTTTTATAGATTGTATTTTTGCAGATAATGATTCTGTATCAGGAGAAGGAATGGGAGGCGCTGTTTATGCTATAAATACGGGAAGTTCTAGTGAAGCGGATACACGTTTTACCAATTGTTCTTTTTTACGAAACCAAGCCTATAGTGAAGGCGGCGCTATCAAATTTACCTCAGATATGAATACTGAAATAACCAATTGTGAGTTTATTGAGAACTCTACTAGTTATGGAGGAGGTGCTATTATGTTTTATTCGGTTATGAATACGAAGTTAATTAATAGCTTATTTGTTGATAATTATTCTAACTATTCTAATGGCGGTGCTTTACTGACTTTAGGCGCAGGAAACTCTATATATATTACTAACTGTACATTAATAGGAAATGATGCCTCAGGAGGTGATGGTGGAGCACTTGCACTATACTATGGTGATGCGTATATTGTAAATACGATTGCTTATAATAATACAGCTGCGTATGGCGGAATGTACGCAGACAATGTGTATATAGATGCAGGAGGTGGTAATGCTACTGTAAATTACTCTAATATGATTTTCCCTGAATACAATACGACTGGAAGTAATAATATCAATACCAATCCTTTATTTGTCAATGCATCTGCTGATGATTATCATTTATTAGAAACTTCTCCTTGCATAGATACAGGAACAGATGTAGGGCTTTCTTATGAAGGAGCCGCTCCTGATATGGGCTGTTATGAATATGGCTCTACTGTTGGAATTGATGATTATCAGGTAAATCTAATTACAATTTATCCAAATCCTGCAAACAATATGGTGCATTTTGAGGAAATTGAAAATTTAAAAGAAATTACTTTGGTTGATAGTATTGGTAAAATGATAGAGGATTATTCAATTGATTACTTGACGAATACCATTAATCTATCAAAGCTTACAACAGGTGTTTATTTTATTAGATTCAAGACAGAAACGGCAATTATATCTAAAAAGATAATTAAGGAGTAATTATCTTACGCCAATACGTTTATACATCACAAAGCTAAAATCATATTTGTGCTTGTCGTCTTTTGGGTGAAATTTACGACTGACTTCTTTCCAAATTTTTGGATCTATTTCAGGGAAAAAAGTATCGGCTTCAAAGGTATGATGAACGATAGTTAAATCTAGTCTATCAGCTAAGTTTATTGCTTCTTTATAGATGCTTCCTCCTCCAAGAATATAAGGGTTTTTGTCGTTTTCAGCGATTCGTAATGCTTTTCTCAAAGAGTCAGCTAGTATAATGCAACTAGCATCGTAACTTCTTTGACGCGTAATAATAATATTGGTTCGTTTTGGTAAAGCTTTGTTCCCCAAAGACTGAAAAGTCTTTCTACCCATTATCACATTATGTCCTGTGGTGACTTTTTTAAATCGTTTAAAATCATCAGGTAAATGCCATAAAAGTTGATTGTCTTTTCCTAAGGCGTTGTTTTCGGATATTGCTGCTATAATTGTAATCAATTGTCGAGACTTTTTTTTTCAAGGTCTGGCGAAATTACACCTTCATTAATTAATTTTTTTTCTAATTTTTCAACTTTGACATTGTGTTTGCTTACTAACTTTTCTGTTTCATGACGTTCCCAATCTTTATCAAAAAATCGATCAAAAATATAAACATTTCCTACGTGTAAAATCCAGAAGAAAAGCCATAATAGAATAGCCCAAACAAACCAATTTCCATATTTTTCTTCGCCAACTTTTAATAAACCATTAAGGATAATTAAAAATACGGAACCCACTAAAAAAACGACAAAATGCCAAAATAAGCGTCTCTTCTGTTGGATTCGTTTACGTGCTTTTTCATACACTTTATGTTGTTCTTGTGTTTGCATGATACAAAAATACGAAAAAAAGCCACGAATACACGAATGTATATTACGTGTATTTATGGCTTTTTATTGAACGTGTAATCAGAATTATTACATTTTGTATTCTTGGGCTACTTCTCCTGTTAGGCTGTTTAAGTAGGCTACTAAAGCTTTAATTTCTGTGTCTGAGAAATCAACATTTAGTTGTGCTTTGCCCATTATTTTTACAGCTTCATCTAAACTTGCAACACTACCATCATGAAAATAAGGATAGGTCTTTTCAATATTCCGCAATGATGGCGATTTGAAAACATATCTATCAGCTTCATTTTTAGTTACTTCAAATTTACCTTCATCAATTTTTGTACTTTTAGTATGTTCCCAATAGTCACCAAATACGCCAAATTTTTGATACGTATTTCCACCTAGAGCATTTCCACTATGACAGGCAATACATCCTTTATCCATAAACAACTGCAAACCTTGTTTTTCGATTTCATTAAGAGCTGTATCATTTCCTGCTAAATAGTCATCAAATTTTGAAGGAGTAATGAGTTTTCTTTCAAAAGCACCAATTGCTTTTTTCATATTTTCGTAAGTAATTACCTCTTTATCATTAGGAAAGGCTAAAGCAAACATTTTTTGGTATTTTTCAACTTTTACCAAGCGATCCACTACTTCTTTTTCACTTGACATTCCCATTTCCACAGGATTTAAAACAGGACCACCAGCTTGTGCTTCCACATCAGGTTCTCTACCATCCCAGAATTGAGAAATATGTAAAGCTGCATTTAGAACAGTTGGAGAATTTCTGCTACCCATTGTTCCGTCGCCATCACCTGGAGAAGTTGGTAAATTATCAACGCCATACGTATCTAAACTATGACAGGTATTACAACTTTGTGTACCGTTCTTAGATAAAATAGTATCAAAATACAATGCTTTCCCTAAAGCTACTTTTTCATCTGTAACTTTATTAGCTTCATTTTCAGCAAAAAGAGGAAGTTCTCCAAAGAAGCCTTTTGCTTTAGTTTGGAGCTCGGTGAAAACAGGCTCTACAACAACTTTTTTGGTTTCTTTTTTATTTGAATTACAGGCTGTTAGTAAGCCTATAATAGCTAAAATTAATCCTAGTTTTTTCATGGAATACGTGTTAAAAATATTCCATAAAGATAAAGGTATTCATCTTATAAGATTGTAACTAATATGACTTTCAGGTAGTTGCTATATTACATCCAATTCTTTACCCACTTTTATAAAGGCAGCAATTGCTTTATCAAGATGTTCTTTGGTATGAGCGGCAGAAAGTTGCACACGAATACGTGCTTTTTCTTTCGGTACAACTGGGAAATAGAAACCGATTACATAAATACCTTCTTCTAATAATTTGTCTGCCATAACTTGTGATAGCTTGGCATCATAAAGCATAACGGGTACGATTGCAGAATCACCTTTTACGATGTCGAAACCAGCTTTCTCCATCCCTTTTTTAAAGTAATTGGTATTGTTTTCTAAGGTATCACGTAATGAAGTGTCTTTTGACAACATATCATATACTTTCAACGAAGCACCAACAATAGCTGGAGCTAACGAATTGGAGAATAAATAAGGTCGTGAACGTTGACGTAGAATCTCCACAATTTCTTTACGACCTGTGGTATAACCACCCATGGCGCCACCTAATGCTTTTCCAAGAGTTCCTGTGATAATATCTACACGACCTAGTACATTTTTAAGTTCGATAGTTCCACGCCCTGTTTTACCAATAAATCCGGCTGCATGACATTCATCAACCATTACCAAAGCATCATATTTATCAGCGAGATCACAAATCTTGTCTAATTGTGCGACTACACCATCCATTGAGAAAACACCATCGGTTACGATAATCTTAAAACGATGTTCTTTTTTGTTGGCTTCGATAAGTTGTTCTTCTAGTGCATTCATATCATTATTAGCATAACGATAACGAGCTGCTTTACAAAGTCGAACACCATCAATAATGGAAGCGTGATTTAAACTATCAGAAATTATCGCATCTTCAATACTTAATAAAGGCTCAAAAACTCCACCATTGGCATCAAAAGCTGCGGCGTAAAGTATCGTGTCTTCGGTATGGTAGAATTCAGCGATTTTAGCTTCTAATTCTTTGTGAATATCTTGTGTTCCACAAATAAAGCGAACGGATGACATACCATAACCATGTGTATCCATGGTGTCTTTTGCTGCTTGAATTACCTCTGGATTGTTAGATAATCCCAAGTAGTTATTGGCACAAAAGTTAATTACTTCTTCGCCAGTATTTATCTTTATAACCGCATCTTGACTGCTGGTGATAACACGTTCTTTTTTATATAAACCTGCTTCGGTTAAATCTTTTAATTCTTTTTGTAAATATTCTTTTATGGATCCGTACATAATATTTGTTGTTTGCTACAAAGTTACTATTTAGTATTAAAATATGTAGTTTTACAAACAAATAAAATCAGTAATAGTGTTAAATATTTTACATTCAAAAATAATAGGAAAGGGAACATCTTTACTTATTCTACACGGATTTCTAGGATTAGGTGATAATTGGATTAGTTTGGGACGTAAGTTTTCACAAGATTTTGAAGTACATCTACTTGATTTAAGAAATCATGGACGTAGTTTTCATGATGATGAAATGGATTATGAAATGATGTGTCAAGATATTTTAAACTATTGTCAACATCATAATTTAGATAGTATTAGCATTTTAGGCCATTCCATGGGAGGAAAAATTGCCATGTATTTGGCAGTGCATCATCCCAAGTTAGTTGTAAAACTTATTGTAGCCGATATTGCTCCAAGAGGCTACTCAAACAGACATCAATTGATTTTAAAAGCACTAGAAGCTGTAGATTTTTCAAAACAGATTTCTAGAAAATCTATAGAACAAGTTTTTGAGAGATTTATTGAAAATAAAGCTATTCGACAATTTCTTTTAAAGAATGTTTATCGAAAAACTGCAGAGCGTTTTGACTATAGGTTCAATTTAGCAGCTTTGTTAGATAATTACCATTTAATCAACGAACCACTACCTTCTTTTAGCCAATTTGATGGTGAAACACTTTTTTTGAAAGGAGAACATTCGGATTATATTTTAGAGTTGGATATTCCGTTGATTGAGGCACATTTTCCTAAGGTTATTATCAAAGAAATCGCTAAGTCAGGGCATTGGTTGCACGCTGAGAACCCTAAAGACTTTTATGAGGAATGCATTGATTTTTTAAGAAAATAGGTTTCTATCCACATCAAGGGTCTACCTAAAACCCTTACTTGTTAAAATCACGGTATTGGGTATTGTTTGGTATCGTATACCATTCTATATTTGTAGTATAAATCCCAAAGTATTATTTACCCCTTTAATACCCCTGAATATGAAAGACCCGATCCGACAAAACGCAAAATTGTTTTCCTTGGCAAACACCAAACAAAGCATTGAACAAGAAATTAAAGTATTTGGAGAAAAGTCGTTTTATATTAAGATTAATTCAAACAAAAAAATTGATTATGTAAATCGTCAGTTTACAGAAACGTTTGGATTTGAGGAATATGAATTAATAGATGAGTCATTAGCTTCGTTGTTTCATCCTGATATGCCAAAAGTGATTTTTTCAGTTCTCCAAGAACGATTAGAGAAAGGAAAATC
>JAOZLL010000096.1 GCA_029934835.1 Flavobacteriaceae bacterium | reverse complement strand
GCAATATATATTTTATCACCAACAAGTGCTTTTTTCATTGCTTTGTCAATGTTTTTTAAGGGATTTGCCTTAGTTCCATCGTTTTTATTACTTCCTTCTTTTGATACATAAAAAATCTTTCCCACTTCTGCAGTAGCATCTGAATTATTCTTACTTCTATTATCTGAAGTAGTATTTGATTTGGTTTCAGATTTTGTTTTGCTCGTTAGTGTTTTATTTTTTAGACCCTTAAAACTGATTTGAGCTTGAATAGCCGTTTGAAATAAAAACAGCATTGACATGAATAGAATTAATTTGTTTGTTTTCATCTTTTATAATTTAATGGATTGTTAAATATTTTATTTTTTAATTATTCTATGTATGCCTACTCCATTTGATGTATTAATTCTAACCAAATAAATACCTGTATGTAGTTGACTAATACTAACTGAATTAGTAGCATTAGCTGTTTTAACCAATTTGCCAAAAACATCATATATTTCTATAGCTATAATATCAAGTTCTGTTTGTATACTAAAACTATCTTTTACAGGATTTGGATAAATCATAAAAGCATTATTTATTACATCATCTACACCTAGTACAGCATCACACTCAGCCTCTGTGGTTACAAAAGTAGAAGCAGCATCAATATCAGTCCAATTTGCAGTGCTATAAGGCACATCATCAACAAAAATACAGGTAAGGTCTGGATTTAATATAGAATTATAATCCGTAATATTTGTATTTGCTCCATTTCTAAGATCTAAACTTGTAAGTTGGTTATCATAACACCTAAATTGTAATAAATTAGGATTACTTGTTAAATCTAAACTACTAATTTGATTATATTGGCACCACAAGAGCGTAAGTGCTGTATTACTACTTACATCTATTGTAAAAATTGAATTCTCTCCTACATTTAATTTTCTTAGAACTAAATTTTGACTCACATCGATACTTATAAGTCCATTAGTATAACTGTGCAACTCCTCAAGAAAACTATTATTACTCACGTCGATACTTGTAAGGTTATTATTTCCACAATATAGTTTGGTTATTGCAGTAAAATCTTCAATTCCTGTTAAATCTGCTATATTTCTGTTGATAACATCTAATGTGGTTAAATTTTCAATGTTAACTGTTGCAACATAATCATCTAGAACATCATCTAGACCTTGATCAATGAGTTCTTGTTCAAAATTATCATCTGGGACATAGGTTAGTCGTATAGCATCACAGGCTGCATCGTCTGCAACAAAAGTCGAATTGGGATCAATATCAGTCCAATTTGCAGTGCTATATGCCACATCATCAACAAAAATACAGGTTAAATCTGAGTTTGTCATAGAATTGAAAACTGTAATATTTGTATTTGCTCCATTTCTAAGATCTAAACTTGTTAGTAGGTTATCAAAGCACCTAAAATCTACTAAATCTGAATTATTACTTAAATCTAAGCTTGTGAGTTGATTATCATAGCATATAAGACTTTCTAAATCTGGATTAGTACTTAAACCTAAATCTGTTAAATGATTATTTTCACAATACAGATTTGTTAATAGTATATTATTACCTATATCAATATGTGTTAATAAATTATTAGCAACATATAATGTTGTTAATTCTATATTCTGGCTTAAATCTATATTTGTAAGTTGATTTGAATTAGCATACAGTTTTTCTAAACTAGGGTTATTGCTCAAATCTAGACTGGTAAGATTATTACTTGTACATTTTAATTGCGTTAAAGAAGAAAAATCTTCAATCCCTGTTAAATCTGATATACTCTCAAACCTAACATCCAACGTTATTAAATTTTCTATATTAACTGTTGCAACATAGTCATCAAGAACATCATCTAGACCTTGATTAATGAGTGTTTGTTCAAAATTATCATCGGGTACGTAGGTAGTTTGTGCCGTTAAACTAAAAGATGTGATAATTGTTAGTACTAAAATTATTGTAATTCTTTTCATCTGTTTAAAATTTTTTACCGCTAAGGCACAAAGTCGCTAAGCTGGTTGTTAATAATATATATTTTAAAAGGTTTGTATTTAGAGTTTAAAAAATATCTGCTTTTGAGCTATCAACTACCTCTGCATCTGATTGAATATCGGTTTTAAAAATCACCATATCGGCATCCCATGCGCCATCAACAAAAAATATTGTTTTATCAGCTTCACTTTTAATAGTGGTATAGCACCATATTTGAGGAAGTGTTGCTTCCCATTGACTTTGTGTTTCAAAAACTACCAAATGAGCTTCTGAACGTATGTCGCTTACAAAGACTTTTATGTTTGCTTCTGCTTGTAAGTCTGTTCTAAATAATTTTGGCATATCTGTTAAAGTTAAATTACAAATATGTAAAGTTAGGTCATCATCGTACTATGTGCAATCCGCAAAACAACCTAATTTTTTATAGGGGAAATCACTTATAGGTGAAAGTAGAAAGTAGAAAGTAGAAAGTAGAAAGTAGAAAGTAGAAAGTAGAAAGTAGAAAGGTAAAGGATAAACAAGTTACAAATCAATTAGATGATTTCTCACCACATATTTTACGATATCAATATTGGTTTTTAGTTTTAGTTTGGAAAGAATATGATTTCTGTGACTTTCTACTGTTCTTGCACTGATAAACATTTTAGCAGCAATCTCTTTATATGACAAACCATCAGATATGAATATAGCAACTTCTTTTTCTCTTTTGGTAAGTGTTACAGGAGCTTGTACATTATTTGCATTTTTCACTAAACTATTAAATACTGTTTTAGATATATTTGTACCAAAGTATTCATTTCCTTCATAGACTGATTTAATTGCTTTTACCAATTCATCTTTTGAAATATCTTTTGATAAAAAGCCTTTTACACCTGTCTTAATAGCTGATAGAATACTATTTTCATCGGTATTCATAGACATGATTAAAACTTTAATAGTTGGATAATCTATTACAATTTTTTTACTGATTTCAATACCCGACATTCCTGGTAAAGAAATATCCAAAAGAAGGACATCTGGTAAAATAGTTTTGAGTTTTTCAAAAAGTTCCTCTGCCTTTTCAGCTTCTCCTACGGGTCTAATATCAGTTGCACCAATGAGTAACAAAAAAATGCCATCACGAACAATTTTATGATCATCAACAATAAAAACCTTAATTTCACTCATATTCAAAATTAGTATTTTTTATTGGAACTGTAAAGACAAAATTACTACCCTTACTTACTTCACTTGTAACCCAAATTTTCCCGCCACATTTTTCTACCAACTCCTTACATAAAATTAGCCCAAGACCTGTTCCTTTTCCTACACTAGAACCAATATCTTTATTATCAACTTCTATTTTAAAAAGTTTATCTAAATCTTCTTGAATCATACCTACTCCAGAATCTTTAATACACACTTGAATCATCTTTTCAGTCTCCCTAACTGAAATCTGCACTTGAGCATTTTTAGGAGAGAATTTAATCGCATTTGAAATGAGGTTTCGCACAACAGTTGCAATCATTAATCTATCAACAAAGACTATTGTTTCTGGTATAACAGCTAAGTTTAAACTAATACTCTTTTCTTGAGCATGCATTTTTTGTATGTCGAGTACTTCAGTTAATAAATTTGCTAAATCTGTATTTTCAGGTGCATATTTCATCCTTCCGTTATTGATAGAAGCCCAAGTCAATAGGTTTTGTAATAATAAATATACTTTTTCAGAAGATGTGCTTAACTCCTTAATAAAACTATGTAATTTTTCTTTAGGTATTGCATCAAACGAACTTTCCATTGATTTTGTCAGTGAATGAAAAGCAGCAATCGGGTTTAATAAATCATGTGAGATAATTGCAAAAAACTTTGTCTTTGTTGCATTTAAGACCTGCAATTGGTTATTCTTTTCAGATAAAATACTGTTGACTTCCTTTTTTAATTTATGCTTTTTAATATAGGAGTAGGCTACAAAAATCAGCAATAACAAAATGGCTGTCAGCGATACACCAATAATTCTACTTTTGCTTATCTTAATGTCTTTAATGATTGCCTCTTTTTTAAGGAGTGCTATTTCCTTTTCTTTTTTTTCAGTTTCATATTTTACTTGAAATGCAAGCAGTTGTTTGTCACTTTTTGCGGTAAAAATATCTTTACTCAAACTCTCATATTTCATATAGGAATGCAAAGACTTCTTATATTGGTATGTCTTTTCATATAAGCCTGCCAAGCCTTCATAGGCAACCATTTCATTATAAACTGAGCCAATAGAGATTGCTATTTCAATTGCTTCATGATAGTATGTTTCCGATTTTTTGTATTCATTTAAATATTCATAAATTTCGGCGATATTAATATGTGTTATGGTCTGTGATTCTTTTATTTTTAGCCTATTAAAAGTAGCGAGTGCTTTGAGTTGGTAATCTAATGCTGTTTTATAGTTACCTTGTGCCTCACTAATTTTTCCCAATTCGTTTTGGCGTATGGCAACTTTATAATCATTTCCTTGTTTTTTATCTAATATAATGGCATCATTTAAGAAATTTTGGGCTTTTTCATAATCACCTAGCTTATAATAAGCCATCCCTAAATTACCGTAGCGTATGGCAATCGTTGAATTATTTTGAGTCTTTTTAGAGTAATCTAACGCCTGATTATAATATTGAATGGCTTGTTCATATTTATTTAGGATAAAATAAACCTTACCTATATTATTATAAGATACTGATAAATTAGCATAGTTTTTTTGCTTTTTATCATATTCTAAGGTCTCAACAAAAGCATCAATTGCTTTGTCATATTGTCCCCAAGCAAAATAAAGTGTTCCTAGATTATTAATATTTGTATGAATATCTTCCATGTTCCCATTTCCTTTGGATATTATCAGAGCATCTTGATAATAGGTATTAGTCACATCATAGATTCCTAACAAATAAAAACAATAACCAATATCTGCCAATCTTGAACCATATTCATCTGAAAATTCACCATAAATACGTTTCTCTGATTGAGCTGCTATTTTATAATAATCTATAGCATTCGTAAACTCATCTCTATAATAATACGCATCGGCCAGAGTTTGTGCTGTTAATGAAATGAGGTGCTCATCATTTTCACTTATAACTTGTTTATAAGCTTCTTTGGCATAGAAAATAGCCTTTTTTTGATTGATTCCAAAGTTAACTCTGGCCAAACTAACTAAAGTATCAATAGTTGAATTGGTTGGTAACTCAAAAACTAGTTGCTTTTTAAGACTATCTTTTGTAATTTGAGAATAAAGGGAAAATTGAAAGAAAATAATAAAAATCACAGATAAAAAATCTGTTAAAAAACGATTTCTATAACTATTTGAAAATAATTTAAGGAGCATCAATATACCTTTTTCTTGTAATGCATAAAGATATATAAATAAAGACTAACATGAAAGTTAGCAGATATACTATAATATAGCTTACTAGAAAGGTTAAAATTACTAAATGAAAAATTGATTATTCTATGATATTAACTTCCATCTCTAAAACTACATTAAACCTTTCCCTAACTGTTTCTTGAATCTTATTTGCAACGGCTAGTATTTCTTTTCCAGTAGCATTCCCATAATTAACCAATACTAAGGCCTGATTTTTATGCACACCAGCATCACCAAATCGCTTTCCTTTAAATCCACATTGGTCAATTAACCAACCAGCAGCCAATTTTACTAATTCAGTATTAGAATTGACAGGATAATTAGGAATATCAGGATATTTTTCTTTTAGTTTATTAAAATCAGATTTTGAAATAATCGGATTTTTAAAAAAGCTCCCGCTATTTCCAATTTCTTTAGGATCTGGCAATTTGGCTTTTCGTATGGCAATTACCGCATCGGCAACCTGTTTAATAGTAGATTTTGAATCACTTATCTCTTTAATAATCGTCTTAATGGCACCATAGGAATCATAGATCTTATGATTAGAATGTGTTAACTTAAATGTTACTTGAGTAATAACATATTTACCTTTAGAGGCATTCTTAAAAATAGAATCCCGATAACCAAAATTACATTCGTTTGCAGTAAATTTAGATGATATGTCTGTTGTGATTTCTACTACTTGAACAGACTCAATTACATCTTTGACCTCAACACCATAGGCTCCAATATTTTGGATAGGAGCTGTTCCTACATAACCAGGAATTAAGGCTAGATTCTCAACACCACCTAGATTATTCTCTATACACCAAAGTACAAATTCATGCCAATTTTCTCCTGCTGCAACTTGCACCCAAGTATGTGTTTTATCTGTTTTGACAATTTCTTTTCCTTTGGTATTTATATGAACTACCAACTTATCTACATCATTAACCAAAAGCATATTGCTGCCTCCACCAATCAAAAGAATTTCTTGCTCTTTTTCCAAGACGGCTTGTAATTCTTTTAGATTTATCACATTGATAAAGCGTTTAGCAAGTACATCTATTCCAAACGTATTGTAGGCTTTTAATGATATGTTTTTCTTAATGTTGATTTGTTATTTGTTTATTTGGCTATATTTATTTAATGCTAAATTCAAGAGTTCTACCGAGCGAACTAGATCCTCTTTTTTAAGCACATAGGCAATACGAATTTGATTTGTTCCTTCTCCTTTTGTGGAATAAAAACCACTTGCTGGAGCGACCATTACCGTTTCCTTATTATCCTCAAATGACTCGAGTA
>JAOZLL010000095.1 GCA_029934835.1 Flavobacteriaceae bacterium | reverse complement strand
GGAAAAATGATCTCTGAAACTGTTCAGAAACACGCAAAAGAACTTTTGCAATTAAAAAATTAGTCTATTTTTGCGAATACCAATTTGATTAATCGACAACCAAAACTAAAACACAATTATTATGTACAATTTATTAAAAGGAAAAAGGGGAATCATTTTTGGAGCCCTTGACAATAAATCTATTGCATGGAAAGTTGCAGAACGTGCTCATGAAGAAGGGGCAATATTTACGCTAAGTAACACAATGGCAGCGATACGTTTTGGACAGATTGATGAATTAGGGGAGAAATGTGGAGCAGAAGTTATTGCTGCAGATGCGACAAGTGTAAAAGACATCGAACATGTATTTGAGCGTTCGATTGAAGTTTTAGGAGGAAAAATAGATTTTGTGTTACATTCCATTGGGATGTCTCTTAATGTTCGTAAGAAAAGATTATACAACGATTTAGATTACAATTTTCTAAATAAAACACTTGATATTTCTGCCATTTCTTTTCATAAAGTTTTACAAGTAGCACATAAAAAAGATGCCTTGAATAAATGGGGATCAGTTATAGCATTATCCTATATCGCAGCTCAACGAACATTATATGGCTATAATGATATGGCTGATGCGAAGTCATTATTAGAGTCCATTGCTCGTAGTTTTGGTTATATTTATGGTAGAGAAAGTAAGATTCGTATAAATACAATTTCTCAGTCTCCAACGCCAACAACTGCTGGTTCAGGAGTTAAAGGGATTGATGGTTTAATGGATTACTCAGAAAGAATGTCACCTTTAGGAAATGCCACTGCTGACGAATGTGCTGATTATTGTATTGTGATGTTTTCTGATTTAACCAAGAAAGTAACCATGCAAAATCTGTTTCATGATGGAGGTTTTTCAAGTATGGGAATGAGCTTAAGAGCTATGGATATGTACAACAAGAGTCTTGAAAATGATGAAATTAATGAAATTGAATAAATATTAATAAAAGTCTTTAGAAAAGCCCACATAGTTTGTTAGAATCTTGTGGGTTTTTTTCTGAAATCTATTTTATTATGGAATCATTTTACCATTGAATTATACAACCATTAATCTGTTAAATCCTTGAAAACTGAGTAATATCAGTGTTTGTTAAATATCAAAATTGTACTTTTGCAGGAGTTTTTTTGAGAATAAATAATTTAATTTATGAGACCACTTAAAATAGTAGTACTGGCAAAACAAGTTCCAGATACTAGAAATGTTGGAACTGATGCCATGAAACCCGATGGAACAGTTAATAGAGGAAAGCTTCCAACAATATACAACCCAGATGATTTACATGCGCTGGAATTAGCCTTGAATATTAAGGATAGAGTTCCTGGAACTACAGTTACCGTTCTCACAATGGGACCAAAACGAGCAGCTGATATTATAAGAGAATCTTATTATAGAGGAGCTGACAATGGTTTTATGATTTCAGACAGACGTTTTGGAGGTGCTGATACCTTAGCGACAAGTTATACTTTAGCAAAAGGAATTGAAAAGTTAGCACCTTATGATTTAATATTAGGTGGTAGACAGGCAATTGATGGTGATACAGCACAAGTTGGACCACAATCTGCTGAAAAATTAAATATTCCACAAGTTACTTATGTTGAGGAAGTTATGTCAATTTCTGATAATGAGATTGTAGCCAAAAGACGTCTAGAAAAAGGAGTAGAGACAGTTTCAGCACCATTTCCATGTTTGATGACGGTACATGATTCTTCACCTGTTTGTAGATCAAGACAAGCTAAACGTGTAATGCAATATAAATATGCAAGAACTCAAACCGAGTTGAAATCGAAATCCACTGAAGAATATTTACGTGAATTACACACGAAAAGACCCTATCTAACTATTCCAGAATGGGGTGTTGAAGATATTGATGCTGAAATGGAAAAAATTGGATTATCAGGATCTCCAACTAAAGTAAAAAGTGTAGAGAGTATCGTTTTAACAGCAGAGGAGACAAAAGTATTGTCTGATTCTGATGTAGATATTGAAATGATGATTAAAGAATTAATTGAAAACCATACCATTGGTTAATAAATAATAAAACACATTGTAAGGACATTAGCATAGGTATTATTTCTTTGCGTCTTTGTGTCTTTGCGGTGAAAACCATAATAAATATGAAGAGCGTATTTGTCTATTGTGAAGTCGAAAATCAAAAAGTAGCAGAAATCAGTCAAGAACTATTATCTGCTGGAAAACGACTTGCACAAAAATTAGGAAGCCCATTAGAAGCAATGGTTTTTGGTGCCGGATTAAACAATATATCCAAACAAATAGCACCTTTTGGTGTAGATAAAATTCATGTAGTAGATGATACTCGATTAGAACCTTATACTACTTTACCACATGCTGCCATAGCATCCGATATATTAAAAAGAGAAGAACCACAAATTGTTTTGTTTGGAGCAACTTCTGTAGGTAGAGACCTAGCACCAAGATTAGCATCTGAACTCAGTTGTGGATTAACTGCAGATTGTACTATTCTTGATATTGGAGATCATTATGTAAGTAAAGAAAAAAAGGAATACAAAGATTTATTGTTTGCAATAAGACCTGCATTTGGAGGTAGCATCATGGCAAATATTATCAACTGGGATATGCATCCGCAGATGGCTACTGTAAGAGAAGGTGTAATGAAAAAAGAAATCTTTGATGAAAAGTATCAAACAGAAGTAATTTCACTTGCAGCTGATAAAATTCTAAATGACGAAGATTTTGTTGTAAAAGTACTTGAACGTCATATAGAAGAATCAGATGTTAATCTTAAAGAATCACCAATTATTGTTGCAGGTGGTTATGGAGTTGGCTCAAAAGAAAATTTTGATAAATTGTACCAACTAGCTGATTTATTAGGTGGTGAAGTAGGTGGATCAAGAGCTGCAGTTGATGCTGGTTTTATAGATCACGATCGTCAAATTGGACAAACAGGAGTTACTGTTCGTCCAAAGTTATATATCGCTGCAGGAATATCAGGAGCTATTCAACATACAGCAGGCATGCAAGAAGCATCACTTATTATTTCAATAAATAATGATCCAGATGCTCCCATGAATAAACTAGCAGACTATGTAATAAATGGTGACATTAGCGATGTGGTACCAAAAATGATTCAATCTTACAAGAAAAACGCAAAGTAAATAATATCTATAATCTTAGCGTTCTTTGCGTAAGTCTTTGCGCTCTTTGCGGTTAGGTATAGAATAATCTATAGTAAACAATGGATAATTTTTTTAAAGATACACCCGATTTTAAATTTCATTTAGAACATCCAATAGTAAAGAAAATTGTACAATTAAAAGAAAGCAATTTTGCTGATTCAAAGGAATATGACTATGCACCATTAAATCACGAAGATGCTATTGATTCTTATGAAAGAGTTCTAGGTATCGTAGGAGATATTTGTGCAGAAACCATAGGTCCAAACGCAGAAGCTGTTGATGCAGAAGGTCCACGTATCGAAAATAATGAAGTAGTATACGCAAAAGGAACAACCGAAAATTATGCTGCTTTACACGAAGCTGGTTTAATTGGAATGTCGTTACCAAGAAAATATGGTGGTTTAAACTTTCCACTACTTCCTTATGTAATGGCAGGAGAAATGATTGCAAGAGCCGATGCTGGTTTTGCCAATATTTGGGGATTACAAGATTGTGCAGAAACTATTTATGAATTCGGTTCAGAGGAGCAAAAAGACAGCTATTTACCACGTTTTAATAAGGATGGAGCAACTGCAGCTATGGTTTTAACAGAACCTGATGCAGGCTCAGATTTACAGGCTGTAAACTTAAAAGCTACCTATGATGAAGAACGCAAAGTATGGTTGTTAAATGGTGTTAAACGTTTTATTACTAACGGTGATGCAGATATTTCGTTGGTTTTAGCACGTTCTGAAGAAAGTACATCTGATGCTCGTGGATTATCAATGTTTATATATGATAGAAAGAATCATGCAGTAGAAGTACGTCATTTAGAAAAGAAATTAGGAATTAAAGGTTCTCCTACTTGTGAATTAGTTTTTAAAGATGCACCTGCAGAATTGGTAGGAAAAGAGCGCTTTGGCTTGATAAAATATGTAATGTCTTTGATGAATTCTGCTCGTTTAGGTGTAGGAGCTCAATCAGTAGGAATTGCCGATGCAGCCTACCGTGAAGCGATAAAATATGCGGAGGAACGAGCTCAATTTGGAAAAGAAATTATTCACTTTCCTGCGGTTTATGAGATGTTAACCAATATGAAAATTCGTATTGATGCATTGCGTTCCTTGCTTTATGAAACCACACAGTTTGTTGATATTTCTAAGGTTTACGAAGAAATAAAACAAGAAAGATCCTTAACAAAGGAAGAGCGCATGGAAATGAAGGGCTATGCTAAGCTAGCCAATGTTTTTACGCCACTTATAAAACTAGTCGCCAGTGAGGCTTCTAATATTATTGCTTATGATTCACTTCAAATACATGGTGGAACAGGTTTTATGAAAGATTTCCCTATAGAGCGAATTTATAGAGATGCACGAATTACTTCTATTTATGAAGGAACTACACAATTACAGGCTGTTGCCGCCATAAAAGGAGTGACAACAGGTGTGTTTTTAGATCAGATTAAACGCTATGATTCAGAGGTAATAGAGAATAATCCACTGCAAGCTAAGTTACAAAAGATGACAGCTGAGTATGAGGAAATCTCTAAAAGAGTTATGGATACTGATTACCCAGATTATTTAGATTTCCATGCCCGTAGATTAGTTGAAATGGCAGGTAATATTATCATGGGTTATTTGTTGATTTTAAATAGTCAACGAAACGAAAAATTTAATAGATCAGCAACGTTATTTGTTAGTTTAGGTCAGGCAGAGAATAGAGAAAAATATGAGTATATCAATAATTTTGAGCCTCAAAATATAGAATTGTATAAAGGTTGTTTGGATTTAGTTGAAACAGATCTAGAGTAATTCAAGAATTTTTATGTAATATTAGTTACATTCCTAACACCAATACGATTAGAATAAACAGTATGAGCTGTTATAGTCACAAGCTATTTGTTGTGTTTTTTTCAACAAAAGAGTAAAAAAACTAAATTATAAATAAGAAACCAGTGCATTTGCGTGCTGGTTTTTTTATTTTTAATAAAATAAGAGTAATTGACAAATTGTTCATTAATAATTTCGAGATTTTACAATGCTGTATATTATTAACGGATTAGTTGTTTAATCAACAATAATAGCTACTTTTACAGCTAACAAACCAAAAAATTTAACCTTTAACTTAATTTTATTATGATGAAAAAAATTACTTATTTATTTACGATGCTATTTTTTGTTGCCTTTAGTTGGCAGGGAATGGCGCAAAATTGTGGAGAACAATTTCTAGATTCTGGAGGTGATTCTGCAGATTATTCTGTAAGTGAGAATATAACAACTACTATATCGCCTACAAATGGTGGTGATAAAGTAACAGTAACTTTTACTTTATTTGATGTAGAAAATAGTTGGGATGGATTGATGGTGTATGATGGCCCAGATAATACGGCTTCACTAATTGATTCAGGTTCAACATATAATCATACAGCATGTCCCAATGGTGCTTGGACAGGTACTAGTACATATGCTCCTTCTTATTTTACATCTACACACGCAAGTGGATCACTCACTTTTGTGTTTACTTCAGATAGTTCTGTAACAAGTGATGGTTGGGTAGCTGATATAACTTGTGCAGCTCCTCCAACTTGTGATGCTGTTACAAATTTAGAGGTATCTTCAATGATAGCACCAAGTACAGCCGGTTTTTCATGGGATGCTATAACAGGAGCTACTGGTTATAATTTTGAAGTACAACCTCAAGGCACTGCTCAAGGTACTGCAGGTGCAGTTGGGTCAGGTAGTTCTCCCAATACTAGTTTTAATGCTACAGCTTTAGTAGGAGGTACCGCTTATACCGTTTATGTACAAACAGATTGTGGTGGTGGAGATACTGCTACATATACTTCGCTTGATTTTACTTTCGCACCACCACCAGCTAATGATGAGTGTTCAGATGCAATTACTCTAAATTGTGATGATAGCTTAACAGCGCAAACTACACTTGGAGCCACAGGAGGTTCAGCAACTTCATGTCAAGGTTCTATTGGTGATGATATTTGGTATTCATTTGAAGGAAATGATGCTGAAGTAACCATAACAGTAAATTCTACAACAACTGATGAGGATGCACAAATTGATGTGTATGCTAGTACTGATGGAACTTGTGCTGGTTTTACACTAGGTGCTTGTGATGGAAGTTTAGTTCAAAGTGGAGGAGGAAATAATCCTTATGATGCTACATTTACAGCTGAAGTTGGTACAACTTATTTTATTGCAGTTGGTAATTGGATAAATGATTATCCTGGTTTTAATTTTGATTTAAGTGTAACTTGCGTTACTTGTCCAGCTCCATCAGATTTAACAACAACTGACATAACTTCAACTGTTGCTTATATTGATTGGACAGAAAATGGTTCAGCAACACTGTGGAATGTAGAGTACAAAGCAGATGCTGATTTTACACCAGGAAACGGTGAACAAGATCAATCAGGTTCATTTGCAGCACATCCTTATGGCTTAGCTGGATTCCAACCGAATACAACTTATTACTGGTACGTACAAGCAGACTGTGGTGGTGGAGATACTAGTGAATGGGTAGGAGCTTCTTTTACAAC
>JAOZLL010000094.1 GCA_029934835.1 Flavobacteriaceae bacterium | reverse complement strand
CCAGCAATATCAATATGAATATAAGGATACTCTACAAAATGTTCTAAAAACTTCCCTGCTGTAATCATTCCAGCATTAGCTCCACCAAGGTTTTTTAAGTCTGCAATATCCGATTTCACCTCTTCTTTCCATTCGTCCCAGAATGGAAAACGGAAAACACGATCGTGAGTTGTTTGACCTGCTTCATAGAGTTTTCTAAAATAAATATCTTTAGCATTACCCATACTAATCGAAGTTTTGGTTCCCAAAGCCCTTACCGCAGCACCCGTTAAAGTAGCCGCATCAATTACTAACTCGGGTTTGTATTTATTTGCATAAGCTAAAGCATCTGCTAATATCATTCTACCTTCGGCATCAGTATTTAAAACCTCAACTGTTGTCCCATCAAACATAGTAATCACATCACCTGGTGCATAAGCTGTTTTCCCTGGACGATTATCAGTTGCAGGAATTAATCCTATGATATGTACAGGAATTTTATTTTTTGCTAAAGCATCAATAGTTGCAGACATAGTTGCTGCTCCACCCATATCACTTTTCATCAAATCCATGGAATGAGCCGTTGGTTTCAGGCTTAAACCTCCAGTATCATAAACAACTCCTTTTCCTACTAAAACAATTGGTTTTTTGTTCTTGGCATTTTTTGGTTTGTATTCAATTATGGTAAAAGTTGGTGGTACTTCTGAACCTTTATTAACCGCTAATAATCCACCCATTTTTAGGGATTCAATTTTACCTTTCTCTAATACTTCTACTTTATAGTTGGAAGCTTTTCCTTTTTCAATAATTTCAGCTGCCAATTGAGGTGCATCTAAAAAAGAAACGGGTTCATTAACCATATCACGAGCCCAATAAACAGAATCAATTAAGTTTTGTAAGTCAGTAACTTCTTTTTGTGTGATATTTCCGTGTAGCTTAAATCTTTTTATTGTGTTACGTTTTTTATCAGCATCTTTAAAATACTTTAGGAATTGATAATCTGATAATAAAAAACCTTCGGCAAAAGCCAATAAATTAGTGGAGTTATCTCCTGAAACATAAACTTCTTTATAATGCTTTTTAAGGATATCATGAATAGAAAAGGCTTCCTTTCTGATTTTGTCGACATCTTTTGTAGTTTTTACAATAAAGATATAGCCTTCAGTTCCTTTGACAAACTGCATGTTTTCATTTTTCCATAATTTTTTAAAATAGGTGTAGTTCTCTTCTGATAATTGCTCTTTTAAATTAGTTATTTTATCAGTTAAAAAGATTAGGTTATTAGCCTTATTAATGGATTTAGATATAGAAAGTTTCATTTATTAAAGATTTTGATTTGTAGCAAAGGTCGTAAAGTTTTATCATATTTTATCATTAGTATAAGATAAAAGATTATAGACTGCTCACTTCGATTCCTCACAGTACAAGTCACTAGTAGAAACTAAAACCTAGTCTTTTTGTACATCGCTGATACTCTGAATTTTATAAAATAGTAAGATACAGTATTTATTAAGTGTTTTGATCTTAAATTGGTATAATACCTCACTTTGTGCCTTTGTAACTTTGCAGTGAGATAAACGTGGGTAAACAGTTACTTCCAATATCAGACAGATTTGTTATAAACCCGAGTTCGATGTTTTTTTACACAAGTAACACCCATACAATCATAAATATAAACCATACTTCTATGAATTTCCAAAAATTTAGCACTCTTCATATATTTATTAATAATTTGATATTAAAGGTTTTATTACAGAATAAAACCATACGACTTAATATTCACGAATGACAATATGATAATTATCACTTCTAGGAATATTGTACTAACTTACCTTTGCTATATCATTAATAGGATACTATAAATTATGTTCAATATTTTTAAAACCTCTAAAAACGTCGGAATTAGTATTGATGAGTTTTTTGATAAAATTGAGTTCGGAAACCTTAACTTCAAAAAAGGAATCAATAATTATCTAAAAGGTAATATTAGTGATTTCGAAGAGAACCTTAAAACTAATAATGCTTTAGAACAAGAGGCAGATACGCTTAAACGAAAAATTGAAAACGACTTCTACGTTTACTCCTTAATGCCAAACTATTCTAGTGACATTATAAACCTATTAGAAAAATCAGATGATATTATTGACATGTCGAAAGAGGTTTTAAGCCAATTTGATGTCGAATCACCTAATATTCCTGAAGACATTCGTAAAATGTACTCAAAATTGACCGCAGCATCGGCTAAAACAGTAGAAAATTTAATTCCTGCTGCTCGAATATTTTTCATTTCTCCAGAACTCGTTAAAGAAAAAACACAAAAAGTACTTTTCTATCACCGTGAAACTCATACAATAGCCACTGATATCAAAAGGAAGTTATTTAAGGAGAGTTCAGACCTAAAACTAAGCGAGAAAATTCATCTTCGTTATTTTGCGTTGCATATCGAACAGATTTCTAGTGCGGCAAAAGTTGTTGCGCTATTACTCGCTTCACTAGTTCTAAAAATCAAAATGTAAAACCTACTGATGTTTTTTTTCTTTCTTACAAGCGGACTTTTTTTAGGATGGACATTAGGTGCTAATGATGCAGCCAATGTATTTGGCTCAGCAGTAGGCTCCAAAATGATTCGCTTTAAACAAGCTGCCATAATTGCTTCCATTTTTGTTATTCTAGGGGCAGTTTTACAAGGCGCTGGTGGTTCACATACTTTAGGTAAACTAGGATCTATTGATGCATTAGGCGGCGCTTTTACTGTTGCACTTGCTGCAGCCTTGGTTGTTTTTTGGATGACAAAATCCAAATTACCTGTTTCGACGACACAGGCTGTTGTTGGAGCTATTATTGGATGGAATTTCTTTACAGGAAGCACAACAGATATAAACTCTTTAGTGAAAATTGTAACCACATGGATTGCAGGACCAATTCTTGGAGGAATATTTGCCGTTTTATTATACTTATTCCTTGGTTTTTCACTACGTAAAGGTAAAATCCATCTGTTACTACAAGATGCCTATACCAAATATGCTTTAATTATTGTGGGTGCTTTTGGATCCTATAGTTTAGGTGCAAATAATATTGCCAATGTTGTAGGTGTATTTGTACCATCAGCCCCAAATATTACTTTAGACTTTGGTTTATTTACCTTAGATGGTACTCAAATCTTGTTTTTATTAGGAGGTATTGCCATTGCTGTAGGAATCATAACCTACTCAAAACGAGTGATGATGACAGTCGGAAATTCTATCATGAAATTATCCTCAGAAACAGCATTAGTAGTCGTTTTTTCTCATTCATTAGTGCTCTTTATTTTCTCCTCTCAAAGTTTATCAAATTTATTTGTGCAAATTGGCTTACCACCAATTCCTATGGTACCTGTCTCAAGTTCACAAGTAATTGTTGGATCAATTATGGGAATCGCACTCTTAAAAGGTGGTCGAAATCTCGATTTTAGCATCCTTGGAAAAATAGCTGCTGGTTGGGTTGCAACACCAGTTATTGCAGGATTAATGTCATTTATCACACTATTTTTTATGAGTAATGTATTTAACCTTACTGTTACCCAAAAACAAACAGATAATGTAATTAAAGAGCAGA
Organism: Flavobacteriaceae bacterium; assembly: GCA_029934835.1. Lineage (GTDB taxonomy): Bacteria > Bacteroidota > Bacteroidia > Flavobacteriales > Flavobacteriaceae > DQTL01. The sequence continues at coordinate 3,155 of JAOZLL010000094.1, read as the reverse complement.
TAAACACACCACCATCTGCAATAGAAAAAACAAAAGTAATTTCTACTATTTCAACACCTAAGAATCAGGAAAACACCATAGAACTTTATCAATATGCTTTAATTACTGCAGCTATTATATTATTATTTATTGTACTCTACCTACTCTGGACGATTAGAAAACTTAGAGTTCACATCAAACAAAATGATTATAACGAACAAATATTAAAATATAACGAACAACAGGCAACATTAGAATTTGACCTAAAAATAACCAACAATCAAAATACTAGATTAGAGGCTGCTGTCAAAACAAAAAAGAAAGCGCAAAAAAGAATTGCTTTAGATATCATTCAAAAAACAGAAGTATTAAATAGACTAAAAGTTGAAATTGATCAAATAAAGTTAAAACCTGAAAACGAGATTAAGTATAGTGATTTGAACACAATCAAAATGTTAATCACAGAGCAATTAAATTTAGATAAAGAACGTACATCTCTATACAACTACGTTAAAGAGTTAAATAGTAGCTTTTATCAAAATCTAGAAAAAAAATATTCAAATCTTACTGAAAAAGAAAAGCGTCTATGTGCATTATTAAGATTAAATTTATCCTCTAAAGAACTCGCCTCAATTTTAGGAATTTCTTTTAAGAGTGTAGAGGTCAACAGGTACAGATTACGTAAAAAAATGAACTTAAAAAAACAAGAAAAGTTAGTAACTATTATCAATAAATTATAAACATAAAACTAAATTTAATAAACAATGAAAATCAAATTTTACACTTTAGTAGTAGCAATGATGTTATTTAGCATAGGATCGTTCGCACAAGAGGACAAGAAAACAGATGATTCTGTTACGCTTAATCAATACGGTCAAAAAGTTAAGACTGTAGAGTTACAAACCGAAGCAAGAAACGGCATTCTATCATTCGAATCAAAAGACAAAAAATTTAAATTTTGGTTAGACAATAGAGTCTATTTAGATGGCGGTATGTATTTTGACAATGACACGTACAATCCAATAGGAAATGGAGTTACCATAAGACGTGCCCGTTTTGCTGTAAAAGCCAATTTACATAAGAATTGGTATGGAGAAATTGATTTAGATTTTGCAGGAGCAGTTACTGAATTAAAAGATATGTATATTAAATACACCAATGATGTTAGAGATTTCAATATCAAAGTAGGACAATTTAAAGAAGGTTTTTCTATGGAAACAACCACTACATCAAGATATGTAACTTTTATGGAACGTTCCTTAGCATCAAAGTTTTCTCCTTCTCGTCATTTGGGATTACAAGCTAATTTTATGAAAGAAAAATACTTACTAATTGGAGGTGTACATTTCAATTCACAAGGAGAATACGAAGAAGTTGAATTCGGTCAAGATGCCAATAAAAAAGAAGGAATGGATGAAGGGATCTCTCTAACAGGTAGAGCCGTTTTTAGACCAATTATTGATGATGAAAAATTTGTTCATATTGGTTTTGGAGCTTCTTATAGAACACCAAAAACACATTTAGAAGTACCAAATTCTTATCGATTTAGTACTAGATCTATTTCATCAATTAATAGAAAAAAATACTTAGATACAGATGATATTTTAAATGTAGAAAGCAATACTATTTGGAATGTAGAATTAGCAGGCGCCTACAAAAATATCATGTTCCAATCAGAATACATCAACAACGATATTACAAGAATGGAAGGACTATCTGCTGTAAACCTAAATGGTTTTTACGCACAAGCAGGTTATTTATTAAGAGGTGGAAAATACAACTACAACAAAAACGAAGGAGAGTTTACACAAATCTCTAATGGTAGTGATAAAGGGGAACTAGAAGTAGCCTTTAGATATGATTTTATTGATTTAAATGACGAAGTTGCAGGTATTTACGGTGGTTCAGCCGATGCTTACACACTTGGATTAAACTACTACTTTAATACCAACGTAAAACTAATGCTTAACTATTCTTACCTAAACCACGACAGATATGCAAATGGAAAAAGTAAATTATATGTAGGGCACGACAGCGATGGTGATTTAACTAAAGATTGGGCAGATGTAGTAGAGCCTACTGGTGAAGCTGGTGAAGACTACGGCCAATTACAAATGAGAATCGAAATTGACTTTTAATAAAACAATAATTTAAAAATAGATAAAAATGAAAAATTATAAATATATAATATTCGGATTAGCAATCGCCCTTTTTAGTGCGGTTGGCTGTGTAACAGATGAAGTGTTTGAAAGTGAAGATCCTATTGTAGCTACTTCTGTTGTAAAATTAAATGAAATTATGTCAACAGGTTCTCCTGACTGGCTAGAACTTTACAATGGTGGAACTGTAGCGGTAAATTTAGCAGGTTATAAATTAACAGATAGCAGTCAAGAATGGACTATTGATGCACTGACTATTGGTGCTGGTGAATATGTTACTTTTGATTGTGATGATTCAAATGTACCTAACGTTTCTACCAATTTTAAAATTTCATCGGGTGGAGAAACCATTACACTTTATAATGCTACAGGTGAATTAATTGATGAAATTACTACACCAGATATGTCTAGTCAAACAGGATTAACTTATGGTAGAGAAAATGATGGATCAGACAACTGGGTTGTTATGGGAGCTTCAAAAGGAACTGCAAACAGCAACAGCAATGATGCACCACTAATTACTGCAGATGACTTAACGGAATTTGATTCTATTTATGAAATCGCTGTTTCTGATGCTGATGGTATCAACTCGGTAAAACTTGTTTTAATAACCGACACTTCTGTTCAATCACTAGACATGGTTTTAATTGATGGTGATTATAAAATTTCTGTTCCAACTTTTAATCTAGGGACTCAAGTAGAATATTTTGTAAAAGCTACTGACAACACAGGTTTGGTTTCTTATTTCCCTGAAACTGCTCCAGATGAGCCAAACGGCTATTATGTAACGGATGGTAATGCCATTTTCTTATCAGTAGATTATGAAAGCGCAACTGGTGATAATTTAGGAGATGTTACCTTTAGTGTTGAAGCTTATGATAATGTAGAAGTAACTGAAGTAAAACTATATTATGTATTACCAGGCTTTACGGTTGATGATAAAATTGATATTCAATTAACACTCGCTGATGGTCTTTGGACAGGTATTATTCCTGCTCAACCTGAAGAAAGTATTAT
>JAOZLL010000093.1 GCA_029934835.1 Flavobacteriaceae bacterium | reverse complement strand
GGAGGAATCTACATTCTATGTGATTTTAAGCAAAGCCTTAGCGAAGTCCTTTGTCATTTCGAGCGAAGCATTTGCGGAGTCGAGAAATCTATAAAGTAACTTTATATTTTCAATTAGTCATTTGGTTTCTCTAAAAATGCTCTTAATACAGCATTATATTCTTTAGCTTCATTTATATAAGGAAAATGCCCTGCATCATGAAATGTATAGACTTGTGCATCTGTATAAAGGTTTTTAATAGCTGTTCTTAATTCCATTTGAACTAAAGGATCATTATCTGATTCTATAATTAATTTAGGTATTCCATGACTTTTAACTGTATTTACTGTAAAAGTATCAATAACAACCCTATATCTATTCATAAATTGCTTTTTTGAAAAGGGGATACTGGGTAGAAAAGCTTGTACTAATTCTGAATTATTAGCAGCAGGAACAATCTCATTTGCTAACTTTTTATCTCCAAATTTCACCAAAAGGATTTCGGGTAACTTAGGAATGATTTTTTCCTTCTGTAGATTTTCTTGTTTGATAAGATTATTAGGTGGAAACGTATTGCCAAAAACGACTTTATCAAGCCTTTCAGGAATTGTGTTTACTAAATATTGGCTAATATAGCCACCCATAGAAGTACCAACTGCAGTAAATTTTTCAATCTTTTCTTGTGCTAAAATTGCTTTGATACCTTTTTCCGTATTCTTTAAGTTATTAATTTCTTCAGGTAGCGTATAAGCAATAACTTTATAGTCTTTTTCAAATTCAAGAAGCTGTTGCCACCAGATATCATAAGAACCGCCCATTCCATGAATAAATAAAATAGTTTGGTTGCCTGTACCACCAGAATAATAGATCCATTTTATAGCATCAACGATAATTTCAGTCGTTTTTCTGGATTGAAATTCTTTATAACTTTGAGCATACACATCATCATGTGGATATAACTCAAAAAAATCTCTGTTTGGAGCAGGATAATAATAGAATCCGATTAATAACACAACTAGTAATGATAGTATTATAAATGATTGTTTTGTTGTCATAATATTTTTGGTTATTAATAGATTTGGTTTTATTACAAATAAAAATAAATCTATCTATTTTCAGAGAGAATGTAATTTACATCTTTCAACAAAATAGAACTAGAACCTTTTGGTTAAACGATAATACAAAGTCTAATTGAGAATTAGTTTTTTAGTTAATACTTGATTTTCAATTGTTACTCTAAGGAAAAATATTCCTGTGGCTTCTGATAGATTTACAGTAAGTTTTGATGTATTCGTTTTGGTGTTATAAACCAATTGACCTTGAGTATTAAATATACTAACCAATACCGTTTCAGTACTATTTAATTTGCTTAAATCAAGTGTAAAAGTACCATTGTTTGGGTTTGGATACAAGCTTATGTTTGAAATATGATAGTCTCTTGTCTCTAAACTACTGCTCAAAATGTTTACGGTATAATCTTCAACTTCACCATAACTAGCATTTCCGCAAGGGCTGAGATCACCAGTGTACATAACACGTAATCGCATCCTAGTAGTTCCTAATCTTGCGTTAGCAGGTACAGTAACTGTTCCTGTACCATCAGGGTTAGTATAAGCGATAGTAATTGTTTCATCTGCATCATCAAAATCACCATCGTAATTCCAATCTATCCAACAACCCATTTGGTCACTAGAATAATGATGTCCATTTGTGATAGTAATTGGGTGAGATTCTCCTTGTGTGATATCAGTAACAATACTGGTGTAATCTGTATATCCAGCAGCTAGTGTACTTGAATTGTCAATACTATTAAACTGAACACGTTGTATAAATTCGTCGGTTGCATCATCAGCACTAGCATCACAATAATCTGGAACGAATCCAATAACAATTTCAAAATTTTCTGAAGCGGTATATTGATTAGAAGTCCCACCTGTTACTGTATAATTAATTGTTGTAGAAGTACCATCAGTTGTAGTTGGGTCTGCTGTAATGTTAAAAATAAATTCTTGCATTTCATCAATATCTAAATCAATTGGCGATGTAGTAACAGAATTCAATGTTAATTCAGAATTTGCAGAAACAATAGTTCCAATGACATTAACAATAGCTGCATGGCCTAAATTACTAGTTTGTATATGAATATTTACTGTTTCACCTGGATCTAAAATACCATCATCATTTCCTGTAGCATCATCAATGGTCAATAGTGTACCAACAGATAGTGCTGGGGCATTGACTGTAACAAATTTTGTTTCGTTCCAGGTATCGGAGTCATCACTAATAGCTACAGTAAATGCAACTGAATATTGATCGGGTACATTGTCGGTAAGCGTTAGACTAAAAGCACCAATACTCGCCGTACTAGAAGCATCAGCAGCTATAGAACCATAAGCATAGGTTAAATTTTCAAAACTGGCATTTACATCAGTAGTAGCCACACTTACATTTACATTAGTGGCATTGTCAATACCTACATTTTTGATAATCATGTCTAGGTCATTGGTTTGTCCGTAATCGATAGTATTTTCATAGGATTCTACCATTAAATAGGAACCATCGGGTGCTATTACACTAACTGTAGTAAGGTATGTTACTTTGTTAAAACCAATTACTGCTAAAGTTAAAACAGTTCCTGGTGTAACACCTGCAATAGGAATTGCAGCACTACCAGCATTTACAACAGCAGAACCAACAATTACACCATTGTCAGATAAAGTTGCTAATCCACTATCTGTATCACAAGTAACCACAAATGAAGTCTCACCAACTATAACAACATCACTGTGAGAAATAACCATTTCAGAAGTATTATCTGTTCTTACATACAGAGAAGGATCACCAAAACAAGTCCATGTATCTGTCATAGCAAAATCACTAGATTCATCATTCATTTGGAACATACCGTTTACAAAGATTCCACCGTAAGTTCTTTTTTGTTTAGAATCTAAAGAAACTAATATATCGGTCATTTCATCTTGTGCAATCATAGGTGGTGCCCAACTTTGATTAATTGTGGAAGCTGCAATTGCTACAGCACCAGTAGGTTCAACACCATTTTCTGCCCTAAGCCATGCTTCTCCAAAGCAATCTTGTCCTACAAAATTACCATTAACACAAGCGACGTCGTATATAAAGGGAAGTTTATTTTTATTTACCAATCCATTAACATCTGCAATAGAAAAACCAGAAGATGCCCATGAAGTATCACTACCATGTCCTGTGTAATTAACAAAGCCTAAACCTGTGTTTAAACTTGCAGCTACCTCAGCAGGAGAAGGATTACCAGTTGCATCGGGAGCTCCTTGAGATCCATCAAAATGTTCAAAAAATGGTTCTTCATAAGTAAAAGTGACTAAATCTGCTTGTATATTTCTTAAATGTACCCAATCAGCTTCACCATCGTCACCAGAACCATCACCTTCTTGAGAACCTACGGACATAGCTTTGTTTAACCAGCCGTCACTTAATTCATCTCCTTTTTCGTATTCTATAGAACGTAAAGCTTGCGTCATTACATGTATAGGATCTTCTGCTGAAAAACGACCGACAAAGAATTCTAAATAATGGTCATCACCTGATATATAAGCATAAGCATTGTCAGAATGTCCGCCTAAATCACCTCCAGAATTGGTTGGAACTTGATCAGAATCTCCTACGAGTAATAAATAAGTTAAGCCGTTTGTGTTGTAATAATCAGTTACATAGGTTTTAATAGCCGCAGCTGTTCCACCAGCATCTGTAACAGATATCATTTCTGTAGGACGACCAATAGTGTTTTTCCAATGTACAAATTCTTCCATATATTCTGTCCAATCATCATAACAGATAATAAGCATATTACCCGTTTCTTCAACAGGAGTATACCTTGAGGCATCAGTATAATTGATAAAATGTTTTTTATAAATATTGGCATATTCTTTTGAAATTGCTTCTAAATCATTTATTCTTTCAAATTGATTTTCACCTATTTCTCCATCTGTAAAAACTTTTACTTGAATTTCAGAATATACTTTAAGTGTTTTAGTTACAGGATTATATTGAAATGGATATACGTGTAAAGATTGCCCTCTAAAATCTCTCATAATATAAGGAGCATCTAGATGAGTTAAGTTTCCAGGATAAAAACGATCTTCTGTATAGTTCCTTCCATATTCATAGGGAACAGTTGCAGGATCAATATCACGAGTAAAGTTCCCTTTAGATGGCGCTATTTCTATATTTTGAATTTCTGTAAATTCAGAATAAATAACTTTTACCTGCATTAAATCGGTATCTGGAATTAAGATAGATTCTGTGAATTTTGGTAAGTCAGGTGCAGCTTTTTCCATTATGGCAGAAAGATTATCTGCAATAATAATCTGTTCTTCACCAACTGTGGTGGTTACAGTTTTTAGATTGTAGGAATTTAGATGAAAAGTAAGTACGGTTTCATCATGTCTTGATGTGTTTAACGTAGTAGAGTTGCTTTGAGCAAAAAGACTAAAGAAAGTTAAAGAAAATACGATACTAAGGGTTATTCTGTGCATAATTTATATATCTAGAATTGCAAATTTAGTAAATCTACAATAGTAATGGACTGGCTTTATCAAAACATTTTATAATCATTTGTTTTAGTAGCTTTGCAAACTAATTATTAAAGAGATGTCCATACTTCATTATTTTTCTAAAGATGCTAATAAACGTGCTAAATTCATATTTGGATTAATTGCTCCTATTTATGCAAAAGTAGATCCCCATTTAGTTAAAGGATACCAAAAAACTATACAAAAATTAGACGATGAGATTACTATTGAAGGAAAAACAGTTCTTGATATTGGTACAGGTACAGGAGCTTGGGCAATGAAGTTTTTACAAAGTAATGCTGCGAAAGTTCATGGTGTAGATTTATCACCAAAAATGCATATAGTGAGTAAAGAAAAACATCCAAAAATTGAATTTTCAATTGGTGATGCCGAAGATTTAAAAGAATTTACTGATAACTCGTTTGATATTGTAACAGCTTCTTTTGTGGTTCACGGTGTAAAAGTAAATCGTAGAGAAAAAATTCTTTCAGAAATGAAAAGAGTTTCCAAAGAATATGTGGTATTACATGATTTTATTGGAAAAACACCTGTATTTGTCCGTTTTTTAGAATTTATGGAAAAGAGTGATTATAAAAATTTTAAGAAAAATATATGTAATGAATTACAAGCTAAATTCACCAAGACCATGAAAATTGAAAGTGATTTAGGGAGTGGTTTATATATTGCGAGTAAATAAATACATTTTCATTTGTCTAAATCAGTTTGAATACTGAATTTTGTAAAAATTAGAACCCTATATGAATACTTATATAATTGACAATTCTGATCTTACTTTTAAGAAGCTATCTAGAATTCTTTCTGAAAACAAAAAATTAGCCTTATCAACTGACGTTGAAAAAAAAATAACGCATTGTAGAACTTATCTCGATACTAAAATTAAGGAGCAAACCAAACCCATATATGGTATTAATACTGGTTTTGGCTCGTTATATAAAGTAAAGATTGAGAATTCTAAACTACAAGAATTACAAGAAAATTTAGTGATGAGTCACGCTTGTGGTACAGGTGACGAAGTACCTCAAGCTATCGTAAAACTGATGTTACTACTCAAAATAAAATCACTGAGTTATGGACATTCGGGAGTGCAATTAGCTACAGTAAACCGATTGGTAGATTTCTATAATAATGATATTTTACCCGTAATTTTCACACAAGGTTCTTTGGGAGCTTCGGGTGATTTAGCTCCGTTGGCACACCTAGCATTAGCGCTAATAGGTAAAGGTCACGTTTATTTTAAGGGTAAAAAACAAGAGACTAAACAGCTTTATACTAGTTTAGGTTGGGAATCCATACAACTACAATCTAAAGAAGGATTAGCATTGCTAAATGGAACGCAGTTTATGAGTGCTTATGCCTCATATTTAGTTTTGAAATCGTATAAGCTAAAATATGTAGCTGATTTAGTTGGAACTCTTTCTTTAGAAGCATATAATGGTAATTTGAGTCCGTTTAATGAACTAATTCATCAGGTTAGACCACATGAAGGACAACTTAAAACAGCTGAAAGAGTACGAGATTTCTTGCTTGATAGCGAATTGATATCTCAGAAAAAAGAACATGTACAAGACCCTTATTCGTTTAGGTGTATTCCACAAGTGCATGGAGCAACCTATGATACCTTAGAATTTGTAAATAAAACGATAACAACTGAGATTAATGCAGTAACGGATAATCCAAATATTTTTGTAGAAGAGGATATTATTATTTCAGGAGGAAATTTTCATGGGCAACCTTTGGCACTAGCACTTGATTATTTAGGAATTGCAATGGCTGAATTAGGAAATATCTCTGAACGAAGGACTTTTCAATTGGTGTCAGGTTTACGAGGCTTACCACCTTTTTTAATTGCAGAATCTGGGCTAAATAGTGGATTTATGATTCCCCAATATACTGCAGCAAGTATTGTAAGCCAGAACAAACAGTTGGCAACTCCTGCAAGTATTGATAGTATTGTTAGTAGTAACGGACAAGAGGATCACGTGAGTATGGGAGCTAATGCAGCAACAAAAGCCTATAGAATTATTGAAAATATCGAACGTGTTTTAGCTATTGAGCTGCTAAATGCATCACAAGCATTACACTTTAGAAATCCTTTAAAATCATCTCCTTTTTTAGAAAGTTTACTTTCCAGTTATCGATCTGAAATTCCTTTTATTGAAAAAGACGAAATTTTACACAATCTCATTCAAAAAAGTATTGATTTTGTACAGCATTTAGATGTTGATGTTGAAGAGTTGTTCAACGCGTAAAATTTTACTAAGAATTGATTAC
>JAOZLL010000092.1 GCA_029934835.1 Flavobacteriaceae bacterium | reverse complement strand
CTCCTTATTTTCAACATTCTGCAGGTTTTTCTGTGAAGTTTGGTGGAACTGATACAGATGGTGATGGTATCTACGATAAAGAAGATGCTTGTCCTGAAACTTTCGGTTTAGAAGCATTCAATGGTTGTCCTGATACAGATGGTGATGGTATTAAAGATGGTGATGATAAATGTCCTGAAGTAGCTGGTCCAGCTGAATTTAAAGGTTGTCCTGATACGGATGGTGATGGAATATGTGATCCTAAAGATAATTGTCCTGAAGTTAAAGGTTCTAAAGAAAATAAAGGCTGTCCTGATACTGACGCTGATGGTGTACTAGACAAAGATGATAAATGTGTAGATGTTGCAGGTCCTGTAGCAAATAATGGTTGTCCTTGGCCTGATACTGACGGTGACGGAATCTTAGACAAAGATGATGCTTGTCCTAAAGTTGCTGGTGTAAAAGAAGAAAAAGGTTGTCCAGCTAAACCTAAAGAGGTAATCACTGTAGAAGCTAAAGCTCAATTAGATGCTTATGCTAAAACTATTTATTTCAATAGTTCTAGATCTAGCTTTAAATCAGGTGTTGATGAAAAACTAGATGCTATTGCAAAAATTATGTCAGAGTTTGGTGATGCTAAGTTCCTAATTGAAGGTCACACAGACAGTCAAGGTGCTAGTGCAATGAATCAAAAATTATCTGAAAGTAGAGCTACTGCAGTTATGACTTATTTAGCTGGAAAAGGAATTGCTGCTGATAGATTATCATCTGTTGGATTTGGAGAAGATAACCCAATTTCTACTAACGCTACAAGAGCTGGTAGAGCAGAAAACAGACGTGTACAAATTAGTTTGACAAAATAAATTCAACTAATACAATAAATAATAAAAAAGCCCTTCGATATTTCGAAGGGCTTTTTTTATTTCCGTAACTAATAGTTGTATCTTAGCATTACCTATTAATAGTTATGGAATCCTTTCTTTTAAAAGTTGTTATTGATGTTCTAAAAAAGAACCCAAATAGTGACAATACCACCTTTATTCTTCCCAATCAAAGAGCTGGAGTCTATATACAGAAATACCTTAAAAGTCAGATAAAAACAACTAGTTTCTTCCCAGAAATAATGACTTTTGATAATTTTTCTGAACAATTAGCGGGGATTATAAAAACTCCAGCAACTGAATTACTATTTGATTTTTATACAATCTATAAACTAGAAACTCCTACCGATGAAGTAGAAAATTTTGAGCAATTCACAAACTGGGCGACAACAGTTTTAAATGATTTTAATGATATCGATGGGTATTTAGTTGAACCAAAAAATATCTTTAAAACTTTAAAAGATATTAATAAACTTCATAATTGGAATCCAAATACAAAACTGACTAAAAACTATTTAACTTTTTTTAGAAATCTAGAAAAATACTATAAAGCATTCTATAAATACTTACATTCAAACCAAAAAGGTTATCAAGGATTAATCCTAAAGGAAGCCGTAGCTACCCTCCAACACTATATTGCTAACACAGATAAATATTTTGTTTTCATTGGCTTTAATCACCTAAAACATAGCGAATTTCAAATTGTAGAAGAATTATTAGCGGCAAATAGAGCTTGTGTCTATTGGGATATTAATGAAACTTTACAAAGACAAAATTCTATAATTAATACATTTATTAAAAGCTATAAAATTTCTTGGGAAAAATATAAGAATAATATTTTTGAAAGTAAAACTCCTCTTGATTTTGATGCAGATAAAATTGAAATTATTGGTGTGCCAAAAAGTGTAGGAATGTTAAAACATGTAGGTGAAATACTAAATAACCAAGAAAACTTTGATGAAGTGGCTTTAGTAATGTCTGACCAAAACGTACTACCGATAACACTAAACTCCATTCCTAAAAAGATTGATGTGGTGAATATCACTATGGGATTTCCTTTAAAAACCTTTCCATTTTCAGATTTAATTAAGAATATATTTGAATTACATACCAAAAATAAAAACACGTTAAATAATAAAGCATATTATCATAAATCTGTTATTCAAATTCTACAACATCCAATATTACAAACTCATGTAAAAGGAATTGAAAAATTTGTAGAACAATTAATTGCTCAGAATAAAGTATATATTACACTTCAGGATATTGAAAATCAAATCGGTTTTAATAAACATAGCAAAGAAGTTATAACATCTATTTTTAAAGCGATTGAACCAAATGAAATTCACTTAATACTATCTAAAATCAATAGACTTGTTAACTATTTAAAAGATAAAGTAAGTGCTTTTGAAAAAGAAATACTCTACCAGCATTATCAACTAAATCAACAATTGGTGCTTTTAACAGAGAAACACCAACACATTACTTCCATAAAATCTCTCTATCAAATATATAGACAACTCTTACATAATGAAAATGTTAGTTTTATTGGGCAACCACTTCATGGACTTCAGATTATGGGATTTCTTGAAACACAAGCTTTAGATTTTAATCATCTTATAGTAACCTCATTAAATGAAGGGGTTTTGCCTAAAGGAAAACGGGTAAATAGTTTTATCCCTTTTGATGTTCGTAAACATTATGGTTTGTTAACCTATCAGGAAGAAGATGCTATACAAGCATACCATTTCTACCGATTACTTCAAGGTCCTAATAAAATTAGCCTTCTCTATAATGCACAGACAGATACTTTTGGTGGAGGTGAAAAAAGTCGCTTTTTAACACAATTATTATGGAACTATCCCAATATACAACACAAAATCATTAATCCAAAAGTACCATCAGATTCACTACTCGTAGAATCTGTAGAAAAAACGCCTGAAGTTCTAGCTAAATTAAAAGAATTAGCGATAAAAGGTTTCTCTCCATCGGCTTTAGCTACTTATCTCTACAACCCAATTGAGTTTTATCATCAAAAGATTTTGGGTATAAAAGAATTTAACAAAATTGAAGAAACTGTTGCCGATAATACTATGGGAACTGTAATTCATGAAACTTTAGAAAAATTATACACTCCTTATATTGATAAAGTTTTAGATGATGATTCATTAAAAATAATTCTTTCAAAAGCACAAGAGCAAGTAGAAGTAGAATTTAAAAATGTCTATAAAAATGGACAATATAATCAAGGAAAAAACAAACTAATCTATGAAGTTATCGTGAATTTTGTCACGAGATTTATAAAGAACGAAATAAAAGTTGTAAAAAGTGGACAGGTTATTAAAATTCTTGCTTTAGAATTACCATTATCATACAAAATTCAATTTCCCAAGTTTGGTTTCCCCATTAAATTTGGAGGAATAGTTGATCGTATTGACGAAGTTAATGGAGTTTTGCGAATAGTCGATTACAAATCAGGTAAAGTAGAAAAAACACAACTGCACTTAGATGATTTTTCTAAGATAATGTCTGATTATAAATACTCAAAAGGGTTACAAATAATGCTATATGCCTATTTATTTAAACAAGATAAAAGTTACAATTTCTCAAAAGAATTTCAAGCGGGTATTATTAGCTTTAAAAACTTAAAAAGTGGTTTTATACCCGTAAATTTTGGTACTTCCCGTAAACCAGATTATCAAATAACCGACTCTTATCTTGAAGGCTTTTTAAATGTGTTAGAAGAGTTGTTGTTAGAAATATTTGATCCTACTATTCCTTTTATAGAAGGTGAGTAAATAATAATTCAGAAGTTGTTATTTTATAAAGGAGTACGGTGTTACAACTCATTCAAAATTAGAAAGCTATAATTTGGAGTGATATTGTTATATAACTAATCATAATAATTAACTCATTACACTTTTTGGTAGATTAGATATTAATTTATCTCAATTCTTAATATATTGAATATTAGTGATATATTCGAGTACATTCATTTATATACGAAAGTAATCGTTTAACTACCGATACAATTATAGAAGTCGCTATTTATTTGCACTGTTGAAACCAAAGAATTAGTTTCTTAGTTAGACAAAAACAATTTTTAATAACGTCTGTAAATAAACAGGCATAATACCTTATCTTATGAATACGTTAAGAAATCAAGTGCAATTAATCGGAAATTTAGGGAATAATCCTGAAATCTTTCAATTTGAAAATGGCAAGAAAAAAGCAACAATCAGTGTTGCAACAAATGAAACTTATTTTAACTCTGACAAAGAAAAAATTACCAATATACAATGGCATAATGTTGTCTTTTTTGGAAAAACAGTAGAAATTATAGAAAAATATTTACAAAAAGGAAAAGAAGTAGCTATAAGTGGTAAACTAACCTATCGTGACTACACAGATAAAGATGGGAATAAGCGCTATATTACAGAAATTGTAGGTAGCGAACTGGTGATGTTAGGAAGTAAGTAAATTATTTATAAGCGATGAGTAGTGGGTTTTGGACTGTTTGCTACTATTAAAGAAATTTAATATAAAACATAAATCAAAGCCCATAGCTCATGTCTCAAAAACCAAAATACAAGAAAAAATATTTCATTACTTTTATCCCTTTCAAAAACACAACTAAATGAAATTAGCCATAATAGGAGCCACTGGAATGGTAGGAAACGTAATGTTAGAAGTTTTAGCTGAAAGAAATTTTTCATTTACAGAACTTCTTTTAGTTGCTTCGGAAAGATCTGTAGGTAAAAAAATCTTTCTAAAAGGCAAAGAATACACTATTATTGATTTAGAAAGAGCCATAAGTAAAAAACCAAATATTGCAATTTTTTCAGCTGGAGGAAATACATCACTTGAATGGGCTCCAAAATTTGCTGCAATTGGTACGGTGGTAATTGACAATTCCTCGGCTTGGCGAATGGATGCTACAAAAAAATTAGTCGTACCTGAAATCAATGCGAGTCAACTCACAAAAGAGGATAAAATTATTGCCAATCCTAATTGCTCTACTATTCAAATGGTGTTGGCTTTACATCCTTTACATAAAAAATATCGAATAAAAAGAGTGGTTGTTTCTACTTATCAATCTATTACGGGTACTGGTGTAAAAGCAGTACAACAACTAGAAGATGAAATCAAAGGTATTGATGGAGATAAAGCTTACCCACATCCGATACATCAAAATGCTTTACCTCATTGTGATGATTTTGAAGAAAATGATTATACCAAGGAAGAAATGAAATTGGTTCGTGAGACCCAAAAAATATTAAATGATAAAAGCATTACTTTAACTGCAACTGCTGTTCGAATTCCTGTTGTCGGTGGGCACAGTGAAAGTGTCAACATCGAATTTATTAAGGAGTTTGATATTGCCGAAGTAAAGCAACTTTTAGAGCAAACCGAAGGAATAAAAGTGGTTGATAATCCTGCAACTAATCAATATCCAATGCCATTAACTGCCAAAGGAAAAGATGATGTATTTGTTGGGCGTATTCGTAGAGATGAGTCACAACCCAAATCTTTAAACCTTTGGATTGTTTCTGATAATTTACGAAAAGGTGCTGCTACAAATGCAATTCAAATTGCAGAATATTTGGTTGCAAAAAACAAGATTTAAAATTTTGTTTGTTAATTCTAGGATAGAAATAATTGCTATTTATTTGTATTTTAGTACTTATTATTTATCATTAAGCTATGAAAAAAAAGGAATTGCTCTACTTATTGGCGCTACAAAAAGCAAAAGGCATCGGTCCAATAAATGCTAAAAAGTTAATTGCACATACTGGAAGTGCTGAAGCAATTTTTTCTCAAAAAAAATCTGTTTTAGAAAAAATCAATGGTATTGGCCGTTTTACTATTCAAGATTTACACAATACCGAGAATTTAAAAAATGCAGAGAAAGAATTAAACTATATTTTAAGTCATAACATTCGCTATACTAGTTTTTTAGATGATGATTATCCTCAAAAACTGCAACACTGTATTGACGGTCCTATTTTACTTTTTCATGATGGTACCATTCATTACGAAAAACAACCCATTATCAGTATTGTTGGCACCCGAAAAATGACGAGCTATGGTCGTAATTTTGTCGAAAAATTGATAGATGGCATCAAAGAATACAATCCGATTATTGTAAGTGGTTTTGCTTATGGAATCGATATTGAAGCACATAAAGCTGCGATTCAAAACAAGCTACAAACTATTGCTGTTTTAGCCAATGGTATTGATAAAATATACCCCAAAGTACATCAAAAATATGTACATCAAGTTCTAGAAAATGGGGGTTTTTATACTGAACATTGGCATAATGAAGAACCTTTACGGGAACATTTTTTAAACCGAAATCGTATTGTTGCGGGTATTTCAGATGCTACCATAATTATTGAATCAGCAGATAAAGGTGGTTCTTTAGTCACCGCTGGTATTGCCAATTCTTATGATCGAGATGTTTTTGCTGTGCCAGGTCGCACCACCGATCTCAATAGCCAAGGTTGTAACAATCTTATTCGCACCAACAGAGCTGCTTTACTAAACTCCGCTAAAGATTTAGTCTATATGTTAAATTGGGATCAAAAGGAAAATAGCAAAAAAGTCATTCAACGACAGCTTTTTGTAGATTTAAAAGGAGATAAAAAAATTATATATGACTATTTATTAGAAAATGGAAAAACACTTCTTGATAGCATTTCATTAGCTTGTAAAATACCGATTTATAAAATATCGGGAATTTTAGTTAATCTTGAATTACAAGGTTTTGTACGACCCTTACCTGGGAAATTGTTTGAGGTGATTTGATATTATTTTCAAACTAAATTAAGATATCCAAAATACCCAATAATTGCTTCTTTCATTAGCACAGTTTGTTCTCCTGCTTGTAGGTTTGGCAATTCTTTAAGTAGTTTATAATGTGGCCATCCATCTGGATCAGTATAGTCAAATTCATAATATCCATAAGGTTCTAAAAGTCTAC
>JAOZLL010000091.1:2734-6857 GCA_029934835.1 Flavobacteriaceae bacterium | reverse complement strand
GTGGACAAGTAAGTCCACAAGATATGGTTGTGGTGATGGGTAGAGGAATCAACTTAGGTAATACACTTAGTGCTCCCGTAGAAGGAAATTGGCAACCTGCTGTAGAAGAAACCTATTTTGAAGATGTAGCAGATGTAGGTTTTACAACGGTTCGTATCCCTATAGATTTTTTTGGGTATAGAACTTCAGGTGATACATCTGTATATTCTAAAGATGCTGATACTTCATCTTCCTATACGGGTAATCTGTCAGATTATGTGGTAGATGCAAGCTATTTAGACAGATTAGAAGAAGTAATCACATGGTCTTTAGAGCAGGGATTGATAACCATATTAGATTTTCATGGTGGTACATTAAAAAGTGAGTTCTTATACACGCACAGTCCTAAAACAAAGTGGGAAGCCTACTATACACATCCTACCTCTGCTAAAAGAATGGCTGATGAAGAAAAATTTAGAGCAATCTGGTCAGCAATCGCTAACCGTTTTAAGGATTATTCTTATAATTTACTTTTTGAAGTAGTAAATGAACCTTATTTCTTTTTAACTGCTATAGAGATGGATCTATTAAATACTGATATTATTAGTATTATTCGTACTTCTGGGAGCAACAATACAAATAGAAATATCCTTATTACTGGTGGAAGTGAAAATTCTCACGAAGCTCCGTTACAAATTGGTACAGATGTCCTTAATAGTGATTCTTATTTAATTGCAAGTTATCACTATTATAAACCACGTGATTTTACGGCTTCCTCTCAAGAGGATCACAATGATTTTAATTGGGGAACGGATGCTGATAAAGCCACCATCGATAGTAACTTTAATGAAGTTTATAATTGGTCATTGACTAATGATATACCCATTTTATTTGGTGAATTTGGTGCAGATAATGAAGGTGGTTATGATTATTACAATGCTACTTATGGAGAATTTGGTGGTCCTGAAAACGAGTCACGTGTTGCTTTTCACGGATATTTGGCAGAAAAAGCGATTGCTTTAGGTTTTGCCTTTACAGCTTGGGATGCTGGTGAAAAATCTAACAAGACAATTTATAAAGTTACAGATAGAACTTGGGTTGAAGAGGTAAGAGATGCACTTTTGGGAATAAACTTAGATCTAATATCTTTTCAGACAGATGATAATACAAATCTTACATTATATCCAAACCCAGCAAGCAACCAAGTAAACATTCAAACTACTAAATCTATTGAAACAGTTAATATTGTCGATGTAAAAGGTTCTGAATATAAAATAGAACACATCAACAATAACGTATTCCTCAAAAATTTAAATGATGGATTGTATCTAATTAAAATACTATTTGAAGATACAACATCTATTACTAAAAAATTACTTATACACAAACATTATTATTATTAATTTTAAATTTATTATCATGAAAAAAATTACTTTACTTATTTTATTGTTAACTATCTTGCCAATGGTAGGAATTGCACAAATTACACAAACCTATACTTTTGATACTGATACAGAAGATTGGGAAAATGGTTCAGGAGCTACAGTAACTCAAGATGCAGCTAGTTATTTTACAGCAGCAGGTTCACTGAAGTTAACTGGAGCCGTAAATAAAGTAGCAAAAAATACTACTGTTGCAGTAGACGGTATGGGAGATTATACTATAACATATAAAATTAGAGGTACTGCGGGAGATAGAATTAGAACTCAATTTAAAGTGTCGGGTACAACAACAGAACTGGGAGATACCGTATTATCGGGTGGTCTAACAGGTGGAGATGGGAATACAAACTGGGAAGAAATAAGTTACACTTTTTCATTATCAACTGCAGAAACAGAAATTGAATTTCAACTTAAAATTAAAACAGCTGATGCAACCTATTATTTTGATGATATAGTGATTACAAAATTAGATTGTGTTGGTTATGCTGTAGCGACAGCAACAGTTGGAGGTGGTACAAATGTAATTTCAACACCTCTTCCTTGTTACCCTGAAGGTACGGAGGTAGAATTTACAGCTACTCCAACTACACATTGGGAGTTTGATAGTTGGAGTGGAGACTTAACGGGTAACACAAATCCTGGTAGTTTTACTGTAGGTACTGCAGACGCCACTGTTACCGCTAATTTTGTTACAGAATCTGGTTTTGACTATGAATTTTTATTTGACACTACGGGAGATGCAGAAGGATGGATTCCAGCTAATGCAGCTGAAGATGTTGCTGCTGGTATTTTAACATTTACACCAAATGCTGATAAATTTGCCAAACTTATTTTGGAAAACTTTCCTGTTCCATCTGCAAGCTATCAATATTTACAAGTAACCCTACAAAATAATTCAACTGGAGATAATGAATTAAGAGTTATTGTAAATGTAACAGAAAATTTATTTGTTACAACGGTACCAGGTTCAGCTATGACAATGCACGAATTTGATTTATCAACCTTAGGAAATTGGACAGGTGATGTGAATGATATAACGCTACGTGTTGCAGATGCTGCTACCGGACAATCAACTGGTACAGGAGATTTTTTAATAGACTCAATTGTTTTTAGCAATGTGTCTTTAGGTATTAGCGAAATTGACTCAACATCATTTTCTATGTATCCAAACCCAGCAACTGATATTTTACATATCAATATGAGTGAAACTATTGCCACAATAGCTGTTTTTGATATTACAGGAAAACAAGTGTTAAAAGTAACTGATATCACCAATAATCAAATAGATATTTCTAAGTTGAATAATGGTATTTATTTAGTAAAAGTTGAAGATAATAATAGTAATTATTCAACTCAAAAATTAGTCATTACAGAGTAGTTTATTAGAATTAATTATCAGTTTATTATAATTCCTTAAATCCGCAAGATTATATTAATCTATGCGGATTTTGGGATAGATCAAACAAAATTTAATTACAGACTATGAATAATATATATTTTTTAGTTTTATTAATTTGTAGTTCTCTAACTTATGCACAAGTAGGTATTGGTATTGCCAGTCCCGATCCTTCAGCAGCTTTAGATGTTACAAGTACAGATAGAGGTGTTCTAGTGCCAAGAATGACGGAAGCTCAGAGAGATGCAATAGTATCTCCAGCTACAGGATTATTAATTTATCAAACTGATAATACAGCTGGCTTTTATTATTTTAATGCTACTTGGCAATCATTAATACAAAACTCAAACACCCTAGATCAAGCCTATGATGAAGGAGGTGCAGGAGTAGGTAATACTATAATAGCTGATTCAGGTGCTGTGAAAATTGAAGGTGAAGATGGTATTGTAGTAACAGGAACATTTGGATCTGGAGCAACTGTTTCTGAATCAGGAGTAGGAACTAGAATGTTTTTTAATCCTAGAAAAGCTGCTTTTAGAGTTGGTTATATTGATGGTGCACAATGGGATAATGCAAATGTTGGTAATTATTCATTTGCTACAGGATATAACACAACTGCATCTGGAGCAAGATCATTTGCCGCAAACAATAACAATGAAGCTTCAGGTATTAATGCAACAGCTTTTGGAAGAGATAATATTTCTTCTGGATCGGCAAGTTTTGCTACAGGAAATGATACAACTGCAAGTGGTAATAATGCTTTCTCTTCAGGAAGTAGTACAATTGCAAGTGGTAAAAATTCATTTGCTTCTGGTAATTATTCTAGGGCAATATCAATTAATGAAGTCGTTTTAGGACATTTTCCTTTAGAGTATACATTGTCAAATGCAGATAGTAATGAGACTTTTTATACTACAGATCGTGCTTTTGCTATAGGTATTGGTAGTAGTACATCCAATAGAAAAAGTGCCTTTGAGGTATGGAAAGATGGTAGTGTAAAAATCAATGAAGCTTATACTTTACCAAAAGCAGATGGTAGTGAACATCAAATTATAACATCAGATGGTGCTGGTAATTTAAGTTGGACAGATAGTGCTAACAATATTGTTTCACAATCTATGTATGCAACAGACACAAGCTATTCGTATACAGATACAGTTAATACAGATGATCCTAGTACAAAAAATTTAGGAAATTTTGAAACAATCATTCTACCAGATTTGTATAATGCAAGTGGTAACATACAAATAAAATTGATTTTAAGATGTACTGATTATGTTGGTACGCCAGTTTTTCGTTTACGAGC
>JAOZLL010000091.1:0-2634 GCA_029934835.1 Flavobacteriaceae bacterium | reverse complement strand
GTAAATACGAATACACCTGATCCTTCTGCTAAATTAGAAATAGCAGCAATAGATAAAGGTTTTTTAGTTCCACGAATTAGTTTGACTAATGTCACAGACACTTCTGTTTCAGCAGAGATACCTTCGCCAGCCACTGGTTTGTTAATATGGAATACCAATACCTCAGTTATGGGCGGATATGGTGTCGGCTTTTATTTCTTTAATGGAAGTATTTGGCAAAAGCAACAAGTGATTAGTAACCTAGATATTGCTTATGATACTGGAGGAGCTGGTGTTGGAAAAGATATTACTGCTGATAGCGGAGTCGTAACTATACAAGGAGAAGATGGTTTGGTTATAGTAGGAACTTATGCTGCGGGAATTTCAATAGATTCTGAAACTTCTGGACAAGGAACCAAACTGTTTTTTAATCCTTCTACCGCATCTTTTAGAACAGGAATTGTGGATGGAACTCAATGGGATGATACAAATCTTGGCAATTATTCTTTTGGAGTAGGAGAAAATACGACACCCAAATCAGGAATATCATTTGCAGCAAATTTTAATACAGGAGTAAATACACATGGTGTAAATGCCGCAGCTTTTGGTAATGCAAGTGAAGCGAGAGCTAATGCTAGTTTTTCTATAGGTAATGCAACTATTTCTAGTAATAATAATGCATTGTCAATTGGAGATTCTAATAAATCAAGAGCTAACCATTCTTTAAGTATAGGAGAACACGTAATAACGAATTCTATTTCTGAAACAGCTATAGGTTCTTATTCTCAATCTTATACAAGGTATGATAGTTCAGATTCTGTTGATGATAGTTATGAGAAATTTTATAAGGAAGATAGAACTTTTGTTATTGGGAATGGGACTTCATCAGCAACATCAAATGCTTTTGAAATTTGGAAAGATGGAAGGATTATTATTAACGAAAGTTATACGCTACCTACAGCAGATGGGACAGCAAATCAAATTTTGCAAACAGATGGAGTAGGAAACCTTACTTGGCAAGATGAATCTGAAGTTAGCGATAGTAATACATTAGTAACATTATTTACAAAAAAAAGCACTTATGTGATGAATAATATTGGTCCCAATAATACTGATTTGACAGGCATTGAAGCAGCAATTATTCCAAGTATTTTTGAAGCATCTGGTGAGGTGCAAGTAAAAGTATTTATTCGTTATACTGAAATTACAGGTACAGCTAATTTACGATTAAGAGTACATAACGGAACTTCTGGTAGTACTATAATAGCTACTGGAGCAGGATGGACTAATACGAGCACAGCAACTGGAGGTGTTATTGAAAGTCCTTGGAAAAACTGGTCTGCAGGATTAGTACCCTATGAAGTGCATTTGTCAGGATCTGTAGATAATTCTGGAGATGAGCTGATAATTAAAAACGTTTATTTATTAATAAAAAAGTAGTAATAACGAGTTCCTTAGTAGATTTGAGTATGCTAATCAAATGTATTAATTAATAGAATTATTTGAAGTATTATCTAGAATTCAGAACTATTTTTCTAAAAGAACCGGATGAGTAATACTAATATCACATTAAAAAAATTAGCAGAAAAATTAGGCGTTTCTATTTCTACCATTTCTAAAGCTTTAAATGATAGCCATGAAATAAGTGATACTACTAAAATAAAAATAAAGGAATTAGCCAAACGTTATAATTATCAACCCAATAAAATGGCACTAAACTTAAAGTTTGGTAAAACCAATACTATTGGGGTTGTTTTGCCAAGTATTCAAAACTTCTTTTTTGCACAAGTTCTCTTCGGGATAGAAAATATCATTGCAAAATCAGACTATAATATGATTGTGAGTATCACTAATGAATCACTAAAAAAAGAAGTTAATAACATAAAGACTCTATCAAATACTGTGGTAGATGGTTTTATTATTGCCGTTGCAGAAGAAACACAAATAAAGAAGAGTTTTAGCCATTTAGAATCTGTAATTACTAACAAAAAAAAGTTGGTTTTGTTTGATCGGGTTGTAGAATCAATTAAATGTGATAAAGTGCGAATAAATGATTTGGAAGCTGTTTATAACGCAACGAATATGATGATTGAAAATGGAAAAAAGAATATTGCATTAGTTTCAACCATTCATAAACTAAGTGTAGGAGCATTACGAACTCAAGGTTATATGAAATCTATAAAAAAAAACTTTAATACAATTGATGAATCTTTAATAATTGAATGTAAATCTAATTTAATTGAAGCTTCTCTATACCGCTTGTTGTCCACTAAAAAAATTGATGCAATTATTGCTTTAGATGAAGAATCTTCATTGTTTTCTCTTAAAACAGTTAAAAGAATAGGATATAAAATTCCAGATCAAATAGCAATTATTGGCTATGCTGGTGAAAAAATGGCATCTAATTTATCTCCTGAATTAACAACCATTGACCAACATGGTGTTAGTATAGGTGAACAGGCAGCGAAGTTAATGATTAGTAAATTAGACACAAATTCAAAAGAAATAGAAGAAATTCTTATTGAATCTACATTGAACTATAGAAAAACAACAGCATGGAGTATTTCTTAAAACATGTATTTAGAGTAGCTTTTCTTTTCAGTATAGGGACTTTGTATTCCCAAACAATTTGGCATGTAGCTACCACAGGTTCTG
>JAOZLL010000090.1:4188-6942 GCA_029934835.1 Flavobacteriaceae bacterium | reverse complement strand
GATTAACACTTGCTGAAATATCTGTACAGTCTCCACAACTTATTGTTGTGTCTTCGCCAGCATAAACTCCTAGACCACAACCTGCTTGTGAAAACACATTAACATTAAACATTAGTACTCCAAAAAGAAGCATTAGAGTTTTTTTGTTACTAAATAAATTTTTTATATTCTCGAATAAAATGTAGCTGTATTTCATATGAGCTGTTTTTATTTTTTATTAGCAATTATTATTACTAATACTATTCATTATACTTTATTAAACTTATCTGAATATCCCATAAACCAAATTATTACTTATAATTGTTAATAACACAAGAAAATATTGATTTGTCATAACTCTTGTTGATTTAACAAATAAACTCATTTTTTTTGGTGGTATATTCAATAACATGCTTGAAAATATATTAATTAATAATTAAAGCAATAATTAGTATATACAAGCTGCTACAAACTTAGTAAATATCTGCTATAAAACAGGAGTTATTAACATTTTTTTTTGAAAAGTTACTGAACTTAATTCTGAGTTACAAATGCACATGAAACAAGAGGTAATCAATCTAAATAATTTACATACAATAGTTTAGTAACTTGATCTCGCTTTGGATTATGGTCTGATAAAAACTCTTGTGTCGTTACCGTCCCAAAGCCTTCCCTACTTCAGCAAGCTCAATGTAACAAAAGATATGCGTTGTGAGTATGTTTACTCTTTTGTGGTTATTATTAAAACTCCCAAAGTCTCCAGCACTTATGCCGTTTGAGACTTTGAGAGTTTTTGGTAACTTTGGAAGTATTTGTATTTATTGTTTTACAATTTTATATATGGAATGTTGGTTTGACCATTCTCCTGAAAGAACAATTACTTTACTAAAATACAAACCACTACTCAGGTAGTCAATAACAATAGTTTGCTCTCCAATTGGCATTTCAAACTCTGTTACTACTAATCCATTGGTGTTAAATAGTTGTAATAAAATTGGTACTTCTGTACGTATATTTAATACATCTTGTGCTGGATTAGGATACAACTGCACCAATTGCTTAATGGCATAATCAGCTATTGAAATAGTCGTAATCACTTCACAATCAGATGTTACTGTGCAGCCGTTTTGTGTAACTTCAACAGCATAATCACCATTTACTGTAGGTTCATAATCTATATTTGTTGCTCCATCTATTGGAATATTTCCATTGGTACAATCTATCCATTGATAAGTTGCTGCTGTTTGATTTGCCGTCAAAACTAAAGGATAACTTTGTACAGCAATTGTGTTATCAATCTCTGGATAAAACGTTACTTCAATATCATCTGAAAGTATGTTACAAGATGTACCTGATGTATGTGAGAGCTCAACATTATAAGTTCCCGCTTCGGTTACTTCAATACTTTGTGTAGTTTCCCCATTTGACCAGGTATAGCTTGCATCAGGATCATCGGCTGTTAACGTAACAACATCGCCAAAACAAGCAGGGATTTCTCCTGTGATACTCACCGTGCTTAATGGATAATCTACTACAGTAATTGTACGAACAAACACACTGTCTACACTTATATTTGTATCCACAACAGTAAGACTTACATCATAAGTCCCCGCATTTGTGAAGGTATGAGATACATCAATATCTGTACTGGTTTCACCGTCGTCAAAATTCCATGTATAGGTATCATAATCAATACTACCGGCATCGGTAAAATTGACCATATTGCCAACACAAATTTCTGTTTGATCTGCTTCAAAAGCTGCAATTGGTAATGAATTCTTTATGATAGTATCTGTCATTACCAAAGAATATTTTCCATGGTTGTCTTTATACTGAGAGTGAATTCTACGTTCGCCTCGCCAAATATGTGTCATATCTAACTCGGTAACTACTAAATCTAGTACATCTGGACTAATATCAATACTTCTTTTGTTTGTGACATCATGGTCGAACCAATATTCGTAGGAAACCAACTTGTTATCTGTCAATACATCTGATTCAGGTGAATTGATAAACAAATGACTTAACATACTGCTCCACATTCCTGAATCATCTAAAAAACGAATCTGAAAGGTATTAATATTTTGTTCTAAACTAGAAATATCAATATCTGCAATTAAATTATAATCATCTGTTGGTGTGATACTTGTATATTGATAGGTTTCATTATTGAATGCGTATTCATAACCTACAATTTTCTTATCAGGATTCGCTACTTCTGGTGGTTTTATAAAAATATGACTGAGCATACTACTCCACATATTAGAATCATCTAAAAATCGAATATGAAATACATTGATATCATGTTCTAGACTACTGATGTCAATATCCGTTATTAAATTAAAATCTTGTGTAGGTGTTACAGCTACATACTGCAATGCATCACCATCATTAAAGGCATATTCATAACCAATAATATTTTTATCAGGATTTTCAATTTCAGGTGGTTTTATAAAAATATGGCTTAGCATACTACTCCACATATTAGAATCATCTAAAAAACGAATATGAAATACATTGATATCGTGTTCTAAACTACTGATGTCAATATCCGTTATTAAATTAAAATCTTGTGTAGGTGTTACGGACACATATTGCAAATCATCACCATCATTAAAAGCATATTCATAGCCAACAATATTTTTATCAGGATTCTCAACTTCAGGTGGTGTTATAAAAATATGACTAAGCATACTGCTCCACATACTAGAATCATCTAAAAAACGAATATGAAATACATTGATATCGTGTTCTAAACTACTAATATCAATATCT
>JAOZLL010000090.1:0-4088 GCA_029934835.1 Flavobacteriaceae bacterium | reverse complement strand
TAAAATCTTGTGTAGGCGTTACAGCTACATATTGCAATGCATCACCATCATTAAAAGTATATTCATAACCAATAATATTCTTATCAGCGTTTTCAATTTCTGGTGGTCTTATAAAAATATGGCTAAGTATAGCACTCCACTTACCTGCATCATCTAAAAAACGAATGTGTAACACGTTATTATCACTAGTTAAAGCATTCGTATTTACATCAATAGTTAGATTAAAATCAGTAGTTGGTGTTATAGATACAAAGGTCAAGCCATCGCCATCATTAAACGCATATTCGTAACCAATGATGTATTGTGTTTCGCCAGTCTCTTGCCCTGTAGGATACTGACCATATACGTGGATAGAAATAAACAAGCTATATAATATCCACAATCGCGGAATTAATTTATTTGCTTGCATAATTATCTGTCTTGAGCGTGTACATTAATATCAAGTTGTATGTTTCCACTGGCATCAGAAGTAGGCGAAATAGTTTTACTACTAATATGTGGATTTACAGGAATAGAATAGTCTTTCCATGGATAAAAACCACCATAAATACCTGTTTCGTAGCCATCATCACCTGGATAAGTAGGTAAACCAGCTCCTGATTGTAAATGATAATCATGGGCATAATTAAATGATGATCCTGTTTGGTCGACTAATACTTCTGCTCGGGTTAAAGAATAATTACTTATTAAAATGGGGTTTGTTCCTAATGGTGGATTTGCCGAACCCGTACAAAATATATTATGACTCCAGGTACTGCCACCTGCGCCTCCACAAATAGTATTACTCTCCTGTAAAAAAATATTGTTTTTAAACATACTGTTATTGGCATAAACAACAACACTAGAATTTGAACTAAAAGTAAATACATTGTTTAAGAATATTAAATTTCTAGCATCACCAACTCTATATTGAATTATATTGTTGAAAAACATGGAATTTATTAAGTTATCAATATTATATACTTGATTAATAATATTTTCAACAAAAGTATTGTTCTCAGCAGGATTCGTTCTATCCCCGTTCATAGATAAATCTCCCATTCTACATCGTTTTATAGTAACATCATTTACAGATTCATTGGTATCAAAAAATATATGCCCTGCAATATAGACTCCTTCTAAATGAAAGCCGCTGGCTTCTTGACTTAAAGAAATACTCCCAGAGATTGTAGTGTTGAAAGTTGCCGTGGTAGCACTAGGATAATGCCCTGCACCATAGATAACGAGTTGTTTTTCAAATTTTGAAGGCGGAATCATACTACCACCTGGTAGGTAAATGGTGTCGCCAGCTACTTGGGCAGCAGCATAGGCATCTTGAAGTGGGTTATCACTACTAAAATATTGTACATCCAATCCTGGACTGTGAAGTGCAACTACTTTTTGAGCTAATAGTGTGGTGCTGAAAAGTAGTGTGAGTACTAGTAAAGTCAATTTTGTTTTCATGGTATTAAATATTTAAGTATTAATAAGTTAAAATCTAATTATCTCAAAGTTTCAATAAAAGAAAGTTAAAAACACCTGATTTTTATCAGTTTGAAATATTTTATTTTTGCTAAGTTTGTTTTTTGCAAAAAAACTATCTAATAATAATTCTAATTAATACACCTATGGCATGGTTCAACAAATCAAAAGACAATAAAAATTATAAAATAAAAGCAATCAGTACTTATGCTTGGGATAGGTCTATAAGCAATTTAAGAAAGCATCGTAGAGTTTATGATAAAAATGAGATTAACTACCTTAGTGCTAGTCTAGAATTTTACAATAAACTTTTTGACGAAGAGGATTGGAAAACTACGGTTACTTTTAAAGCATTTACCCTCAAAAAAGATAAAAAGGGCAAAGAGCATTGCAGCAGTTCTAAAGAATATACGGTCGCAAAAGATAGAAATATTTTACAATATGAATTTGGTTGGGGTAATGACAAACATGGTGAGTATTGGGATAAAGGTGATTATATTTGGGAGGTTTATATTGATGATGATTTAGTGGGCACAACCGAATTTCGAATCGAAGATGTTGGTATAGTTACTACTGATGAAAATCCCTATTTTTCTGTAGAATCTCTTAAAACTTATGAAGCGCCAAAAGGTGATGTTAAAGAAGCTGATAGAGTTTATTTAAAACAATTTCATAAAAAGGAAGCCCGATATGTCATGGCTGAATTAAAGTTTAAGACCAAATTAAATTATAATTGGTTATGCGAGCTTTTCTTTAACTTTTATGATGATACGGGTTTATTAGTTGGAGTTTCAGACACTTTTAACACCATAACACCTGACACCAATTCAAACGAATTAAATATTGTTACCGCAGGATGGGGAAATGCAGATGGTGATATGTGGATCGATGACAACTATCGTGTAGAAGTTGTTTTTATGGATACAGTAATTGCCATGATTCCTTTTAAAGTTGGTGAAACTGAAAAAGAACGTTTAAGTGAATACGAAGCACTTATTAATGGAGATGTTTCAACCTTTTACAAACCTAGTGTTTATTCTAATGTTATTGAGAATTCAACAGATTCTGTATCATCAGATGATGATAAAAAGATGAAAGATGAATCAAAAGTAGCTGATACAAAGTCTACTCACGATACTGAAATCGAAGAAAGACCCATCGAAGAGATATTAGAAGAATTAGAACGACTGGTAGGATTAAAAAATATTAAATCAAAAATCAAAGAATATACGGATTATGTAACTTATCTACAATACCGAAAAGAAAAAGGAATTGAAGAAGAAGAACAAATTAATTTACATAGTGTCTTTACAGGAAATCCGGGGACAGGAAAAACAACGGTTGTTAAACTTTTGGGTAAAATTTACCAGTCTATGGGATTACTCTCCAAAGGACACGTATTAACCGTAGCAAGTAATGATTTAATTGCTGGTTTTGTGCGACAAACTGGTGAAAATACTAAAAAGAAAATCGAAGAAGCCCGTGGCGGAATTCTATTTATTGATGAAGCCTATATGCTATTTAAAAAGGATTCGCCTAATGATTTTGGTCCAGAAGCTATTGCTGCTCTGATTACTGAAATGAGTGATGGTCCTGGTGATATTGCTATTATGGTAGCTGGTTATCCCAAAGAAATGGAAAGTTTTATCAACTCTAACCCAGGCTTAAAATCACGTTTTAGAAACTATTATCATTTTGATGATTATACGCCTAATGAGTTAGTAGATATTGCTAAATATGCTGCTAAAAACAAAGATGTTATTCTTAATAAAAATGCAGAGATAAAACTTAAAAAAATAGTCACTGAGGCATATCGAAAAAGAGATCAAACCTTTGGTAATGCTAGATTAGTACATTCGATGGTTGATGAAGCTAAGATGAATTTGGGTATTCGACTCGTTAGAGACTACAAGCCAGCTAATATTACCAAAGAATTACTCACGCTCATTCAAGAACAAGATATTGAGGATTTATCTCAAAAGAACCTCAATGAACGACTCAAATTAGATGTAGACACTGCTTTATTAAACGAAGCTTTAAGCGAACTAGATTCCTTAACAGGATTAGATGTAATCAAACAAGAAGTTCAAGAACTTATTCGTTTAACAAAATACTACCGAGAAATTGATCGTGATATTCTTAAAGCCTTCTCTATGCATTCTGTCTTTTTAGGAAATCCTGGGACTGGTAAAACAACGGTTGCTCGAATTATGGGTAAAGTCTATAAAGCCCTCGGATTATTAGAACGTGGACATTTAGTAGAAGCCGATGGTGGTGATTTAATTGCAGGTTTTGTAGGACAGACTTCCATAAAAACGAAAGAGCTAATTAAAAAAGCCATGGGTGGCATTTTGTTTATTGATGAAGCTTATGCGATTACAGAAAGTTCCAATACTAGCGGTAATGATTTTGGCAAAAAAGCCATCGCTGCATTGATTAAAGAAATGGAAGATCATCGAGGCGAATTTGGTTTAATCGTGGCGGGTTATACCGACAATATGAAACGATTCCTCGAAACCAATCCAGGAATGAAATCACGTTTTGATCGTACTTTCCATTTCTTAGACTTTACAGAAGAAGAACTTTGGAAAATTGCCGTTAGTATGTTTGCTAAAAAAGGTTTAAAA
>JAOZLL010000089.1 GCA_029934835.1 Flavobacteriaceae bacterium | reverse complement strand
AATACTATAAAAAAATTAAAACGATGCTATTCTTTTGTACATCATAAAATGGATTCCAATATCAATTATTCGAAAGGAATTTCCTTTAATACTAAATCCGAGAATTGAGTAGAACTTAACTGCTGCTTCCCTTGCATTGCAC
Source organism: Flavobacteriaceae bacterium (assembly GCA_029934835.1). GTDB lineage: Bacteria > Bacteroidota > Bacteroidia > Flavobacteriales > Flavobacteriaceae > DQTL01. The sequence continues at coordinate 6,871 of JAOZLL010000089.1, read as the reverse complement.
CATAGAATTGTACAATTTTTTTTTTTAAATGGTTTAAAGATTCAAGTATTAATTGTTTTCCAATTCCTTGTTTTTGAATTTCCTTTTTTACTGCCATACCTCTTAGTTGAAAAACAAATTGATCAGTAAACTCTGTATGATTATTTTTCATAAGTGAAACGATACCCACAATATTATTATTATTAAATGCCCCTAAATGAATTGTGTCTTTGTTATTATCTTCTAGGAAATGATAATTTTCAGGTTTGTTATTACGGAGTATTTCTATTCGTAAGGGATAAGTCTCAGATGTTTTAATTTGTTTTATACTAATCATTACTTAAACCTTTTACCTATTAAAAGAAAAATAAGAATTGGTATTGCCAATAACCCTAGTGTTAAACTTCTAGATTGAATAAGTTCGGGGCGCATTACTATTGAAAGAACTAATCCTGATATAGCACCACCAAGATGTGCACTATGACCAATATTACCTAACTGTTTTTTCATTCCAAATACGGTATAAGCTAAATAACCTACTCCTATTATATATGCTGGTATGGGTATTGGAATAAACATAATATTATAGCTATCATGAGGAGATAATAGAATAGAAGCAAATAGAATTCCAGAAACTGCTCCAGAGGCACCGACAGCACTATAATAGGCGTTTTTTTTATGATAGAGAAAAGTAAGAATATTGCCAATAATTAAACTAACAAAATAAATTATTAAAAAATTAATACTTCCAAAACCATAAATTATATTATTTGCAAAAAAATAAAATGTAATCATATTAAATAATAAATGGCTCATATCAACGTGTAAAAAGCCAGATGAGAGTAATCTAATATATTCTTTATGATGAATAGCACCAATCTGAAATTTATATTTATTGAAAAAGATAGAATCATTAAATCCTTTTAAAGAAAATAAAACGTTGGCTAAAATAATGGCAATTGTAAGTTTATTCATTTATATAAGTAATATGAAAACATTTGTTCAAAGATAAAATTAAATACGATATTTGTAACAATATGTCAAAACTCATTTTCTATATAATATATCCGTTTATTTGGATACTATCTAAAGCTCCTTTTTTTATTCTTTATGCTATATCTGATTTCATTTATCTAATTATTTTTTACATAATAGGGTATCGTAAAAAAATAGTTATGAGAAATTTGCGATTATCATTTCCTGAAAAATCAAATAAGGAATTATTTAAAATAAGAAGAGTCTTTTATTCTCATTTTGTTGATATTTTCATGGAAATGATTAAAACATTTACAATTTCAAAAAAGGAATTAGCAAAACGTTTTAAATTTAATAATGTTTCCGTTTTAAATGATTTGACTAAAGAGAAAAAATCAGTGATTGTATTAGGTAGTCATTATGGAAACTGGGAATGGGTTGTTAGTTTGGGAGCTTATATCACTAATGCAACTGCTTTTGCAACCTATACAAAAATTAATAATAAGACATTAGAAAAAAAAATTAAGACAACAAGAGAACGGTTTGGAGGATTTATGGTACTCAAAAGAAATACCATAACAAATATGATTGCGAATAATAAAAATAATCTTGTTGGTATTTATGGTTTGTTAAGTGACCAATCACCACAAATATCAAAAGCATATTATTGGTCTGAATTTATGGGTGTTAGAGTTCCGATACATACTGGTGCAGAAATGTTAGCAAAAAAATATGATTATGCTGTCGTTTATATGGAGATTAATAAAATGAAAAGGGGTTATTATGAAATTAGTTTTGAATTGTTAACTGATAAACCAAAAGATTTTCCTGATTATAAAATTACTGATGTCTTTTTAGAAAAAGTAGAAAAACAAATAAGAGCGAATCCAAATTTTTATTTTTGGACTCACAATAGGTTTAAACATAAAGGAAAAGAACCAATTAATAAGTAAGAGCTATTAATTGTTTTAACATAACTTATATATCAGTTAAAAAAACTTCTTATATTTTTACATAAAGTTAAAAAAATGAAATTAAGAGCAGAAAATATTAAAAAAAAATATGGTGATAGGTATGTTGTAAAAGGTGTATCTATTGAAGTTGAGAGAGGTGAGATTGTGGGTCTTTTAGGACCTAATGGAGCAGGGAAAACAACTTCATTTTATATGATAGTTGGAATGATAGAACCCAATTCAGGCTCTATTTTTCTTGATAATGAGGATATTACAAATGATGCTATGTATAAAAGAGCTCAAAAAGGTATCGGATATTTAGCGCAGGAGGCATCGGTTTTTCGTAAGCTTTCTGTTGAAGATAATATCATGGCCGTTCTACAGTTCACCAATCTTTCTAAAAAAGAGCAAAAGCAAAAATTGGAAGATTTAATTGAAGAATTCAGTTTAGGACTTGTTCGTAAAAATAGGGGAGATCTACTATCAGGTGGAGAACGTCGAAGAACTGAAATTGCTAGAGCTTTGGCATCAGATCCAAAATTTATTCTATTAGACGAGCCTTTTGCAGGTGTTGATCCGATAGCAGTTGAGGATATTCAAAGTATCGTAGCACATTTAAAAGATAGAAATATTGGTATACTAATTACCGACCATAATGTACAGGAAACTTTAGCAATAACAGACAGAACCTATCTTATGTTTGAAGGTGGTATCTTAAAAGAAGGAACTCCCAAAGAATTGGCAGAAGATGAATTAGTACGTAAAGTATACCTTGGTCAAAACTTTAAACTAAAAGAGAAGGTTTCTTAGTTTTTTTTCCTACTAAATTGTTTCCAACTGATAATACAATATAAAAAATAATTATTAAAGGAATTGCTGTTACTTTTAATGTAATAAACAGTGCTATTGATACTAGTAGAAACAATAACTTTACTGTATTTGCTTTCAGAGCAAAACTAGAAATTTTTAAAGAGAATAGAGATATATTACTATTCATTAATAAACTTCCTAGAAGTGTTACTACAATTAAAAAGTATTGATCTTCAACCAAATTCATGGACCATTCAAAAGTACTATAACTACTTATTAAAGGTAATGACATAATAAACAAGGTGAAAGCAGGTGTTGGTAAACCAATAAAATCATGACTTTGTCTGTCGTCAATATTAAAATTAGCTAGTCTATAGGCTGCAGCAAGAGTGACCAGTATTCCTAAAAATGGAATAAAATCCATTTCCTTAAATTTTTTGAGATAATCTAGTATTTCCCAATCCGAATCGGCATTACGAAGTAATTGAAACATTACAATTCCTGGTGCAACACCACTAGTAACTACATCTGCTAAAGAATCTAACTGAACACCCAATTCACTCTGTTCATTTAATAAACGGGCAACAAATCCATCAAAAAAATCGAAAATAATACCTAAAAAAACAAAATAGGCAGCATATTCAAGTTGATTTTGGGTAGCAAATAGAATTGCAATTACTCCCGAGCTCAAATTTAGTAAGGTGATAAAATTGGGAATATGTTTTTTCATTTAGTCTAACGTTTCAATAGGTAAAAATAGGTAATTGTTTTTAGAGACACTAAAGTTGCTGTAATTTTTTACTTTAGCAACTTTAAATATAATATAATCAATGGAAATTATTGCTTTACTTTTAGCCGTGTTTATAGGTGTTTTATTGGTCTTATTGCTGAAGCCACAAGCAAAAATTGTAGCCCTGCTTCTAACATTTAGTGGAGCTTATTTGCTTTCAATAACTGTTTTGAAGCTATTACCTGAGATATATATTAATAATATGGGTAATGATGTAGCAATTGGTTTATTTGTAATTATAGGATTAATCACACAATTAGTTTTAGATTTTTTCTCAAAAGGTGCAGAGCATGGTCACGTACATTCATTAGATACAAGATTTTTTCCATGGGCTTTATTTATAAGTCTTAATATTCATGCATTTATGGAGGGTTTGCCATTATCAGACCACCAACACGAAGATTTATTGTGGGCAATAGTTATTCATAAGGTTCCTATAGCAATGGTTTTAGCAAGCTTTTTAACGCACTATAAAAGCAATAAGTTATATGCTATAGCCTTTTTGTTAATATTTTCATTAATGACTCCTTTGGGTACTTTAATTGGAGGAAAGATTTCTTTTCTTGTGATATACAATAATCAAATAAATGCTATTGTTGCAGGAGTATTCTTGCATATTGCTACTATTATTTTGTTTGAATCCTCTAAAGAACACCGTTTTAATTTCTTAAAATTTTCTTCTATACTATTAGGTGTAGTTTTGGCACTCTTGGTTTTATAGAATTTCTTTCGAAAAAGAAACCTATTTTACTTCTAGTTCATAGAGTGTTGGTTTACTCACATGAATTTCTAGAGCTTTGATTTTTAGTCATATATTCGGTTATCTCACGAATAATTATATGGTAATCAGATCTTTTACTTACAAAATCAAGTTCTGAAACATCAATAATTAGTGTATTTAAGTTTCTTTCAGATTGGATGAAATTAACATAACCTTTGTGAATTTTTTTCAGGTAACCTGCAGTGATATTTTGTTCATAATCACGGCCTCTATTTTTAATATTCTCAAGTAATCTATCAGTATTTTGATAGAGATATATGTATAAATCAGGTTTGGTAATTTCTTTATACATAATATCAAACATCCTTCTGTACAATAAAAATTCCTCATGAGCTAATGTTACTTGTGCAAAAATGAGTGATTTAAAAATATAATAATCAGAAATAATAAAACTTTTAAATAAATCAAATTGTGCTAAATCATCAGATAGCTGTTGGTAACGATCAGCTAAAAAACTCATTTCCAATGGAAAAGCAAAACGTTCTTCATCCTCATAAAATTTAGGAAGGAAAGGATTATCAGCAAAACGTTCTAAAACTTGTTTCGCATTAAAATCTTCTGCAAGCATAGAACTTAAGGTTGTTTTTCCTGCTCCAATATTACCTTCAATTGCAATGTAATTATATTTTTCTGAAATTGATATGGGTTTTATTAATTCAAAATCAAGTCTTTCTACTTTTGTGTTATCAGCACATCTTTGTGCCAAAACAGCTATTGATTTTTTTTCAATAGGATGAATAAATTGTGGTGCAATATCTAAAAGAGGTTGTAAAACAAATGCTCTCTTAGTCAATTCAGGATGTGGTACAATTAAATTTTTTGAGAATACAATTTCATCATCAAAAAATAGGATGTCTATATCTATGATTCTAGATTCATATTCAGATGTATTGCTTCTTTTTCTACCTAAAATAGTTTCGATTTCGAGTAATTCTTTTAATAAATTTTCAGGATTGTGTTTTGTTTTTAAATGTAGACATATATTAAAAAAATCATCTCCTTTAAAACCAATAGATTCGGTTTGGTAAACAGGAGAAATAGAAACTATGACACCTACTCGTTCTGCTATTGAGTTAATAGCTTGTTGTAGATTATCTCTTTTATTGCCTTGATTGCTTCCTAAACCAATATATGTGTTTCTGAGTAAACTCATTTAATTTATTCTGTCGTTTCATTTTTCTTAATAACTGTGATAAATCGATCCAATTGTTTTCCATATTTTGAATCTTGAACCTTGTCAGATAGCGAATTGTTTACTGTATCTAGTAACGAAATACTTGCATTATATAATTCAGTAAGCGCAAGGTAAGGAGCAACTTCTTTATCAGCATGATTTATAGCAAAATTAGTTGTGTATAAATACCTTCTACGAATTAAACTTTTATAAACTTTATCTAAAGAATCTAATAACTTCTGGTCTTGGGCTTGTTCAGCTTCTATATTGGCTTTAAAAAGATCGAGTCTACTATCGCTAAATTTTTGAGCCATTTCTTTATACTCTTCTAACAAATTATGATTTTCAGAACCTGATATTGTGGCAGAAGTAACAAATTTATCTAATGTGCTTTGGACTGTCATGGTTCCTTGTTCACCAAATAGGAGTAGTGATTCATGACTTGCTTCTTTAATTCTAAGGTAATATATCTCAGGACTCACTAAATTATCGCTTAAACTGAATTTGCCATTATCTTTTATGGTAAATGAATCTATAGGCTGGATAATAGTGTCGATTACTTTTTCAAGATATATGGTACCTTTTGTCAGACCTTTTACTTTTCCATTTATAGTAAAATTATTGTTGCTAGACTCCTCGCAAGCATAAACTGTGATCAAAATAATCCCTAACAGAAGACTTTTTAAAATTGTCATAAATAAGTTTTTTTTCAGAAAACAAATGTACTAAAATCAGTTTATTATTTTAGTACAATAATGACTTGTGTTAATAAGTTTTAAACCTATAACCCGCATTATTCATGAATAATGTGGAGTTAAAAAGTTAAAAGTGTAAAGTTCATAAAGTTAACTTTTGTATTTAATTTATTACATAGCCCAAATTTGGGGTATGATTTATACTTGTTATCTGAGTGGAAACTTTTAACTTTCAACATTATAACTTTTAACTAAGAAAAATTAATAAATTTTTCGGGATAAATGAAAGAATACAATATTCATAGATAGATATAAAAAAAATAGGCTGCTTTTAATTAGTAAAAGCAGCCTATTAAATCTTTATTTGGAGAAGTTAGGGTAGTATTGCTTCTTCACTTTCTAGAAGTGCAAAAAACTTATTAAGATTAGGTAGAATTATAATATTAGTTCTACGATTTCTTGCTCGATTATCTTTAGTATCATTATCTGTTAAAGGAATGTAACTACTTCTACCTGAAGCAATCATCCGTGCAGGATTAATACTATATCTGTTTTCTAATAAACGAACAATTGAGGTTGCTCTCATAACACTTAGATCCCAATTGTCTTGTAAACTTCCTGAATTAAAACTACGTGAATCAGTATGCCCTTCAATCATTACATCCATACTAGGTTCTGAATTAATAACATTAGCTAATTTTTGTAAAAGTGTAT
>JAOZLL010000088.1 GCA_029934835.1 Flavobacteriaceae bacterium | reverse complement strand
ATATCATAAACAAAAAAACGTCCTTTGAAAAAAGGATGTTTTTTTGTTTAAAAATGTAATTATTAACTAACGCTGAACTCAGGTTATGAAGTTTAAAACTAAGCTTAAGCTTAAGCTTTTGGCATATTATTTGAATGTATACGTTGGATTAAATAGAAATAATACTAACTTTACATTTTAAATAAGCCCTGATGATAAAAAACATTTTACTCCTTATACTCCTTATATTTCTTACGCAAGAGACTAATGCTCAATTAGAGGCAGCTAGCTATTCCATAAAAAATCTAAAAGTTAACACACCATATTCCGATTTAAGTACTTCTTTATGGGGAAAAGGTCGAGTTATTTTTGCAAGCAGTAAGAATAGTAAGGCTATTGTTAAAAATCGAGTAAAAAGTAATGAAGATAAAAAAGCTTTCTTAGAAACATTTTCTGGTTATATTGATAAAGATTATGAAATTGTTCATGTTAAAAAGGTGGCTATGGATTTTGATTCAAAATTTAATCAGTCTAATGTTGCTTTTACAAATGATTTAAAAACAGTCTACTTTACTCAAAATAGTACCAAAAAAAGCAAAACGGTAAATTTAAAATTATACGAAGCGACAGTATCAAGTGTTGGAAAATGGAGTGATATTAAAGAATTACCTTTTAATGGCAATACCTATAATTGTGCACATCCCACGTTAAATGAAGCTGGCACACAACTTTATTTTTCTTCAGATATGCCAGGAGGTTATGGACAATCAGATATATACGTAGTAGCTATATTAGCTAAAGGATCTTATGGTAAACCAAAAAATTTAGGAGCTTATGTAAATTCTTCTTCAAAGGATAATTTTCCGGAAATAAATAATGGCTTATTATATTTTTCATCGAGTAGACCAGGAGGCTTAGGTGGTTTAGATGTTTACATGGTACCAATAGGAAATTTATTTGAAGAACCTACAAATTTAAAAATACCGATAAATAGCAAATATGACGATTTTAGTTTTGTTATAAATGGCAAGACACGTAGAGGATATTATACTTCAAACAGACCTCAGGGTAAGGGTGGAGATGATATTTATTCTTTTGTTCAGGAAACGGCTATAAAAAGTTGTTCTCAAATGGTTGAGGGTATTGTTAGAGATACCGATACAGACGAGATTGTTAAAGATGCTACAGTTAATATATTTGATGATAAGGGAAACTGGTTGAACAGATTTTCTACTGAGGGAGATGGGAAATTTAAGATTAAACTTAATAAATGTGAAAAGAACTATAAATTAGAGGCTACAAAGAAAAATTACAATAAAGATTTTGCTGATATTATCTACGTTCCTAATAAGGAAAACCATCAAGTTACTATGCATATAGTTCAAGATGAAATTGTAGAAGTATCCAAACCAAAACCTCCACTTGAGATTAATATACCTGAAGAAGAATTATATTTAGATGTAAAGAACATTAGCTTTATTTTAAATAAATATAATATTCGTAAAACCTCTGCTGAAGAATTAAATAAAGTAATTGATATTATGAAGGAGAATCCAACTATTATTGTTGAATTTGGTGCACATACCGATACAAGAGGTCCTGATGAATACAATATGGAATTATCGATTAAACGAGCTAATGAAGTAGTTAAGTACATAGTTAATAAAGGAATTGATTACAATAGAATTTATGGAAAAGGATACGGTGAAACCATGCCTTTAAACCACTGTGTTGAAGGAGTGAAATGTACCGATGCAGAGCATTTAGTAAACAGAAGGACCGAGTTTATAATTCTCGCCAGATAACAATTATTTAAATTAAAAGAAATGAAGAAACTTTTAGTATTTTTTAGTTTATTTCTCTGTCATACTGCTTTTGGTCAGTTATCAGCCGCTGAGTACACTATCAGTAATATTAAAGCGAATACGAAATACTCTGATTATGGAACAGCTTATTTTGGGCCAAACAGAATTGTATATGCTTCTAGTAAGTTAGATGGTAAAATTCTTAAAAACAGATTCAAGAGAAAAACAGAAGAAGATGAAGATTTCCCTTATTATGATTTATTTAAAGGTTATTTGAATCACAACGGAGAAATTAACTATACAAAAAAATTACTGAATGAGTTTGTTACAAAATATAACGAATCAAATGTTTCTTTTACACCTGATTTAAGATATGTATATTTTACCCAAAATAAGATTGAAAATGGGAAATATACTGAAGATGAAGGTGATTGGGTTCCATTACAAATATATAGAGCCAGTATTAAGACAAATGGTGAATGGACAAATATTATATCGATACCTTTCAATAATCCTAATTTTAATTATGCCCATCCGTCTGTTAGTGAAGATGGTAAAATACTTTTTTTCGTTTCTGATATGCCTGGTAGCTATGGAAAATCTGATATATATTGGGTAACCATACTCGAAAATGGAAAATATGGGAAACCTCAAAACATAGGGACACATGTAAATTCGTCTGCAAGAGAAAATTTCCCTTATGTAGATGGGAGTATTCTATATTTTTCTTCTGATAAACCTGGGACATTAGGAGGTCTAGATATCTATATGGTACCACTAGATGATCCTTATGCGACACCAACCAATTTAGGTTCACCCATAAATAGCCCATATGATGATTTTTGTTTTATTATTGACAGGTCTCAGAAAAAAGGTTTTTTCTCTTCCAATAGACCTGACGGAAAAGGAGATGATGATATTTATGCATTTGTACAAGAAACAGAAATACAAGAATGTAAACAACTTGTAAAAGGAGAAGTTAGAGATGAAAAAACTAATGAAATAATTCCAGGAGCTATTGTTAGTATGTATTCACATGACAATATTCTATTAGCTACCTATCCTGTAAAACAAGATGGTAAATTCACTTTTGATTTAGCTTGTAGAGGTAATTATAGAATTGAAGCAAATAAAGTTGATTATTCTAAAACTTTTAGACAAATTGGTTTTACCCCTACAATTTTAACACAAACTATTGTTTTATATATAGATAAACAAGCAAAAGAAGTCCCTGAATCTATAGTAGAAATCCCAAAAGAAAAACCAAAAGAAATAACAGTAGTTAAAGAAGAATCACAACCAGTAATTAAGCCAAAACCTATTAAGAAGGTAGTACCCACTATATATAAAAATGGGAAAGAGATCTTAGATCTTCCACCAATTTATTTTGATTTAGATGAATATTATATCACAAACGAAGCTAAGGAGACGCTTGGTAAAGCAATTTATATTTTAGATAATTTTCCAGAAGTTAGTATAGAATTTGGATCTCATACAGATTGTCGTGCTAGTGATAGTTATAATTTACATTTATCTAGCCTAAGAGCACAGGAAGTCGTAAAATATATATTAGATCAAGGTATTTCTGCAGATAGAATTAGAGGTAGAGGATATGGAGAATCTAAACCTGTAAATACTTGTGTAGATGGTGTAAAATGTACTGAAAAGGAACATCTACAGAATCGTAGAACTGAGTTTATTATCCTAAAACAATAAACAAAACCTTTGTAAATTTTTTAGCTCAAAATGAAATGAGTGAAATACTCCTATAGCTTTGTCCAAGGGATGTTTTTTTTTAAGAAATTCTTTTATTTCTTTGCCTGAATTCAGGTTATTCCAATTATATTGGAAATGTAACACAGGTTACGAATTAGTAATACTTTTATTCCTTTCTTTGTATTCTGAAGTTATTTAATTAAATAATACAGAAGGATATGAGTTTTTTGAGGCCTTTAGGAGGTGGTGATGGCAATCAAATAAAAGAATATCTAGAAAAGGATGCTATTGTGGTTGATGTAAGAACTCAAATGGAATTTAATCAAGAACATGCTCCAGATTCTGTATTAATTGCGTTAGATAGGATTCCTCAGGAAGTTGAAAAAATAAAGGCTTTTAACAAACCAATAATTTTGGTATGTCGTTCAGGAGCTAGAGCTGGTTCAGCAAAATTTTTTTTACAACGTTACGGAATTGATGCAATAAATGGTGGTTCATGGCAGGCGGTTTTAAGAGAGTAAAAATAGTATAAAACATATATTTAGTTAGTAGTGAAAATGGGGAGTTTGCATCTTAGCATACTTCTCATTTTCTTTTGGACAAAATTTAATGCCTTTCAAATTTTTGAAAGTGTTTAACCTGCATTACTCACGGATATTCTATTGCAAAGCCAAACTATCTGCTATAATTGAAAATGTTCAAAATTCCTTCACTAAAAAACTTATGCGCTTTCCAATTAGTTCACTTATTTTATGTTTTTTTATTGGTGTTCATAATTTCACTTCGTTTGGTTCTATTGGTATTTTGACTTTTTATAACGAAAACCCATGAATAATGTTGGTTAAATAAAAAAAGCGACTCCAAAATGAAGTCGCTTCTTATTAATTAACACTTTAAAATACTTATTTCTTAAAAGTATAAGATATTCCCATCATGATTAAGTCAGTTGACATTTCATAACCAACTTTTGTTCCTGTCATAGCACCATAAGGTTCTGTTTCAGAAATCATCATTGGGTTTAACATTTCTCCTTCAGTTTTTCCACCACTAGACCCATGATGATATACGGCATTTAATTTAAAATGATCACTAATTTCATAACCTAAACCAAATTGGAAGGCATTTTTAATCACTGCTGGTGCAGAGACAGAAAAGAATGCAAGTTCCTCATCAATAGGATTGCTACTATAGGTATAACCAACACGTAAAGGAAGTTTGTTAATTCCTTTATATTGTAATCCAGCTGAAATGACATTCATATTTTTCCATCCAAAGCCTTTAACAGCTCCTGTAGGATATCCAGCCATCATACCTTCTTCTGCAATAACCCAACCTTTTTCAGCAAAACCATCTGTATTTTCATAATCTACAAATCTGTAATCTACAGCTAAGTCAAATGATTTGTTAGAATAACCTACTCCAAAAGAAAGTATGGCAGGAAAATCCATATCAAATCGACTATCTGGAGCGTTGCTTCCATCAAGATAGGTGTTTTCAAACTTAAGATCACCTAAAGTTTGTTTCGTTTTATACGAAGCACCTAGTTTAAAACCTTTTCCTGAATCATAGAAAAGACCTATTTGTCCACCAATACCCGTTGTTGAAGCATTGTCAGCCTCTGGATAACCTCTTCCACCTCCACCAAAAGCTTCAGGTAAGTCAGGTGCCGTAGTTGGGTTAGGAGCAATTTCTAAAGAAGCATAGTTAAAGTTTGGCGTAACACCTATTGAAAACTTGTCAGAGATCTCATAGGCCACTGTAAAACCAACTTGCATTAACATATAATTAGATTTTAGATGCCCAAAACCATTCATCGTTTGAGGATAGCTAATAGGGTTAGAATTGGTTGGATCCCAGTTTGGGTTTGGATTGCCAAGAGCATCCATTGGTAAATTTGTCTCTTCGGCAAAATCAACACCAAAACCACTTACTCCAAAAGCTGAAAATGCATAAGTTATTTTATGATCTGGTTTTCCCCAAACTACTGCTAAAGCTGGCATAGGAGAAACACCTTTATCATCGGTTGTTAAACCAGTTACTTCAGGTGATCCCGAAAACATCATATTGGCTGGAAGTGTAGAACTGAGTTCAGGTGATGCAAAGAATAAACCTACATCTAAATTTAGAATAGTACTATCAAAAGTTGATATCGTTGCTGGATTCCATTGAATTGCTCCACTAATATCAATAGGTTGAGCAGTAGCAGCTCCACCCATAGAAGTGTTTACGCTACCTACGCCAGCCATTAAATGTCCAGCTTGTGCAAATGTTGCTGTTGTAAATAGAAGAACAACGATTTTAATTAAATTTCTCATTTGTATATATTTAGTTTAATAATGAAAATATGTAACATTTATTACGGAGCAAAAATAGAATCTATTTTCTATGCAACATCTGATAAATATCAGGTTATCTAAAATGTTTTTTAAACCTACATTCCATCAAGAATTGTAGCAGTAGGGTTTACTAGCTACTCATTATATTCATTATTAGAACTGTATAAATTGATTATTCCCGTTATTTCAGCCGGATATTGATTTAGTTTTGTAGGTGGATGAAGTTTAACTTGTCAAGTGCAGTGACGATATGTGTTACTACTTATTCTAGACCTTAACTTATTGATTAGTAATAATTTTCTCAATATTCTCTACAGTCATCTCAGTCGAAACGGCTCCATTAAACTGTACATTTAAACTAGCGCTTGCCATGCCATATAATGCCATTTTATGTATATCCATTCCTAAGGCATCGGCATAAACAATACCTGAAACAAAAGAGTCACCTGCTCCTATTGTATTTAGTATTGTTGAAGGAATAGGACCTCTTTGCGTAATTACTTCTTTATTACCATAAATTACACCATCCTTTCCTGTAGTGATAAATACATTTTTCACACCTAAATTTAAAAAATAGCTAATGAGTTCTTCTCTGCTTTCAGCATTTGTTGGATTAATTCCTGATAACATTTCGGCTTCTAATAGATTTGTTTTTAGGATGTGTAGATAAGGCAAAATTTCTTTTGAACGTAGTGCTTTTTTACCAGATACAGTATCTAGTACAAGTTTTGCTTTCTGATTATCTTTTGCAACAAATTCAAGTATATCAGACGAAAAGTTGGTTTCAAATACCAAATAATCTGGTTGTTGAGTTGCTCGTAGTTTTAAATCAATCATTCGAGTACTTATCTCATCGTAAACATCCATTGCGGATATTCCTAAAGCTAGATCGTTTTGGAGATCCATTATTGCTAAAAAAGTAGCTGTTGAAGCATTTTCTAGAAAAATACTATTTTCAATATTTAAGCCCAATTCTTGGCAAGATTTTATTAAATATTCACTCAAAGGATCATCACCAAAAACACTGATTAAATTAATATCAAAACCTAAACGGTATAGATTTTCGGCGATATTGCGCCCAACGCCACCAGGAGTAGTTACCGTATGTCCGATATTGGCATCTCCATAAATCAATTTTTGTTCTGTAAAACCCGTAATATCAACGTTTGACGCTCCTAATACAGTAATCATTTTATTTTTGTGCACAGCTTTTAAAATTTTGATAAATTTACAAGATATTCAGATGTTAATCCTATCTAATGCAAAAATTTAAAAAAATATTT
>JAOZLL010000087.1 GCA_029934835.1 Flavobacteriaceae bacterium | reverse complement strand
TTTTCGTTCTTCGTCCACTACGTATCACTTTTATAGGATAAAGGAGGAATACGATATTGACATAAAAGAAATTTTGGAAAACTTTAAAAATGAAATTGAAAAAATTGAAAGAACTGAATTTTTTAAAAAAGAAGAGTTAAATATTGAAACTTATTTAGATGATTTTGATATAGAATTGGTGATAAATTGTCACATTGGACCTGATTCACAAGCTCTACATATTGTTTACAATATTATAAATCCTAATTTTAATACTATTTGGATACCTGAATTTAAAAGAGGAATTATTTATAGTGATAATATTTGGAGTGATGATGTATATGAAATGAGAGATGATTTTATAAAAAATCATAAAAAAACCTACGAAGATAGAATACCAAAAATGTTAAAAGAGTTAAAGGATAATTTAAAAGATAATTATATTGTATATAAAGAAAAAAGATATAATGATGATTATTTTTCTACTTTTAAAGATAAACTAGAAAAATCAATTCGACTCTACGGATTAAAGAAAACAAAAGAAAATCAAGAACAATTGTTTCAAGAGTTTCATAAAGAACTTGAAAGAGGTAAGGGTTTTATTAATCATGTGTCTTTAGAAAAGAGATAAGTGAATAAATTAAACAAAGGTGTTTTGGAAACAAGAATAGGAATTTTTATAATGAATGGAGCTCAGATAGAAAATATCCATTTCGCAAATTATAGCAGATAAATCACTAGTTTGGGTCACAAATTAGTCAGAGCATTCATAACAACATCTCTTAAGGCTAATGTTTATAAGGGAAATAGAGAATGCGAAATATTCTTTCCGCAAATAAAACCTGAAAAGAAAGTAATTGAAATGACGGATGAGGAAAAAGCAGTATTTGCAATTTTGAAATCAAATTCACCAATAGCTTTAAATGATCTAAAAGTACAATCAGGTTTAAGCAATAAAAAGTGGGATAAAACCATTAAAGGTTTGACTAAAAAAGATATTGCAAAAGTTAGTAAAGTAGATGATAGTTTGATTGTAAACCTATTGTAAAAAGCATGTAGTATAAATATTATCTATAGAATTATAAAAAGGTGTTATGTAAATTTGATGTAACACCTTTTTTTTAGTCCTATCTTTAAAATGTGAAAAGTTTCACTACTAACTAAAAATATATATTATGTCATTTACATTACCAAATCTACCATACACCTATGATGCATTAGAGCCTCATTTTGATGCGATGACCATGGAAATCCATCATTCAAAACACCATGCCGGTTATACTAACAATCTTAATAATGCCATTAAAGGAACCGATGCAGAAGGAAAGTCTATAGAAGACTTATTAGACAATATTACCAATTATGGAGCAGCTGTTAGAAATAATGCCGGTGGTTTTTACAATCATTCTTTATTTTGGAAAAATTTATCACCAGATGGTGGCGGAAAACCTTCAGGTGAATTGGCTCATGCTATAGCTACTGCTTTTGGGTCATTCGAAGCAATGCAAGAAGCTTTCAATAAAGCGGCAGCTACACGTTTTGGAAGTGGATGGGCTTGGCTATGTGTCAATAAAGGGAAGTTGGAAGTATGCAGTACTGTCAATCAAGATAATCCTTTAATGTCAGATGCAGGATGTGGCGGAATTCCTATTTTAGGATTAGATGTTTGGGAACATGCTTATTACTTAAAATTTCAAAATCGACGTCCAGATTATATCAGTACTTTTTGGAACATTGTAAATTGGGATGAGGTGAATAAACGTTATGAAAAATTAGTTTAATTGTCTATTCACCCATATTATAAAAATTAGAAAATTGATTAATGACATTTTCTAGGAAACTAGTATTTGCGTTTTCCTAACAGGTTTTTTTTAACCTGTTAGGTATGTTATTCTTTTCAAACCTAACAGGTTAAAAAAAACCTGTTAGGAGGTTTGGGTAAATTTTTTCTTTTACAAGAGATAAAGTAAGATGGCATAATTGTTGAAATTCTGATGAAAGACTACAGATATATACGGATATCTTACTTTTTATATATTTGTAAAAATTAAATTAATAATTATAAATAACTACTACAAATGAAAACAGCACTTACACTAATTGCTTTATTAACGCTAGCTTTAGGATTATCAAGTTTTGAGTATTCAAATTCAACTTACACTTCTTTTGAAGAAGTTGATACTTTTCAGCTACCTGAAAATATAAATACTATTTTTCAAAATTCTTGTTATGGATGTCATAATAACGATGCCAAAGCCAAAAAAGCAAAAATGAAATTTAATATTGATAAACTATCTAGTTTAAAGAAATCAAAATTAGTTTCTAAGCTAAATAAAGTAGCAAAAGAGGTGAAAAATGATGATATGCCAACTGAAAAAATATTAGAAAAATATCCAAAAATGGCTTTGTCATCTGAGCAAAAAGAAGTGTTAATCAGCTGGGCAGAAAGTACAGCAGCTGCATTATTAGCAGAATAATTTTTTAGATATGCTTAAGAAATTCTTTTATATATTCTTTGGACTTCTGATTCTTATCCAATTTGTTCCAGTGAATTTGCCTGAGGTTAGGGCTGAAAATCCAAACGATTTAGTACAGAATACCTCAATTGACAAAGATATAGTCACCATGCTCAAAAACTCTTGTTATGATTGTCATTCTAATGAGACTGTTTATCCTTGGTATTCTTATGTAGCACCAGTATCTTTTTTGGTGAGTCGTGATACTAGAGTAGGGAGAGAAAAGTTGAATTTTTCAGAATGGAATACATTTTCAAAATTAGATAAACTATCTGCTCTAGATGATATTGCTGAGGCTATTGAATATGGGGAAATGCCAATGAAAATTTATCCAATTACACATTTAGATGCAAAGTTGTCAGATGATGATCAAGAAAAATTTCTAGAATGGGCAGAGAGTTTTGCAGAGATGATTATGGAATAATAAGTTAATAAATTTTATAAAACAAAACTCCGATTTGATTGATAACAAATCGGAGTTTTGTTTTGTTATAACTTCAATTTGAACTCAGGTTAAAACGGATAATCAAATAAATATGCAGCGATATCTTCTACGTCTTCTTTAGTATGTCCCGCGTCTTCCATCATGCCAAATTGCTCAATAGCACTAGGCATCAATGCTTTTTCAGCAACAGGATTTTCACAAAAATCTAAAAAAGATTGTACAAAAGCTTCCTTATTAGGATGTGCTTGTTTATATATATCTCTAACAACTTGCATGGTTGGTGCTACTTCTTTTTCAGTGTTAGTGCCAATAGTATGACAATACAAACAAGAATTCTCGAGTAATAAGTATTCATCAGAAGTTTTTTCACTTCTAACCTTATCTTTAAATTCTTGTTTAATCACAATTTTATTGGATGTAGCTGCAGGTGCTTTTTTTTCCTCTCCACAACTAACTAAACTGATGGATAAAAAAAATAAAGAAATAAAAAAAAATGAAACTCTAAGCAATTTTAAGAAGGGGTTTTTTAACATCATCAATATTATTTTATAAGATATAGCCAAAAATAACAATTTCTTAGATTATTAGTATGATTTTCTAGAAAAGTTACTAAAAAGTTACAATCTGATAATTGTCATAAAATAGTTTGAATATTTTTGTAAATTCGCAATATTAACAATTAATCGCAATATTTATGTTAGCAAATTTTTTACCTTTAGTAGATTGGGCCAATGGCGTTATTCAAGCAGTTATAATGTTTGCTGCATTTTTAGGTCTCTTTGTTATGCTTTTGATTTTTATGCGAGGTGGCAAGAAAAAAGATTAAACAAAAAAAACCAAGATTTCGAATCTTGGTTTTTTTTTGAAATTTAAATTTTTCTACGTTTTCGTTCCTTCTTTAATAATTCTAGTTCTCTACTAGTTTGTTCTCCAACTGAAGTATTTTCATCGGCACGTCTTATCAAGTAGGGCATTACATCTCTTACAGGTCCGAAAGGTAAATATTTGGAAACATTATATCCTAATTTGGCAATATTATAACTGATATGATCACTCATACCAAACAATTGTCCAAACCATAATCGAGAATCTGTTTTATCTAATCCTGAGTTATCAATCATTTCTTTAAAAAGTAACGAACTTTCCTCATTATGTGTTCCTACATAAATAGCCATCCTATCTATATTATCAAACATATATTTCATCACATCATTAAACATTTTATCAGTAGCTTCTTTTGTAGCACAAATAGGATCAGTATAACCCATTTCTTCAGCTCTTTCACGTTCTTTTTCCATATAAGCACCACGCACTAATTTCATACCAACGTAAAAATTATTCTCAACAGCTCTCTGATATAAGGCTTTAATATAATCCATACGATCATGTCTATATAACTGTAATGTACCAAATACGATAACTTTTTCTTTATTATATTTTTCCATCATACTTTCCACCAAATCATCTACAGCTGTTTGCATGCAAACCTCTTCAGCATCAATAAGTAATGGCACATTATTTTCATAAGCAGCTTTGGCTACTTGGTCATATCGGAGAACGATTCTGTTCCATTCTTTTTGTTCTTCATTAGAGAGTTTCTCCTTATTAGAAACCTTTTCATATATTCCTAATCGCCCAAAACCTGTTGGTTTAAAAACAGCAAAAGGCATACTAACTTTCTTTTTAGCAAAATCAATAACTCCAAGAGTTATCCTAACAGCTTTATCAAATTGTACCTCTTCCTCTTTACCTTCGGCAGAGTAATCTAGAATAGAATGTACCTTTTTTGCATACATTTTATCAATGACAGGCATACAATCTTCTTCAGTTACACCACCGCAAAAGTGGTTAAAAACAGTCATGCGAATTAAACCCTCAACAGGTAAATGTGCTTTTAAAGCAAATTGTGTGATTTTAGAACCAATCTTGACCATCGGTTCACTTTGGATAATTTTAAATAGAAAATAAGCTCTTTCTATTTCTGAATCCGATTTTACAGCAAAAGCTACTTCGGTGTTATCAAATATAGTACTCATGATTTTTATAATTAGATTTTTACAAATTTAATGAGTAATTTTATGTAGAAAACTGATAATTGTCTTATTTTGTAAAATATTTTCATTAAAAACCAAAATATGTCAAATAGTACTGAAATATCGACTCCTATTTTTTACAAAAATGATGGGTTTAATCAGTTAAATAAGTTCCTAAAAAAAACCAACTATTCTAGCTTATTTGTTTTAATCGATGAAAACACACAGCTATTTTGTTTACCTACTCTAAAAAAACAATTAGTTCTCCCTTTTACTTTTATCCCAATTCGTGCAGGAGAAAAACATAAGAATTTAAAAACCTGTCAGATTTTATGGGATGAATTAGCCAGACTCGGAGCCGACAGAAATAGCATCCTTATTAATCTTGGTGGAGGCGTTATTACTGATATGGGTGGATTTGTAGCAGCAACTTTTAAACGAGGTATGCGGTTTATCAATATACCTACTACACTTCTAGGTATGGTGGATGCGGCTATTGGTGGTAAAACAGGTATAGATTTTCAACATCTAAAAAATCAAATTGGATTATTTGCTAAAGCTGAAATGACCTTAATCTATCCCAATTTTTTAGATACTTTGGCTCCAAGAGAATTGCATTCAGGATTAGCCGAAGTAATAAAATACGGCTTAATTGACACCAATACTATTTGGGAATACATTAAAAGTTTAGACACAAATTCAATTAGTATAGATGAAAATATAATAAAAAAATCAGCTCAATTAAAAGAACAAATCGTCAAACAAGATCCCACAGAAAAAGGGATTCGTAAAACATTAAATTTTGGACATACTTTAGGACATGCCATTGAGACTCACTTTATGTCAAAACCTAAAAAACAACAGTTATTACATGGTGAAGCTGTAGCAATAGGCATGATTTTGGCAGTTTCATTATCCTCTCAAACTCAAGGTTTTCCTACTGCAAATGAAATTGCAAAAATAATTACAAGTATTTATCCAAAAGTTACATTTACAACAGAAGATTATCCTATTATATTTGATCTGTTGAAACACGATAAAAAGAATGTAAATGGACAACTAAATTTTGTTTTATTACAAGCTATTGGAAAACCTGTCATAAACTGTCAGGTTACTGAAAATGAGATTATGAAAGCTTTTACATTTTATAATTCACTCTAAACTTTTATTTAAAACTCATCGAATTATCTCGAATAATTTGGAGCTTCTTTAGTAATCGTCACATCATGTGGGTGACTTTCACGCATACCTGCAGCCGTAATTTGGATAAACTGTGCTTCTTTTAAGGCTTCTACATCTTTGGCACCACAATAACCCATTCCTGCACGCAAACCTCCGACAAATTGATGCATAGTCTCGTGTAATTCGCCTTTATAAGGTACACGACCAACAATTCCTTCAGGTACTAACTTTCCGACTTCGTTTTCATTATCTTGAAAATAGCGGTCTTTACTACCTTTTTTCATGGCTTCTATAGAACCCATCCCACGATAAGTTTTAAATTTTCTACCTTCATAAATAATGGTTTCGCCTGGTGATTCTTTGGTTCCCGCCAAAAGAGAACCCAACATGACACTATCTGCACCAGCAGCAATAGCTTTTGGAATATCACCTGTATATCGAATTCCACCATCGGCAATTACTGGAACTCCAGTATCTTTAATTGCCTCGATTACATCTATAATAGCCGATAATTGTGGATATCCTACACCAGCAACAATACGTGTAGTACAGATAGATCCGGGACCAATACCTACTTTTACCGCATCTGCTCCTGCTTCTACCAAATATTTTGCCGCTTTTCCTGTGGCAATGTTTCCTACAATCACATCTGTAGTTGGATGTGATTTTTTAATCTGTTTGAGTGTATCAATAACTCCTGCACTATGTCCATGTGCTGTATCAATTACTAAAGCATCAACACCTTCTGCAACCAAGGCTGCTGCTCGCTCAATGGTATCTCCTGAAACACCGATTGCTGCAGCTACTCGCAAGCGTCCATAAGTATCTTTATTGGCATTTGGGTTTTCTCTTACTTTCATGATATCTCTAAAAGTTATCAGCCCGACTAACTTATAATTGGCATCTACAACGGGTAATTTTTCAATTTTGTGGTTTTGTAAAATCACTTCGGCTTCTTGTAAAGAAGTTCCTTCTGGAACGGTTACCAAGTTTTCAGCAGTCATAATATCAGTGATTTTTCTATTGTTGTCGTTTTCAAAACGCAAATCACGGTTGGTAACTATTCCAATCAATTTATTGTTATCATCAACCACTGGTA